>CAVKOP010000167.1:0-4197 GCA_963657835.1 Lachnospiraceae bacterium | reverse complement strand
GCCACAGTGTATACAAAATTTAGCCATTAATATCTTCTTCTTTCTTCGCTGTTTTATGTGTCTTATAACTATATCATAACACATTCCAAGACGAGAATATATCTTTACAAGCATACGGTCATACAAATAAACTGCCTACACGGCAGATAACAGTGACGACTACTCCGCCATGTTTACCCAGCATTTCTAAACTGCCTACACGGCAGATAACACGGACGAATCCATGGAAGTGTCATTCCTAATTTTCTAAACTGCCTACACGGCAGATAACTTTAATTGTAAAGCCACTCTTTTTGGTCGTATTTTCTAAACTGCCTACACGGCAGATAACTATTTTTCTTGTCTTCTCTCAACCACGCTTCATTTCTAAACTGCCTACACGGCAGATAACCGTCGATTATGGCGACCAATGGGACTCAGATATTTCTAAACTGCCTACACGGCAGATAACGACGGCAATTTGCATCCCTCATTTCGCTCACTGTTTCTAAACTGCCTACACGGCAGATAACTTTGCGCAGGTACTGGCTCAAAGCCCGTATTTTTTCTAAACTGCCTACACGGCAGATAACAAAGATAGCGTGTACGTGGTAGAAGGTTACATTTTCTAAACTGCCTACACGGCAGATAACTGTATCCTCATGCAGCTTTATTCGCATGACGTCTTGCTTTATAGCGATTATACCCATTTTACCCAAAATTTTCAAGCCCATGTTAAAAGCCGCTTATTTCCTTGCTTTTTGGTGTATGCCAAAAATTTGGGTCAAAATTCGGGGACTGTTGAATCTGTGCTTAGTCCATAGGCAGAAAAGCTTTGGATATGTTTTTCGTCAGCTGTTGTTTTTTGAATAAACAAGCTGAAGGTTTGCTTGTTAGATGCGCTGCGCAGTGGTATGTATGGGAGTGTTTCTTTCTTTTTCGATTTCATAATGCGGCATGCTTCTTCGTAGGTTACATCATGCCGTTTGGAATAGCGTTTGGCTTTTTGATGTACCGAGCCGTCAGGCTGATAGCGTTTGTATACAGCCCAGCTGTGATTTTTTCTGACGGGTCTGACACCTGTTATATGCACATACTCTTGAAAACGCTGCAGTACATTCGCAAGATGCAATTCCTCTAACGCTGCCTCATTTTCTGCAAAAACACGCAGTTTGGTTCCCAATCCTTCTTTATGATATTGAGGAAAGGACACGGCAAATATGCCTTTCCCCCGTTTTTCTTTCTCGGCAGCCAATACGAGGTGCAGTTGAAAAAATACTTTAGACCACAAAAAAGCAGTCGATATACCCGTATCATCAGGAAGGAGTGTTATTTCTTGATAGTATTTCATCCCCATCAATCCTTTCCGCTTTCTCCAAAAACGCCGCCGCGGACAAGCATTGCCATGATATAGTCTGCTTCGTCTTGGCTGGCAAATGGTTCATCTCCCTGGGAATACTTGTCAAACAATGTATAAAAATCTTGCTTTTCTTTAGGTGAACGATAGCCGCGGCCTATCGTTGTCACGGCTCCATATGGTTCTATAGCAATCGCTCTGCCAGTTTCTTCGTATTCCGGATACCACGTATCAATCGTTCGCAGGGCATTATTGATTTTTTGTGAATGCATAGCAGCCACGTCATGGACTTGATATAAAATCTTGCTTTTCTTATTGTTATTGTCGTTCTTGTCCAAAACCAACTCTTCACTAGGGTATACTTCTTGTCCATTGCCCAAAAGTGCATAGGCTGTAATTGTTATAAAGAAGTACGGCGTTTTACCGCACAAGGCATCTGCAATGCAGGCTGCCAATTCTTCGACTTGCGCATCTGTTTTTTCAAATGTGTTCATAGCATATTCGTACCCGTCAAAGGTCCATGTTTTTTGGTTTTCTTTGTTATGTACGACGATTTCCAATTTTTCTGCGCCTACTCGGTTTCTCCAAAGGAAACGGCCATTAGCTATATTCAGGGCATACCGTTTGGCTACTTCTTTAAACCCATAAGTGTCTATATAGGAACGAACCATATTGCCAATCCGTTTATAATGGGCTTCGTTATTGCAGGCTGACGGATACTGCACGCCGGATAAAATTTTCAAGGTAAAGCAAAGTTTTAATGTATCATGCTGCAAGTCCAATGAAGCGCTGTCCACGGTCTGCAAATTCGGATTTTCAATTTTAGCATCCAATTTCATCGGATCGTTGGCAACTGCTTTCGTCAACCGATTGGAAATAGTTCCCCGCACGGACTTTTCCGTAAGGCTTATGCGCTGGGCGTCTTCTGTTCGTGTATCCCATCGTACTTGATACATATAGCCGTCAGACGCTACCATTTTCTTTTCAAAAGCAAGTACTGTTGTTTTTCTTTCTGTCGTTTTAGCCATGCTGCATTCCTCCTGCTTGATTTTTACATATATATAACTGATTTGCGGCATCGTATTCATAGTGCCACATCATATCTTCTAAGGATTGAAAGCGATAGGTCATTCTAAATTCTCCCAAGGTGACTACACTTTCTACAAAACAATGGTCGGCTGTTTCATCCCGTTGATTCTGTACCTTGCCTATCGGCGATATACCCTTAAAGCCAATAGCGATAGGAACCAGCCAACCCGGTTCTCTTTTTTCATAATGCCAAATTCTTGTATTTTTTTCATCCTCTATCTTACTGTATACATGTATACTCAAAAAATCCAACAGAGAATCCAACTTGTCTGCTTTTGTATCATCTTGGGTTTGAAGCAGTTCGCTTCGTTCGATAAGGGCATAGCCCGGCATCAGACTATGAATAATTTTTCTTTCCGTACGAGTATTTTCTGATACATACTTGATTTCTATATTTTCATCATAGCCCACGACATCGCCAGACGCCAATTTTGTCTGCCAAAGGATGGTCTGCAACTTCGCTTTGCATAGTTTTTCATTATCCCCGGATACGCCCTGGGCTTCTATGACTAAGGACACGTCCAAATGGATACGCGCTTCTTCAATAAAAGGGGGCCGTTCAAAATTGCCTGTCCGTTTATTCTTTTTTAAGGGATTCGCCGTGCCAATAATACTACTAAAATGTCCGTTTTTATATGTCTGCAGTTGGCATTGATGGCTGATAACAGCAGTTTTAGTCAATTTTATTTGTTCCAGGCCCGGTATCCTTGTCAGCTGCCGCTGCCACGCATGCACAGCGCCCAGCCACGCCGTCATGGCCGGAAATCCTATGGTATAACAGCTACTCATGGCATTGGCGTTTTGAATGTGGACATGATGCAATACAATATATGTTTTGTTCAATGTTCTCTCACATCCTTTCGCATGGCATCTCGCATTACCTTCTTAACATATGCCAGTTCGTCATCTCCCAAAAGCACTTTGTCCTCTTTCAGTATATGAAAATATTTGTTGATAACCCAGCGGCCAAACTGCGTTGTTAATTCACGTTCCCACGTTTCATTATCTTTTCGCTGCTGATCATATACGGTATCCAGCCATATTTTCTGTGCCTGCGGCAGCGATTCATAATCTTTTTGCAAGCTCCATCCTGCAGTTTTTTCCCGCAGCATATAACAATAAGTCCATGCCAGCTGCATAATGCAGTCTATGATTTCTTCCCGCTTCCTGCGTACGTGCCTATTATTGATACCGTTGGTCAATATATCAGTATGCAGTGCCTTAAACAACGACACATAGTCTTTATATGGCAACGTTTCCTGGAAAAAGTCTTTTTTAGGAATTCGTATATCTTTCTTTTGTATGACAGGCGGCAAGGATGACAACGCCCAAAAGCTGCCGCCATGTGCTGAATTTAGGATGCTGATATTTTGCGGCTTAGTCCCGCCAAAATGAATATCCGTTATATCCGCCCATGTTCGATAAGCTTCCCCATACTGGCTGTTTTCGGCATCACGGCATGCTTTTCTTCTGCTGTTTTCTTCCATCATTCTTCTTTTTATTTCTATCATGACGCTAGATGACGGCAATACGCTTACTAGGTGATATGCTGCAGATGATATAGGAAAATACACTTGTTTAATATAGCCGTTTGTCTGCGTCGGCTGACTGGGACGGCATATATCAGCAGCCATAGAAGATATTTGGTTGAATGAAACACCTAGTTGTTCTATTTCCTGCTGTAGCTGCACATCTGCTTTCTGCAAATGCTGCAGTACGGTTTTCCCGTCTTCCAACTCGTACAACAGAAATTTTGCTGTTCCCATATATGC
>CAVKOP010000166.1:0-4197 GCA_963657835.1 Lachnospiraceae bacterium | reverse complement strand
GTATATTTGTATTGTGGAGGAATGTAAATGAAACGTATATGTATGATTATTATGGCTTTTGTCATCATGACCATCGGCAGTGCGGCAGCGTACAACCCATATGCGCCCAATCCCTTTGACACGATGGAACGAAATTCTTGGGAATATACATCGCTGTGCACCTTAAGCAAAGAAGGACTGACAGGTGCCGATATGTCCAAATTTTCTCCAACGTATTCTTTGACACGCTATGAAATGGCTCAAATGGTAGAAACGGCTGTGCGTAACCGCAGCCGCGCGACAGCAGCCCAAAAGGAAACGATTGATAAATTGGCCGAAGTGTTTGCTGATGATTTAAAATATGCCGGCACCAGCACTGCGGCAGCTCCAGCCGAAGAAGGCGTACCGTTTGACTGGCAGAAAGGCGGTACAGCCAAATGAAAATGAATCCGCCCATCCGTTTGGTCGCTTTAGATTTGGACGGCACGCTGCTGCGCAGTGATAAAACGATTTCTGCGCGTACACTGCAGACGATTCAGGCTGCCCGTGAACAAGGCGTCATCGTAGCGATTGCGACAGGACGCATGTATAGTACGGCCCGTTCCTACGGCAAACTCCTGGGATTGGGAGATATGCCGATGGTTCTCTATGCAGGAGGCCTGATTCAGACCGTAGAAACAGGCAAAAAATTATATGAAAAAACAATCGCCGTAGAAGATGCCCAAACCTTGCTGGCCATTGCCAAAGAAAAAGGATGGCAGATGCAGACTTATATTGATGATGTACTGCGTGCTGCTGTATCAGAACATTGGATTCAGGAATATGAACGAAAAACCGGGGCCCATGCTGTCATTTGCGGCGAGGATTTTTATCAGCCGCAGGGCCCGTGCAACAAAATTCTCAGCCGCGGCAGCCATGAAGAACTGCTGCAGCGAAAAGCATATATCGAAAAACACATGCCGGGAAAACTGCAAGTGCTTTTTTCTGAAGATACCTTTTTGGAAATTATGCCTACCCATGTAGACAAGGGAAGGGGACTGCAGCGATTGGCAGATATATTTGGCGTATCCATAAACGAAACCATGGCTGCCGGCGATTCACAGAATGATATAGACATGCTGAAAGCAGCAGGGCTGTCTGTAGCTATGGAAAATGCCCATGATGAAATCAAAGCGGCTGCGGACTGCGTTACAGCATCCAACGATGCCGATGGTGTTGCGCAGGCGATTGAAAAATTTGTGTTGTAAATAAGGAGGCCCCTATGGAGCAGTTTCACTTGATTATCGTGACAGGTATGTCCGGTGCGGGCAAAAGTCATGCCGTACAAGTATTAGAAGATATCGGCTATTTTTGTATTGACAACATTCCGCCGGTACTTATTCCTAAATTTGCCGAATTGTGCATTAAAGGGGGCGAACGAGTCCGTCATGTTGCTTTGATTGCCGATATTCGCGGCGGCCAGTTTTTTGATGCGATGAGCCAGTCCTTAAAAGAACTGCAGGAACAGGGCGTAGACTATGAAATTGTCTTTATCGAAGCGTCTGACCAGGCGTTAATCCGCCGGTATAAAGAAACGCGCCGCGTGCATCCCCTGGCACCGCACAGCCGTATCAGCCAAGGCATTGCGGAAGAACGCCGCCGTTTGGCAACACTGCGCAAACAGGCCGATTTTATTATTGATACGAGCAATTTGCGGCCCAAAGAATTAAAGGAAATATTAGTTAAGAAATATGCGATTAATGACGGCAAAAAAAGCATGAATGTGACAGTCGTTTCGTTTGGCTTTAAACACGGCATGCCTATTGATGCCGATATTGTCGATGATGTGCGCTTCCTGCCAAATCCCTATTATATTGAAGAATACCGCCATAAATCGGGTCGTGTGCCTGCTGTACGGGACTATGTCGAAAGCTTTCCTATCACGACAGCATTTAAGGAAAAATGGTTTGACATGATTGATTTTCTTCTGCCCAATTATGAACGGGAAGGGAAAAGTCAGCTCGTGATTGCTGTCGGCTGTACCGGCGGCATGCATCGCAGCGTCTGTATGGCAGAAGCAATGTACAAACATTTAAAAGAAACAGGTGTCGATGTCACGATTGAGCATCGAGATCTTTATAAAAATGAAGTAGAGGAAGATGCGCCGGGGTACGAAGGACAATAATGGAGGTGTCGGCTCATGCGTTTTTTTAAATGGCTGCATCCGGGACTGCATATCAAACGCTGGCTTTTTATCTTTGGCCTGGGCATGATGGCTACCAGCTTTGGCTTGGTCCTGACCTTCAATTACCAATGGCTTGGTCAGATTGAAGAATGGATGTTCCGCATGCTGTACGAAATAACGGGACATTATAACTATACAGTGTTGGCGACATTGGGTATTGTTGTCCTTTGCCTTGGCATTGTGATTATGGGCTGGTCTACCAAGCGGCTCATACGAACGATGCTCGGCGTTGTCATGCCTAATGAATCGGGAAATATCAGTGATTTGATATTGTCCAACATCCAGCTTTCCAAAGGACCGAAGGTAGTCGTCATCGGCGGCGGCACCGGACTGTCTGTCATGCTGCGGGGATTGAAGACCAAAACCTATAATTTAACGGCCGTCGTAACGGTTGCTGATGACGGCGGCTCGACAGGCCGTATTCGCCAGGATTTGGATATTATTGCCCCGGGTGATTTGCGCAACTGCCTGGTTGCTCTGGCTGATAAAGAAGGACTGATGGAAAAACTGTTTGCCCATCGTTTTGGCGGTTCTGGGAATTTGACAGGACATAGCTTTGGCAACTTATTTATCGCTGCGCTTATCGAAGTCCTGGGGGATGTAGAAGAAGCGATGGATGCGACAAGTAAGGTATTAAAAGTGCGTGGGAAAGTTATCCCGTCATCGGCAGAAAAAATTTCTTTAAATGCCGAACTGACAGATGGACGGATTATTTGCGGTGAATCACAAATACCGCATGCACACGGCAAAATCAAGCGCGTGTTTACGACGCCGGAGCAGCCTAAGGCGGTACAGTCAGCCGTAGAAGCCATTCGCAGTGCGGATGCCGTCGTGCTGGGACCGGGCAGCTTATATACCAGCATTATGCCTAATTTGTGTGTACCGGAAATTGCAGAAGCAGTTTGCCAAAGTGCGGCTAAGAAGATTTATATTTGCAATGTGATGACGCAGCCTGGTGAAACGGACGATTATTCCGTATCAGATCACGTAAAAGCAATACATCGGCAGTTGGGACAGCCGGTGATTGATTTTGTTATTGCCAACAGCGGCAATATCGACACGGCCATTCTGCAGCGGTATGCTGCGGCAGGTTCTCATCCGGTCATCATTGATAAAAAAGAAGTCAGCCAGGCTGGGGCAACGCTGATTCTGTCTGACTTGGTCAATAAAGAAACCGGGGCAACCCATGATACCAAGAAATTGGCCAATGTTCTTTTTGATTTGATTAATGCGCTGCGGACCGATTTGTCACCGGAACTGCTGCATTATTATTTGAAACGATATAATTTTAAACACCAATAGGAGGTGGGCAGCATGTCGTTTGCCGAAGAGGTCAAAAATGAAATTGCCCACTATCAACCAGAAAATGCCGCCTGCCGCTATGCTGAACTGGCGGCGTTGTTGTGTATGGGCGGCTCGTTGATATTAGGTTCGCGCGGCTGTATAGGCATAGAATTCAGCACATCCAATAATGCCGTAGCGCGCAAAGCCTTAAAAATGTGGCGTCAGTCCTTCCCTATCCGGCCGGAAGTGCGGGTACGGCAGGGGCTGCGGCTGCGCAAAAAGAATTACTATATTTTGCGTGTACCGCCGACAGATGCCAGTACGCGTGTGTTAAAGGCCTTATCCTTATTTCCGGGAGCAGAAGAGTTTGCTGCGATTGATTTGAAAAATGCTGATTGTCAGCGGGCTTTTTTGCGGGGCGCTTTTATGGGCGGCGGGTCTGTCAATCAGCCTAAAGGCGATTACCATTTGGAACTGCTGACAGGCAATGAATTTTTTGCTCAAAAATTATTGAAAATTATGCGGCGCTTTCATGTCCCCGCTAAAATGACAGACCGCAAGGGCGATTATCTCGTCTATGTCAAAGAAGGCAATGGTGTGTCTGCTTTTTTGCAGTATGTCGGAGCCACACAGGCCTATTTGGATTTTGAAAGCGTGCGTGTCGTAAAAGATATGCGGAATAATGTCAATCGTGTGGTCAACTGTGAAAC
>CAVKOP010000165.1:0-4249 GCA_963657835.1 Lachnospiraceae bacterium | reverse complement strand
GTTTTTTAACTTTGATTATGCATTTTTTGCAATGCTATTCTGACGATTCTCTCTCAAATTCCCGGCAAACCCTCTATTTTTACCCATTGTTACGCTTTTTATTCATGCTATAACGGAATGGATTTTTCTATTGAATTATGCTTATATTTTATTGTATACTATTATTATAATTTAATCGAATTAGAAAGTTATTATATTAATAGCTTTTTAGAATATGCACAATATACTTCGTACTCCCCCACCACTAGAAATATGGTGGTTTGGGTTCTATGTTTTTCGTTGTGTATAGGAAATTTTTCACACACTTTTTATTTTTTTTGAAAGGAAGGATCTTTGTCACTATGATTTTTTTACTTGCGTTATCACCTATTATATGGCTTGTCATTTCCTTAGGCTTCTTAAAGATGCAAAGTTTTAAAGCCTGCCCGGTTGCCCTGCTTATTTCCTTTGCCGTAGCCTTGCTTCAATACAACATGCCCGGCATGGATGCTGCGACAGCTGCAATTGAAGGGGCTGCCCTGGCATGCTGGCCGATTTTACTGGTTATCATTGCAGCTATTTTTACATATAACTTGACAGTCTATACCAAATCTATGGACATTATCAAACATATGCTGACAACGGTAAGTAAGGACCGCCGTGTACTGGCTCTCCTTATTGGCTGGGGATTTGGTGCTTTCATGGAAGGCATGGCCGGTTTTGGTACGGCTATTGCGATTCCGGCAAGCATGTTGGTCGCCCTGGGATTTGACCCGATTAAATCGATTCTTCTCTGTTTAATTGCCAACTCCGTACCGACAACGTATGGTTCTATCGGGATTCCTGCTAGTACACTGGCTAATTTGACAGGCCTTGACCCCGTAACGTTATCTACGTACATCAGCCTGCAGTTATTACCGTTGAATATTATTTCTCCGTTCTTGATGGTTATTGTCGTTGGCGGTTCTATCAAAGCATTAAAAGGCGTATTTCTTCTTACGTTGTTATGCGGCATTGGCCTGGCAGTTCCCGAATTATTGATTTCTATGGTTGCCGGTCCGGAATTGGCCGTCATGATTTCTTCTATCGTCATTTTAGCTATTATCATTGGATATGCCAAACTGCGTCCTACCAATGACCCTGCTTATTTTATGGATATTAATCCCGGCCATGTTCCCCTCCGCGGCGGCTTGCTGGCTTGTCTGCCCTTTATTTTGATTTTCGTATTCTTGCTGCTTACTTCCAAATTTGTTCCGGCTATTAACGTACCGCTCAGTGCTATCAAAACATCTGTCCTCATTTATACAGGTGCCGGTGCTGCTCCGTATACGTTTGTATGGCTCGCTACGCCGGGCGTCTTGATTTTCCTGGCTGCTTTTATCAGCGGTCGCTGCCAATCCGCTTCCTTTAAAGAAATTTTCACCGTATTAGGGCAAACTATTAAAGGGCTCCGCAATACGATTATTACGATTATTGCCGTCATCGCTACGGCAAAAGTTATGGGATACAGCGGCATGACATCGGATATCGCTTCCACAGCCGTTGCCGCTACGGGTACGATGTATCCTATCATTGCGCCGCTTATCGGTTCGGTTGGTACGTTTATCACTGGGTCCGGTACATCCAGCAACGTACTGTTCGGCAACCTGCAGACAGATGCTGCCAGTGCTATCAATGCCAACAAAGCTTGGCTCGCTGCGGCTAATTCAACAGGTACATGTGCCGGCAAAATGATTTCCCCGCAGAGTATTGCCATTGCCGTCGGTGCTATTTCTTTGGTAGGCAAAGACAGTGAAATTTTAAAATCAATTCTTATCGTATATGTTCCGTATATTATCGCCTTAGGCTGCATCGTTTATTTTGGGCAGTTGTTTATTGGCTGATAGATGCTGAAAAAGACTCAATCATGCACGCATGGTTGAGTCTTTTTTTACATTTCAATTTCATTGATTTGACAGTTTCGCACGGGATGGCTGTGCCGAAACATGGCCATATATTCTTCTGCCGTCCTGCCGGGATTTTGATACACCAACAGAAAATTGCGTATAAACTGCGCATGGGTAAAGAGCAAAATAAATTTTTCCCGCCGTCTGTGCAAAATCGCTATCGTGCGTTCAATCCGTTCTATCAGCTGCCGATAACTTTCTGCACCTTCGCCGTCGATATAATCCGGATCGAGTTTGCGCCAATAGGCTATAACGCGGGGACGCCGCTGGGTAAATGTCGTGCCCACACAGGTAGCCGGTGCCAAATAGACAAATTCATGAATGCAGTCCCAAATGCCCGTTGCCGCATGGGGAAAGCGGCCAATCGTCAGCATAGCGGTCTGCTGAGCCCGCAGATAAGGAGACGTAACAATCAGCCCCGGTTCTTCCGGAATTTGCAGCGCCAATGCCTGGGCCTGCTTGATGCCCTGTGTCGATAACGGGATGGTACTATGATCTTGCGTCGGTTCGCCGGCATTGGCTATGCTTTCTCCATGCCGAATCAACCAAATTTTTTTCATGGGTATCACCTGCCTTTACAGTCTTTTTTTTATTGTATCATGCACGGCCCATTGGGTGCAAAGAAAAAATATACTTAGCGGCATAAAAATCAAAAGCAAACAGCCGCTTCCCTATTACCGGGAAACGACTGCTTGTATCCTATGGGTCTGTCGCACAAAGTAACAATTCCACAACTATTTAGTTGTCTTCATCGGCCAATCCTTTATAAATTTCATATTTTTTCTTGGCAAATTCTTCTGCTTTGGCAAATAATTCTTCTGCAATATCCGGGAATGTCCGTGTCAATGCAGCATATCGTGTTTCGCCCATCAAATATTCACGGAACGATTCTTTCGGTTCTTTCGAATCTAATACGAATGGATTCTTTCCTTCTTTTTTAAGCAGCGGATTATATCGATACAAATGCCAGTAGCCGCAATCAACGGCTCGTTTCATTTCCGTCTGTGCATTGCCCATGCCGCCGCGAATGCCGTGATTAATACATGGCGAATAGGCAATCAGAATGGACGGTCCATTGTAGGCTTCTGCTTCTTTAATCGCTTTAATAAGCTGATTGGGGTCGGCTCCCAATGCTACCTGAGCGACATATATATGACCGTACGTCATCAGCAGTCTGCCTAAATCTTTCTTGTTAAACTTACGGCCAGAAGCTGCAAATTGTGCTACAGCTCCTACCGGTGTCGCTTTGGAAGACTGCCCGCCTGTATTGGAATACACTTCCGTATCGACGAGCATAATGTTGACGTTGGCATTCATAGCCAGTACATGATCTAAGCCGCCGTAGCCAATATCATAGGCCCAGCCGTCGCCGCCGTACATCCAAATGGTTTTCTTAATAATATGTTCTTTATGTGCCAAAATATCCTGCTGCAGTACAGCCGCTTCTCCTGACAGATTGGCCGTCGTCAATGCCTTAATATAGGCACGGCTGATTCCTTCTGTGACTTCACCTTCATTGGCTATGCCAATCGAATCCAGCCATTTGGCAATCGCTTCATGCAGCGTCCCCGTTGTCAGCGGCAGTAACTGCTGTGATTTTGCACAAACCGCATCGCGCTGCTGATCCATGGACAACGCCATACCTAGCGCAAATTCAGCATTATCTTCAAACACGGAGTTGGACCACGCCGGGCCAAATCCTTCTGCATTCGTCGTATACGGCAGGCTCGGCATGGCAGCTCCCCAAGCCTGTGTACAGCCTGTCGCATTGGCTACCAGCATCCGCGGGCCAAACAACTGCGTCAAAATTTTCATATACGCGGTTTCGGCACATCCAGCACACGCACCGGAGAATTCCAAGAGCGGCTGCTGGAATTGGCTGCCTTTGACAGAGAATTTATCCAGCTCTGTCTGTTTCGTCCGCAAAGTCTGCGCATAATCCCAGTTGTCTTGTTCATGCCGCTGCGTGTCCAACGGTTTCATAACCAAGGCCTTGTCTTTTGCCGGACACACATTGACGCAGGTTTCGCAACTATAGCAGTCAAGCGGAGATACCTGCATGCGGAATGCATAGCCTTCCAATCCTTTACCGCTCGCTTTTTTAGTCGTAAAGCCTCTGGGTGCCGCTTCGGCTTCACGGTCATCCAATAAATACGGGCGAATCGCAGCATGGGGACAAACGAGAGAACACCGGTTGCATTGAACACAATTTTCAGGAATCCACTGCGGTACCGTCGAGGCAATACCCCGTTTTTCATATTTAGTAGAGCTAATCGGATACGAGCCGTCTGCATAGGGTACAAATTCACTGACCGGAATCATAT
>CAVKOP010000164.1:0-4273 GCA_963657835.1 Lachnospiraceae bacterium | reverse complement strand
AATTTACAGAAGACCGTAGACGCCGCAATTCGACAGCGGCACGATATTGAAAAAATACAGGCATCCGGCAAGTATAATCACATGACGGCCAAGCTGCAGGAAGCAGCCGAACTGCGGCTCAGTCATCCGGAAGCGCCTATGAGTGAATTAGCTGCTTTATCGGGATTAACGAAATCAGGATTGTCCCATCGATTCAAAAAAATCGCTGCGATAGCTATGCAGCTAGAAGGAAAAGAGAAAGATGAAACCAATGAAGTTTTTTAAATATATAGTAAGTATATTGACATGGACGACCTTATATGCCGCTGCGGCAGCCAGTCCGAATCCTAGCGATGCCGACACGATGAATCATATTGTCAATGCGCATATGGGTGTTATTGCCATGACAGAACCGGTCAACAAGGGAACCCTGCTGTTTTCAGACAGCCCGGAATATCCAGAAGAAAGCGGTATATTGTACGGTGATAAAGTAAGCGGTGACTGCCGCATGTATTTTTATCATGTCAATCAAAGCAGCATACCGCGCAAAATTGTTGTCATTGCTTATAATCCAGAAGACAGCGACCAGGAAGTTATCCTCAAAAACTGTCAATATGCCCAGCCGAGTACCGAATATTATGAAGTCGGCAAAGAATTATCCATGCTGTATTACGAAGGCAACCATACTATCAATAAAGTGACGGTACCTGCGCACGGGTATGCCCTGCTGGGCAATCGGCTGGACAATGTAAAGGTACTGCCGGACCAGCTTTTTTCAGGCATTGTGGATATAGAACTGCCAACCGCTATGTATGTTTCGTCGATGATTCTGCCGTTTACGGATAACCCGCTCTTGTTTGTACGCAAGCAGTTGTATTTGCCCAGTGATTCGGTACAGCTTCGCGGAACATTTTGGGGCAAAGATCGGTATATCAGCACGCTGATTCCGTATTCTTCGCTGGACGGCATTGGCTATATTCGCCTTGCCGGTGACGTGTTGGACCGTTTTTTGGTAGGACATGACGCAATGGATGACCGTGTATCCAAAAATGTCGGTAATTATGGCGTCAATTATACAATACGGCTGCGAACTAAGGGAACTGGCAATTTGCATTTGTATTTTAATCCGATGGGCGGCGAATATGCTGGTGTCATGGATGTGTCGTATACGGACGCGCAGCAAAAAGAAGTACGGAAAATCATTGAACTGCCTTCTGACCGTCTCAGCATGGGCAAAGATAATCCCTATGCGATGCAGTATTTGGATACAGTGCCTGCCGGGACAGATGTCATCATGCATATGATGCCGCCGGGCGCTGCTAATTTGCCGGTTCGCATTATTGTGGTTCCAGATAAAGAGCTGCAAAAAGCTGCTGATGATGCCGCTGCGCAGCGCGCACTGCAGGCAAAAATACGGCGGGAAGCCGCTTTAGCAGCCAAAGCCCAAGAAGCGGAAAAATTGCAAGACGTACAACCGACGCAAGGTGACAAAGATGCCAAAGATGCCATCCGCACAGAATCGGTAGCATCGCAGAAAGACAATAAAACCCAAAAGAAACAGGAACAGCCTGCCAAAAAAGCAAAAGCAAAACGGATATATGAACCTGTAATGTATGGCAACTAATACGATAGTAGGTCAAACAAAAAAAGGGTCGTCGCACGATGCGATGGCCCTTTTAGCATGCAGCTTTTAGTGTATCGTTTGTAGTGTCAGTATAAAAACAAAAGTGCTTTCTTTAAATTTCAAAGAGAAAACGTAACGCTTTTGCAGAAAAGGGATTGCTGCATGATGATGAAGAACTTCATGCGGCAATCCCTTTTCGTAAACTAAATATATGTTGTGTTTAGTCTAAATTTTTCGGTTCTACGCCAAACCATTTCTTATACAATGTTGCATAGGTACCGTCAGCTTTTAATTCTTTTAATGCGTTGTTGACTTTGTCGCGCAGTTCCGGTTTGTCTTTACTGATTGCCATAGCTACGCCGCGGGACGTAATCGGTTCGCCGACAAGTTTCAATTTGGCGTCGCCGCCTTGTTTTAAATAATACATCGCAACAGCGCTATCAATCGATATGGCATCGCAAGTGCCGGCTTCCAATTCCAGCCAGCCTTGGCTGTTGGTATCAAATTCTTTAACATTTGCACCATGTTCGCGGGCAAAATCAGCAGCCTTGGAACCTACCTGCGCACCGACGGTTTTACCAGTAATGCCGTCGTATCCGGAAATATCGGTGTTATCTTTTTTTACGACAATCGTATAGCCGCCTTTAAAGTATACATCGGTAAAATCTACCTGTTTCTTCCGTTCCGGCGTGCTGTCCATGCCTGCTGCGATGATGTCGATTTGGCCGCTCTTTAACGCAGGAATTAATGCGTCAAAGCCAAGATTTTTAACTTCCATTTTATAACCGAGTTTATCGCAGACTGCTTGTGTCAAGTCGATATCAAAACCGACGTCTTTATCGTTTTCTGTAAATTCAAACGGCGGGAAGGTCGGTTCCGTCCCGACGACTAATGTCTTTTGTTCTTTGTCAGCACTGTCTTTGGTAGTCGTCGAGCTGCCGCAGCCGGCGAGAAGCGTCAGTGCAGCCATGGAAGCAGCGACTATGGAAACATATTTCTTGTTCATAAAAAATCCCTCTTTCATACATACTTTATAACAGCTCGCTCAAATCATGCATGATTTGAACGTGCGGCCAGGCAGTAAAATCAGCAGCCGATGTGGTACCTGTGGTCACGGCAGCAAAGTCGACGTGAGCATTGGCAGCCGTCTGCGCATCAATCAGGCTGTCTCCGATATAAATAATTTTTTCAGCAGGAAGTTGAAAGCGGGATTGAATCGTCTGGATTCCCTGTGGAGACGGCTTGGCTTCACGGACGTCTTCAATACCAATGACGCAGTCAATTAAAGCATTTAAATGTTCTTTGTCAATCGTCTGCTGAATGCGGGAACGGGTTTTAGTAGATACAATACAAGTCCGAGCCCCTTTTTCTTTTAGACGGGTCAGCATAGGCCGTGTCTGCGGATACAAGTGGGTATTGGCTACCATATATTTATCAGAATACCGAACCTTGTATAAGTGAATCAATTCATTAATGCGATGAGGATCTGTTTCTCCAGTTAGCTGTGCCATGGCATCATACATGGTCATGCCAATGGTTTGGCAAATCGTCTGGCGGGGAAACGGCCCGTATCCTTCATCAGCAAAGAGCATTTCAAAACACATGACAATTCCCTGTTCGGAGTTGGCCAGGGTATAGTCAAAATCAAAAATATACGTAGAATACATTAGTTATCTGCAGGAGGTTCTACGCCAAACCATTTTTGATACAACTTAGCATAGGTGCCGTCTTCTTTCAATTCTTTGATAGCCTTGTTTACTTTTTCCAAACGTTCCGGTTTGTCTTTGCTGATAGCCATTGCCAACCCATCCGGAGCAAGCTGAGAGTCGCCGGCCAGTTTCAAGTCTTTATTGCCGCCTTGTTTCAAGTAATACAGCGCGACAGAGGTGTTGATGACTACGGCGTCGCAAGTACCGCTGTTGAGTTCCAGCCAGCCTTGACTGTTGGCATCATATTGTTTGACAGTAGCACCGGCATTTTGTGCCAATTCTACCCCTTTAGTACCGACTTGTGCACCGACTACGCAGTTTTTCAAATCGTTAAAGCCGTGAATAGCCGTATTGTCTTTACGTACGACGACAGAATAGCCATCATGGAAGTAGGTTGTCGTAAAGGCTACCTGCTTAGCTCGTTCTGGTGTAGCGTCCATGCCGGAAGCGATCATATCAATTTGCCCGCTTTTTAAAGCCGGAATTAAAGCATCAAAGCCCATGCTTTTAACTTCCATTTTTACGCCCATTTTGTCGCAGACAGCTTGCGCAAAGTCAATATCGAAACCGATGTACTTGTCGTCTTCTGTAAATTCAAACGGCGGGAAAGTCGGTTCCATACCGACGACAAACGTTGAACCAGCTTGGTCAGCATCCTTTTTATCTCCCGATGAGCCGCAGCCTGCTAATAGTGTTGCAGCTGTTATGGTAGTAGCTGCCAAGACTAATAGTTTTTTGTTCATGATAACAACTCCTCTATAACGTATAGTTGAAATTCAATTACTATGATAAATTATACTATATATACATATAATGGGGAATAGATTGGTGATGGAATTCAGAAAAAAAGAAGGAGTAGGGACAGCGAAAATGGATGAGATAAGAGATGAGATGTCAAAAAAATGTAAAAAAGAGTTGACAGAGGGGGCTATTTGCGATATACTAATCAAGCCGTCGGGAA
>CAVKOP010000163.1:0-4285 GCA_963657835.1 Lachnospiraceae bacterium | reverse complement strand
ATAGCACGGGCTGTAGGACGGGGACGGTCGATATGATGTACGCGTTTTTTGAAGAAATATTCCGGATAGTCATACGCTTCGCCTTCCACATCCTGCGGCAGTGCGAGGCAGACAGCACCTGTTTCAGCAGGGTCTGCCAATACGCGCATAGCATGGATAGCTGCCTGCATGAGGATTTCCGGACGTGTAATGCGGTCCCAGTATTTGCAGACGGCTTTGAATGCGTCGTTGGTCGTTACGCTCAAGTTGTTCGGCTGTTCCATCTGCTGCAGTACCGGGTCCGGCTGACGGTCTGCATAGGTATCGCCCGGTAAGAACAATACAGGAATGCAGTTGGCTGTAGCTGTTGCAGCTGCTACAATCATGTTGGCAGCGCCGGGGCCTACAGAAGACGTACAGGCATACATCTGTTTACGGCGTTTTTGTTTGGCAAATCCCATTGCCGTATGTGCCATGCCCTGTTCATTACGGCCCATATGGACGATGAGATGGCCCGGATCTTCTTCCAAAGCCTGTCCCAAGCCGACTACATTGCCGTGGCCAAAAATGCCGAATACGCCTTCAAACATCGGCGTTTCTTTGCCGTCAAATTCAATATACTGGTTATTAAGAAACTTAACGAGAGCTTGTGCTACCGTAAGTCTGATTGTCTTTGCCATGATACTCTCCTTTTATAAAGAAACTTTTATTTATGCGGTTCCCAGATTTTAGCGTCTTTATCAAGCAGCCATACATGTTCCGGTACGTCTGTACGCGTCTTTTTCCAAGGGTCGTTGGGGAGATGACGAATCATCCAGCTGTACCACATGGCATAGCCCGGAGCTGCTACCTGCGGATGCATATAGCCGCTGGAAAGTTCAGACCATGTATTTTGTTTAATCATGAACACGTTGTCGCCAATAAAGCATGCGCCAAAGCCCTGCGGTTTATCAAATTTATAGGTATATACTTCCGGCTGCGGATGCGTGTGCGGAATATAGCCGGACCAACGGCCGGGACTGGTAATGACTTCGCCGTTGACCATATTGGAGTACGGTGCATTGTCATAATCAAAAATCGTGCGGACAGTCCGTTCTGCCGTAGAGTTCCAAACACCCTGGCCAAAAATATCGCACTGTACGTCTTCCGGACGGTAAAATACCGGTTCAAAATCTTTTTCATTGACGGTCTTCTGAATCAAAACTTCAGAAGCAGCCAACGCTTTGATGACAACTTTTTTACCATGCGGTACATGGAGGCAGAATGGGTTTTCATCAAAAATGGAATCGCGGTGCATGATTTCCGTTTTGCCGTCCCACGTAATTTCCACATTGCCGGTAACGATGACAAATGCCGTTTCCTGCAGTGCATCTTCAAATTCGACGATTTCATTGGCATCCATTTCCTGATAGCCAATATCCATGAGCATATCGCTGTGACGAGTCGTCATTTCGTTATAGCCGTGTTTTAATTCGCCTAATTCACCGAGTCTCATATTCTGTCTCTCCAATCCAATTCTGTAATAACTTTTTCATCGCTATGTTCTTCCATAAATGCGTCAATCTGAGCAACCGTCTGCATCGCATTGGAGCAGCTGTGGCTGGCTACGACCATAGCTGCATGCGCTGTGCCGTACTGCAGAGCCTTAGGAACTTCCCAGCCATGGAGAAGGCCATGGATAAATGCGCTGCCGTATGCGTCGCCGCCGCCGAAAGATTTCAACAATTTGATATGGTAGGATTCGACTTTGTATGCATGCTGGGCTGCTGTATAGCCGATAGAGCCTTTTTTGCCGTGTTTGATGATGACAATTTTGCTGCCGGAAGCAATATACTTTTCAGCCAATTCATGGTCAGGAATACCGCTGTCTGCCGGAAGGCCTTCGGTCAAGTCAATTTCTTCACGAGAGCCGATGACAATATCACTCTGGCTGGCTACGATAGAATAATAAATGGAAATGTCTTCTTTGGATTTCCAAGTATATTCACGATAGTCAACATCGAAAATAACTTTTACGCCGTGTTTTTTAGCGTAGCGAAGTGCGAGCAGGCAGGCTTCGCGAGACGGGCTGGCAGCCAGGGCAGTGCCGGAAATCAAAAGGATTTTGCTGTCTGCAATATATTCTTCCGATACATCCTGCGGCGTAATCATGAGGTCAGCAGCCTGATTGCGGTACATGAGAATCTGGCTGTCTGTCGGGCTGGAAATTTCCGTGAATGTCAGACCCAGTTTTTCACCGTTTTTGGCACGGGTCATCTGCGTAGTGTCAATGCCGCGTTCGTTAAAGTAATTAATAATGAAATCGCCGAACTGGTCATCGGATACGCAGCCAATAAAGCCGACGTTGTTGCCCAATTTATTGATGCCTACTGCGAGGTTTGCCGGAGAACCGCCGAGATACATAGAAAATGTTTCTACTTTATCAAGGGTGCGGTTTAATTCGTTCGGATTGAAGTCGATAGTTGCGCGGCCAATGAGAACGATATCTCTTTTTTTAGATTGATCAAATTCAATAAGTGCCATGGTCTGTCTCCTTATATTCTGTTCTTCTGATTGAAAATCAACATATGTTTTTTGATGTTTTCATATGCGCCTTGAACGGCTGCATCACTAATATCAAAGTAATTTGCCTGCGGCTTGGCAGCAATCGTCTGTTTGATATGGCTGGCTACACTGTCATAAGATGCCGTTGCGATATTAATTTTCTTGATGCCGTTGTGCAGGCAGTTGTGGAAATCGTCTTCCGTAAGGCCCGTGCCGCCGTGAAGAACCAGCGGACATTTGACAACAGCAGCAATTTCTTTCAGGCGGTCAATGCGAAGCTGCGGCTTCTGCGCATAGTTGCCATGTGCTGTGCCGATAGCGACAGCCAAAGCATCTACGCCGGTTTCTTCCGAAAAGCGTACGGCTTCGTCAACACTGGTGACCAATACATCGACGCTTTTGTAATCGCCTTCGGCACCGCCGACGCGGCCGATTTCAGCTTCTACAGATGCGCCGTAGGATTCAGCCATTCGTTTGACTTCTTTCGTCAACCGAATATTTTCATCCAGCGGATATTTAGAGCCGTCAAACATAACAGACGTAAACCCTAATGCCAAGGCCAAATGAATGGTTTCCAACGTTGCGCCATGATCTAAATGAACGGCTACCGGCACATGGGCTTTTTTGCCTGCGGCTACCATAATCGGTCCCAACAATTCCAAGGGAGAATATTTCAAACGGCCTTCTGCAATTTGAATGATAAGCGGTGTCTGTATTTCTTCTGCGGCTTTGATAGCCCCCATTGCCATTTCCATGTTGGACACATTAAACGCACCAATTGCATAGGAGTTATCTTTGACAGAGCCTAATACTTCTTTTAATGTAACTAATGACATTCGTCTCGAATCCTTTCTGATACTTAGTACAATTTCTTGTAGATTTCGATAAGGTCTTCTTTGGAAGGAATACGCATCGTATTCTGCGGGCTGCCGCTTTCCAATGCATCGCTTGCCATCTTATCGAGCTGAGCGAAGAAATCTTCTTTGGCAACGCCCAATTCTGCCAACGTCGGAATGCCGACTTCTTTGCAGAAGCGAGTAACTTCAACGACAAATGCCTGTGCTGCTTCTTCATCCGGCGTATTTTCATCAGCTACGCCCATGATACGGCCAATCGTAGCAAAGCGGTCCGTGTTTTCTTTGATAGCAAATTCCATGCAGGCCGGCAGCAAAATAGCATTGGATACACCGTGCGCAATGTGGAACAACGCGCCAATCGGACGGCTCATGCCGTGGACAATCGTAACGGAAGCGTTAGTAAAGGCAATGCCTGCTTCCAAGGCAGCTACGGACATCTGCATGCGTGCTTCTACATTCTGGCCGTCTTTGTAGCAAATCGGCAGGTTTTTATGAATCTTTTTGATAGCAGACAATGCAAACATATCCGTCATCGGAATCGCTTTGCGGGAGGTGTAGGCTTCGATAACGTGCGTCAATGCGTCAATACCCGTTGCGGCAGTAACTTTCGGAGGAGCTGTCATCGTAAATGTTGGATCGACAACGGCCAAATCCGGAATCAAGGACGGGCCGCCGAGAAGCATTTTTACGTTGGTTTCCGTATCTGCAATAATCGTGTTTTTGGTAGCTTCGGAACCCGTGCCGGCTGTTGTCGGAATGGCTACGATAAACGGAACCGGCATATCAATAACGGTATGCATGTAATCGCGGAGTTTGCCTGGGCAGACCGTAAGCATGGCAATCGCTTTAGCCGTGTCCATCGGGCTGCCGCCGCCTAAAGCAATCAGGAAGTCACAGCCTTCTTC
>CAVKOP010000162.1:0-4421 GCA_963657835.1 Lachnospiraceae bacterium | reverse complement strand
CTGCTAACCAACACCACCAATGGTACGGCCGTATATACGGCGCAAGGGCAAAAAACCATTCCCATTATTCGATCCCGTACCTAATATATACATCATAAACTAGAAAACGCACCTAGTAGTATATCACACGAAGTGATACGCCGCTGGGTGCGTTTTTAGTTTGCAGTTTTTAGTATAGAACACTTCAAACGTTTCTATAGCAGATGGCTACAGCTGCACGATGCCTGTCTATTTCTTATATCCCGTTGCAAAATCCACTTGATTTTCCAAGGGCTGTCCTGCCAAAAACCGCTTTAGGTTGTCAGCGGCAATGCGGACAATACGGTCGTGCGTAGCCTGCAAATGATAGCCGCCGGAGATGTGCGGCGTAATATAAAGATTCGGTGTATGCCATAAAGGACTTTCCTTGGGCAGCGGTTCCGGCGTCGTCACATCGACAGCGGCCCCTGCCAGATGACCGCTCGTCAGTGCCTGGCGCAAATCGTCCTGAACGACATTGCTGCCGCGGCCTACGTTGATAAAATAAGCATGCTGCTTCATGGCAGCAAACCGCTGTGCATTGTACAAGTGATACGTTGCCTTGGTTTCCGGCAAACTGGAAGCGACAATATCCGCGCGGGCCAAATACGTATCCAGCTGGTCCATGGTCCCCATTTCATCTGCTTCCGGCGGCACGGCACTGCTGCGGCGGCGTATGCCAATGACATGGGCACCCATCGCTTTCATGCGCTTGCCAAATTCTTTGCCGATATTGCCAAAGCCGATGACCAATACGGTCGCGCCGTAAATGGACCGAACCTGGCCTTCATCGTGCCACTGCCCTGCTTTTTGGTTATCATGATACACATAGAGCTTTTTCATCATGGCCAGCACCATCGCCGTCATATGTTCTGCAATCGCCAGGCCATACGCCCCTGTAGCATTCGTCAGCTGTGCGCCTTGGGGCATGACACCGGGTACACAATATGTATTGGCACCGGCACTGTGAAGCTGCATCCACTGCAGGCGCGTGGCATATTTCATCAAATCTGTGGCCACATTGCCAATAATCACGTCGGCCTTGGCAAGTTCTTCCGGCGGCACCACGGCACTGACTGCGCCCTGAACCGGCCAATACACAAGTTCATTCTCTCCTGCCGCGTCTTCCAGCCAGGCTTTATGCGTCGCATTGACATCCATAGCTACCAAAATTCTCATAACCAAACCACTCCTTCCATCTCTTTCCTATAGCGTACTGGATAGCCCTGCCGCTGTCAAGAAAAAGTCCTGCGTGGAACGCAACATGTCCCATATGATAAATACCTATTGTGCCATCCCTTTTCTTTAAAAGCTTGAAGTTTGAAGAAAATAAATAGTAATACGACACACTATGCACATAAAACGGTATAGTAAAAAGCTGTAACAAAATGAACTACAAAGTCTCATTTTGTTACAGCCCCATTTTATAATCTATCCTATATTACCAATCTAATTTGCCTGTCATCAAATATACCAGCAAGCCTTTTTCTGCATGGCGGCGATTTTCGGCTTCATCCAAAATCGTTTCCAAATGCTTGTCCATGACATCCTGCGTAATTTCAAATCCCGGATGAATCGGCATATCATGGAAGACCATCGTGTCCGTGCCAGCCATCAAATCGGCATTGATTTGGTACGGCATCATCATGTTGATGATGGATTCTTTCTTTTCGGCATAGGCCGGATTGGTAAAGAATTCCATATCGACCCACGTATCCGTATAGACACAATCTACATCGGCTACGACCTTTTTCAATTCGTCTTGAGAAATATCAGTCGGCAGTTCAATATAATGGCCTGTTTTCTTCAAATCATCATAGAAATCCTGGCCAACGGCCATGACCTGGCTGAACGGCGTCAAGCCATACATCGTGCCGCCCAATTTGGTGACGATTTCACTGAGTGAATTGTACGTGTTGTTTTTGGCACCAATGTATAATACTTTCGTTTCGAAACGGCCCAATTTTTCATATAAGGTCAGCATATCTGCCAAGGCCTGCGTGGGGTGGAACGTGTTGTCACAGCCGTTAATAACCGGGACAGTGGCATTGTTCATAAAGCCCCACGTGGTTTCTGCTTTTTTAAAGCGTCCCATGATGCAGTCTACGTTGCGGCAAACATATTTGACTTCGCTGCCTAAATCACCAATCGTGAAATTGCTGTCTGCCCATTTTTGGTTATAGGAGCGGCCGCCTAATTCTTCCATGCCAATCGAGAAAGACAAATAGGTACGGTTTGATGTTTTTTCAAACAATGTATACAATTTTTTACCGTCCAAAACGTGCGCATACGCACTCTGGTTCTTTTTAATTTTTTCTGCCAACAACAGTATACCTTTTACTTCATCTACCGTAAAATCAGCCAAACTGTTTACGTTCTTCATTTTTATGCATCCTCCAAACTATGAATACCAATGTTTACGTTTCTTATCATAGCACAATCATACATACTTTTCAAGTTTTTATGCATCTTTTACGGCATATTTTTCCATTATGCAGGCTTGCTGGCCGTGCTGGCAGCTGCCGCGGGAACGGATTTTGGTACTGTATATTTTTTTACAAACAACGCACGAATAGCATTGAGTATAGCCAGCACCATGACGCCGACATCGGCAAAAATAGCCAGCCACATGTTGGCAAGACCTACGGCCCCCAATACGAGGCAGAGTACTTTGATACCGATGGCAAACCAGATATTTTCATAGACGATTCGCATACATTTGCGGGCAATGCGAATGGCTGTCGAGATTTTCAGCGGGTCGTCATCCATCAGGACAATATCTGCCGCTTCAATGGCTGCGTCAGATCCCATCGCCCCCATGGCAATGCCGATATCGGCACGCGATAATACGGGCGCATCGTTGATGCCGTCACCGACAAAGGCCAATTTATCTTTGCCTTCCTGTTTGAGCAATGCTTCGACCTTGGCGACTTTATCAGCAGGCAGCAATTCGCTGTACGTTTCATCAATATGCAGCGCAGCTGCTACACTTTGTGCCGTTGACGCCGCATCGCCGGTAAGCATAACGGTCTTTTGGATGCCGCACTGCTTCAAAGCCGCTATGGCCTGGCGGGATGTCGCTTTGATTTTATCAGCAATGACAATATGCCCAGCATAGGCGCCGTTGACAGCAATATGAACAATCGTCCCTGTTTGATGGCAGTCTATATACGGAATATGCAGCCGCTTCATCAGCTTGGCATTGCCGACGGCAATAGGCACGCCGTCTACGTCTGCCGTGATGCCGCAGCCGCTGATTTCTTCTATATGGGCAGCACGGTTTCTATCCACCATCTGTCCGTAAGCTTTCTGCAGACTCTTGCTGATAGGATGGGAAGAAGCACTTTCAGCAATCGCCGCGTATTCAATCAGCTTTTCCTTAGCCAGCGTATTGTGATGCACGGCATTGACTTCAAACACGCCTTCGGTCAACGTACCGGTCTTATCGAACACAAGGGTCTTGACCTTGGCCAGCGTTTCCATATAATTGGAACCTTTGATGAGGACACCGGCATGACTGGCGCCGCCGATACCGGCAAAGAAACTGAGCGGCACGCTGATAACCAAGGCGCAGGGGCAGCTGATAACCAAAAACGTCAGCGCCCGGTATATCCAGGTTTCCCACAGCGGCGCCATGCCCAACGCCAACATGCGGACCAGCGGCGGAATGACAGCCAGCGCCAAGGCACTATAGCAGACAATCGGCGTATAGACACGGGCAAATTTGGAAATAAAAGCTTCTGATTTGGATTTGCGGGAGCTGGCATTTTCTACGAGATCCAAAATCTTAGATACTGTCGATTCACCAAATTCCTTCGTCGTTTTGATATGCAGCACGCCAGTCATATTGATGCAGCCACTGAAAATTTCTTCTCCCTGGAACACGTCGCGCGGTACACTTTCTCCTGTCAGGGCACTCGTATTCAGGCTGGACGTGCCGGATACGACGATGCCGTCAATAGGTACTTTTTCACCGGGCTGCACGACGATAACCGTACCGATTTCTACTTCGTCCGGGTCTACCTGTTCCAATTTGCCGTCTGTTTCAATATTGGCATAATCGGGACGAATATCCATGAGTTCGCTGATGTTGCGGCGGCTTTTGCCGACAGCATAGCTTTGGAACAGTTCGCCAATCTGGTAAAAGAGCATAACAGCAATCGCTTCCGTATAATCGCCGTCTTCATAGACAGCCAATGCCAAGGCGCCAACCGTCGCCACGGCCATGAGGAAATTTTCATCAAACACCTGACGATTGCCAATCCCCTTCACGGCTTTGCGCAGTACGTCATAGCCGATAATGCCGTACGGAATACTATACGCCACCAGCCGTTCCCAGCCGCTGATAGGAAGCATATAAATGATGCCCAGCAGGACAAATGTCACGATAATACGAATCAATG
>CAVKOP010000161.1:0-4459 GCA_963657835.1 Lachnospiraceae bacterium | reverse complement strand
ACTAGTTTTATTTACATCGGGATTTATGTATTTGCGAAAAATGTTTGACAGTACCTTTATATATTATATATCTGCTCAAATAAAAATCAATATTCATAATGATTCCATATATTTTGCTTATAGTATGGCTAACGGTAATACTATATACATACTAAAAGATGCACAAGCCGTCTGGTCCATGCATCCTAGATAAAAAATAAGGCCGTAACGCATGATATAGCAATATCATGATTACAGCCTTATCGAATTTAGTTTTAGTGGTGGAACAAACGAAGCCCTGTCATGGCCATGGCAATGTTGTATTTGTCGCATGTTTCTATGACGTTGTCATCACGGATAGAGCCGCCGGCTTGTGCGATGTAATCGACGCCGCTGCGGTGAGCCCGTTCAATGTTGTCGCCAAAGGGGAAGAAGGCATCACTGCCAAGAGCTACGCCGTGCAACTGGGCAATCCAGGCTTTCTTTTCTGCTTTAGTAAGCGGTGCCGGCTTTTCGGTAAACAAATCCTGCCAAACGCCGTCGGCCAATACGTCTTCATAATCATCAGAAATATATACGTCAATGGCGTTGTCGCGGTTGGGCCGGCGAACGTCATCGCGGAAAGGCAGGGCCAATACTTTCGGGTTTTGACGAAGCCACCAGATATCCGCCTTGTTGCCTGCCAGCCGCGTGCAGTGTACACGGGACTGCTGGCCTGCGCCGACGCCGATGGTCATGCCGTCTTTGACATAGCATACGGAATTAGACTGCGTATATTTGAGGGTAATCATAGCAATCAGCAAATCCCGCTGTGCCGCTTCCGGAATGTTTTTGTTTTTAGTCGGACGGTTTTGGAACAGGTCCGTCGTGATTTTGGCGTTGTTGCGTTCTTGTTCAAAGGTTACGCCGAATACTTCTTTGGATTCAACAGGAGCCGGTACATAGTCCGGATTTATCTTCAAGACGCAGTATTTGCCTTTTTTCTTAGTTTTAAGGATAGCCAGGGCTTCTTCAGTATATCCCGGCGCAATGACGCCGTCGGATACTTCCCGCTTGAGCAGGGTGGCTGTTTCTACGTCGCAGACATCCGACAAGGCAACAAAGTCACCATAAGAGCTCATACGGTCTGCACCGCGGGCACATGCATAGGCTGCTGCCAACGGAGAAAGCTGTAAGTCATCTACATAATAAATTTTCTTCAGGGTATCACTCATGTCCGTTGCAACGGCGGCACCAGCCGGGCTGACATGTTTAAACGAAGCAGCTGCCGGAAGGCCTGTCGCTTCTTTCAATTCTTTGACGAGCTGATAGCTGTTGAAGGCATCCAGCAAATTAATATAGCCGGGACGGCCGTTCATGACGTCAAAGGGAAGGTCACTGCCGTTTTTCATATACACTCTTGCTGATGATTGGTTAGGATTGCAGCCGTATTTCAATTGCAATTCTTTCATGCTCCATTACCTCCTGAAATAAAAACTATGTATTTTTTGGTAAAATAAAAATACCGACACTTCTGGAACTCTCGCCCAGACGGTCGGCTTACGCGTACCATGCTCCCTGTGGTTATCCACTTCCGTCAGTTACATGATATAGTTGTATTATACAAGGTGACAGCTGTTTTTGTCAATGCTGCAAACGCGCAACAGGATGTTATATACATGAATTTTTCATCATACATCTTCCATTTTCTTTACATGTTGAAAATGCCGCTCAGCCCTGCTCACCGCGGTATCACGGCACGCACGGTAATGCGAAGAATTTCTACAGACATGCCTGTCGTGTATTCGAGTTCCTGCTGCAGTGCCTGTTTGATGCGGCGCATGACCGTTTTGATGTTTTCTCCGTAATATACCGTAACGGACAAAATGATGGCCAGTCCTCTATCGGTATGATAATTTTTTTCGATTTTCATGCGGTTGACCTTGGCAAGACCGTCTACCTGCCGCAGTGTATGCTGCACCAAATGTTCCAGACTGGTATTGGAAAAGATGAGTTTGCCGTAATAGCTGAAAATGGGACGCACGACGGAATGCTCAAAATCCGGCGTTTTTTTATCACTCCGGCCCGTCAAAAGCGAACGAATCGGGTTGAGCAAATAGCCGCGAAAATGAGGTTTGAGCTCCATCGTCGGCACGGGTATAATGTGCTTGCCTTCTTTGAGGCGGATGCTCCGGGCTTTGGCAATTTCTTCTGGGCAGGATACGTCTTCAATATGAATGTACGAGGACGCCGTCGGCAGGTCCAAGGCCTCACAAATGCGATGTATCATATGCTGAGACGTGCCTAAAATAAGCAATTTGTCAGGCTGAATATCTGCCAAGGCTTTTTTGACGGCCTGTGCATGTACCGGGTCAAAAAACACGGCACAGCGAACGGCCCGCATCTTGTTGGTTTCTTCCTTGGCAGAGCGGCCGGCAACAATGCGGTTTTGATATATCAGCAGGCCGTCATCGATGATACAGGAAATATGATGGTCATATGCTACGACCAGCGCATGATGGCTTTTGCCGGTACCGCTGGCTCCAATAAATCCAATCACCTGCATAACTCTCACCTATCTTTTAGAATACGTTATGATTCGTTCTACATCGTTGCTGTTGACAACATACAGCCCTACTTGTTCGGGAAATCTTCCTTTTACGCCGTGAAAATCCGAACCGCCGCTGACATACCAATGACGCGTTTGGGCAATTTGCAGATATGCCGGCCAATGGTCTTTGTTTTGCGGATGATATACTTCGATACCATCAAAGGGACGCTGCAAAACAGCGGAAAGACCGTTGGCAATCAGGCCCGGATGTGCCAGTACAGCCAAGCCGCCGGCCTGATGAATAATCTCTATGCATTCTTCTATGGTCTTGCGCTGATACGGTACATAGGCCGGGCCGCCGCGATAGAGCAGTTTTTCAAAGACATCCGCAACAGTCGGGAAATAACCGTTCTGCACCAGCATGCGGGCAATATGGGGACGGCCGACCGTACCGCCTTTGGCAAAGACCACTTCGATGGCAGCTTCGTCCATGTCATAGCCAAGCCGCTTGCACTGCGCGACAATTTCCATGGCCCGCAGCTGCCGCCGTTTCTTAAACTGCGTGCAGTATTCCTGCAGGACTGTATGATGGGGCTGAATATAATACCCCAAAATATGGACATCTTCCCCTTCATATTCTGAGCTCATTTCAATAGCCGGAATCACGCGCACACCCGGCGCAAAAACATGACCTTCTGTATACGCGGCAACCGTATCATGGTCGGAAATTGCCATGACCTGAATGTCGGCTTTGACAGCCATTGCCGTCAATTCTTCCGGGGAATACATCCCATCAGAACAATTCGTATGCATGTGTAAATCTACGTTCACTGCAAGCCTCCCTGGAGCAATTTCAAAATCGATTTGATGCCTACGCCGGTCGCTCCCATGTAGCCGGTTTCATCTTTCTTTTCACAAAATGCCGTGCCGGCGATATCCAAATGAATCCAGGGAACAGACGGTTTAACAAACTGTTTAATAAACAATCCGGCTGTAATGGCACCGCCGTCACGGCCGCCCGTGTTTTTCATATCGGCAATCGAGCTTTTGAGGAGTTCTTCATACTCTCTGTCTGCCGGCAGCTGCCAGATTTTTTCATGGACCTGGGTAGAAATATCAAAGAATTGATTCATCCATTCCTGGTCGTTGCCAATCATGCCGGAACGCACCGTTCCCAATGCGGTCACACAGGCTCCTGTCAGCGTCGCCAAATCAATCAGACGAGTAGCGCCTTTTTCCTGCGCATACGTTACAGCATCTGCCAAGATAAGCCGGCCTTCTGCGTCCGTGTTTTTTACTTCCACGGTCTTACCGCCATACATGGTCAAAATATCATCGACATGATACGACATACTGGAAGGAATATTTTCTACTAAAGGCAGGACGGCCAATACATTGACCGGATATTTGAGCAGCATCAGCGCACGAATCACGCCGACGGCTGCGGCTGCGCCTGCCATGTCATCTTTCATAAATTCCTGGCCGTCATGGCTTTTGATGGACAAGCCGCCGCTGTCATATGTTACGCCCTTGCCGACAATCCCCAATACTTCTTTGCTGTCCGGGTCACCCTGATAAGCAATCGTCACGAGCTGCGGCGGATTCATGCTGCCTTTGCCGACAGCGACAATACCTCCCATTTTTTTCTTTTCAATAGCCCATTTATTCAGAGACTCAATCAGGATATTGTCGCCTTTGATAGTCGCCGTAATAATATCGGTAAATTTCCGCGGCGTCAATTCATTCGGCGGCATATTAATCAAATCACGCGCCATATAAATTCCTTCATATACAGCAGAATACACGTAGCATTTGGTATTAAAATCCTTAATTTTGACATTGGATGTAATCAAATTAATATTGCGAATCGTCTGAGATTTACTATGATTTTTATAATGCGTAAATTCATAATTGCGATACAGCAAGCCATCAATCAGGGCATCCAAATCC
>CAVKOP010000160.1:0-4689 GCA_963657835.1 Lachnospiraceae bacterium | reverse complement strand
GATTCCATGACTAAAGGAAATCAAACCGTAAAAGGCACCAGCGATCTGAAAGGTAACACCACCATCGGTACTGAAGACGCGAACGCCGACCTCCACGTAACCGGCAATTCCACTACCGATGGCGATTCCACCACCAAGGGCAACCAGATCGTTGAAGGCACCAGCGACCTGAAAGGTAACACCACCATCGGTACAGAGGATGCTAAGGCTGACCTCCATGTGACTGGAAACAGCACAACCGACGGTGACCACCTGGTAAATGGTAGCCAGACGGTGAAAGGAAATATTACCGGAGAAAGCAGTCTCTACATTGCTCAGAATGGAGACATTGGCCAGAACTTCCATGTAGGTGGAACCACCCAGATGGATAAGGATGTCACTATCGGCACCACTGATGCTTCTGCAAATCTGACCGTAAACGGAAACACCATTATTCATCAGAATCTTGGCGTTGGTGGCGGTGCCATCATTGCCGGGAATACCTTAATTGGCCAGAACCTTGAAGTTGGCGGAACAATTAATGCTGGTGGCGTCATTTCCGCTCCAGATATCATCAGCGGCGGGAAATCCTTGAACAGCGAGCTTAACCGCATGGACCTCAAGATGAACGGTATCGGTGCTTCTGCTGCTGCATTGGCCGCCCTGGAATACGATGACATCGAAGAGGGCCAGAAGTGGCAAATCGCTGCAGGCGTTGGTAACTACAATAACCGCACAGCATATGCTCTGGGTGCTAAGTATCATCTGAATAAAGATATTTCCTTCCACATTGGTTCTACCATCGGTTCAACTGAAAAGATGGTTAACGGTGGCTTCTCTATCGCTCTTGGCCATGCAAAGCCGAAAGTGAATAAGGAATACCAGGAAGAACTGGAAGCACTGAAGGAAGCAGTCAAACAGCTGGCTATGCAAAATGCAGAAATGGCTGCGAAACTGAATGCACTTACTTCGATGGATACTACCAAAAAGAAATCCTTTAAAGATGTACCTGCAAATCACTGGGCCAAAGAAGCCGTAGATACGTTGTATGGCAACGATGAAATTCAGGGATATCCTGACGGTGAGTTTAAAGGCGATGAGAAAATGTCTCGATACGAGTATGCTCAAATGCTTTATAACGCACTGAAAAAAGGCGTTTCTGTAGATCCGGCTCAGATTGAAGAATATGGACCGGAAATCCGTAAAATCGCTTCTAAGCAGTAAGTCCCTTTGATATTTTTTACATTTTTCTTGTTTTAGTTCACGCCAAAAGCCCGAATCCGACTTATTCGGGCTCGGGCTTTGGCTTTTTATTTTTTCTAGAAAGGGTGATTTTTATGCCTATGTTCTCTTCCCCTAAGAAAAAAGTAAACCTTCTTTTCACAGGAGGCTTTGATTCCACCTTTCGACTTTGCCAGTTATCTCGTATGGATAATATAACCGTACAGCCAATTTATTTAGTCTTCAATAAGCTAGACGGAATTCATGGTCGGCCTAACAGAGAAAAGGAAATCGCTGCTCAAGATGCCATAATTTCCTGTCTTCGTACAAAACCAGAAACAAAGGCAATTATTCTTGATCCAATTCGCGTTGCGGAATCCGAATTACCACCGGATCCGGACTATATGGCGGCATATCAGCAGTGGAAAAGTACCGGCAGAGTACCTGGGCAGTATAGAGTAATGGGTCGGTTAGCTCTGCTTTATCCGGGACTCGAAATTGGTCGAGAAGGCCCGACGCTGCGTAATCGGCAGAGGGGTTTAAAAGTCGGCAAGACAGCGCAGTTTCTTATAGATAATGGCGTAAAACTGAATAAGCAAGATGATGGTTCGGTCATCTTAAACTTTAAGCATGCTAAGCCAGGCTTGGAAATGCTTTTTGGACGATACCGCTATCCCATTTTAGGAATCTCAGAAACAGACATGGTTCCATATATTCAGGAATGGGGCTACGAAGATGTATTTAAATTGACTTGGACTTGCGATTTTGGTGGCGAAGAACCATGTGGCGTGTGTCATAACTGTGAGACGAAATGGGATTCCGGACTCCTCAATTTCTTTGCCCCCCATGCAGTTAGAAATCACGAAATCAAAAAATATTTAGAACGCTTAAAAGAAACTGACGCACCTACTCCAGTTGAATTGATTGCAAAAGGCGATTTACCTGACGCCTTCGTAAACTATATTCATAATCACCAGCAGTGCGAATTAGACATGCGCTCTGTTTTGCGAAATCCTGTAAAAGTACAAGAAATTGCTTATAAAGTACAAAAACTTAGGCAAGCGAATTTAAAAAACTATTTTGATACATTAATTGAAACTTGGGACAACGGACAAAAGGAGAAATATCTTGCTTCCATCTATTAATTTTAACGTAGTAAATCCGAAAACGACGCGATATGTACGAACACACAATTATCCAGTTCAAGAAACAGAAGAAAACCTTCGTCAGCTGTACAATGCCTGGAAAGTCGTACTCTGCAATTCCGGACAAGAAGCCTTAATGACCGTCATTGAATTGGTACAGCCTAAAACAATTATTGTTGACGATGAAACTTACTTTGAACTTCGCTTTATGCTCCGCTATCTCAAAGACTGGATCGGATTTGAATATATTCAGCTTTCGGATTTAAACAATGAAAAAGAGCTGCAAGAAGCACTGAAAGAAAAAGCCCAACCGGTTCTTGTTTGCGGAGACTCCCCCACCACTTTTGCTAACTGGAAAGATGTAAAGAAAATCAGCGAAATTGCACATGCGCACGGAGCTTATGTGATGATGGATAATTCTATTGTTTCTTTGTATTATTCCAATCCCTTACATGACGGCGCAGACATTTTAGTAGAAAGCTACACAAAATATGTTTGCGGGCAGGGCGATACCATGGCAGGTGGAATTGCCTTTGCAGATTCCATGCAGTGGCTAGACGATAAGCCGGTTCCTGCGGAAGTGCCTGGGATGAAAACAATTGCTTGGATTACCAGCCGTCGAGGCAATGTAGCACACCCGATTGCCGCTTACAATGTTTCTAAAGGATTGGAAACATTGGCAGTACGCATGGATAAACATACAAAGTCAGCAACTTTAATCTATGACACCCTAAAAAGAACCGGCCTGCGAGTGTTATATCCCGGAAAAGGCGGACTTATTACTCTTCTTGGAATCAAGCCGGACTTTTGCCAAAGATTTCAGCATTTTGTTACGGTAGGTACCTTTGGCTGTGCCTATTCCAATGCAGATTTTTTCCGTTCCGATGCATATTACAAAACAGGCATTTGCACCCGACTTTCTATAGGATTGGAAGATCCGGATATGTTAATTAAAGACATTGAACAAGCTATGCAAATTCCTTTATGGGATTTATATATGGAATGTAAAAAAGAAAGTGTGACGAAATGAATATTTTAAAACTTATCCCTGCTCAGCTTAGTATCGCCGTTATATTAGCCATACTTGGAGCCCAGATTATTGGGCCGATTCCAGAATTAGACTATTCGTTTTCTATGATTGGTGGCATTTTTATTGATGCCTTAAAAATGCTGGTTGTCCCGCTTGCCTTTGTCGCTATAACAGGTGCTGTCATAAAGATGGGCACTAGCCGTCTCAGAAAGCTGTCTTATCACTTTGTTGCATTGACTTTGGGAATGAGTCTCGTAGGATTTTCTATCGGCTTTATTCTTTTAAGTCAGATATCCATCCCGCTCTTCGATATTTCCGATGTGCAGGTAAAAGAAGCAATAGCACCTTCCGTATTGGAATTTATTCGAAATTGTATTCCGGTAAATCCATTCAATTCCCTTGCCAAAGGAAATATGCTGCAAGTGCTTACTCTGGCTTTTTTCGTGGGGTTTGCATCATTAAAACTAGCCCGTAATGATGTGGAATCTGTGATTCACGTTTTTGATGTAGCCCAGCAGATTTTAGTGAAAATCGCCAACATGATTATGCATATTGCTCCATTGGGCGTATTTTGTTTGCTTTATCCGGTCGTCGCCAGATCTTTAACCACCGTAGTTGTTGCCTATGTATGGATTATGGGTATGATGGTTGCCGGTTCACTTATTTACATTGCGGTTTGCTCAATCCCATGTCTGTATCTGTTTAAAGTAAAATCCCCATTGAAATATTTCCAAACTATTATTTTGCAGGACATAGTGGGTGCTATTGCCGGTGGCGCTTCTAACTATATGGCTCCTCGAATTGAAACCCTGAAAAAAGAAACCAAACTTAACCATGATGTAATCGATTTTTTTATTCCTATTACAGCTATACTTACCAGAATGGGCTCTACCATTTGCGTAGGTATTTATACTGTTTTTGCTGCTGCCATCTTCCAGGTTTCTCTTTCCTGGGAGCAGATTATCATGGCGGCTTTCTTAACTGTTATTGCACTGATGTGCGCACCGGGGATTATTGGTGGCACTCTGATGGATTGTGCGATCATTTGGGCAGCCATTGGTATTCCGATTGAAGCAATCGCTTACATTGCCGGCATTGACTATGTGATTGATGTTTTCCGCACCGTTTTAAATATTCAGGGCGGAGAAATTATTACAGCATGTATGGATCGCATTTCCTCAAACAGTTCAAAGGAAACCGCAAACATTTAATTTTCATTTTCAAGCCTAAATCTGATTTATTCAGTTTTTAGGCTTTTTATGTGCTCATTTCGTTATTAGCTACCTATTTGCTTTTTTCTAAACCGTAATATTG
>CAVKOP010000159.1:739-4701 GCA_963657835.1 Lachnospiraceae bacterium | reverse complement strand
ATTGGGGACAAAATGCCCATCCATCAAATCTAAATGAATGCAATCCGCGCCTTTTGCTTCGACATCTTGGATTTCTTCAGCAAGACGGGAAAAATCTGCTGATAAAATGGAGGGACAAACCATAATAGACATAACTATCGTTTCCTTTCTGTAATAGATGCTAAAATTTTACAATATGTTTCATACCGCTCTTTTTTTATCAGGCCTTCCTGTACAGCTTTTTTGACGGAGCAATCCGGTTCAGAAAGATGCAGACAGGAAGCAAACCGACAATGACCGCCGTAAGGCGTCATGTCAGGAAAGAGAGAGAAAATTTCTTTAGCATCCAAATGTTCAAATTCCAGTGCGCTAAAGCCAGGGGTGTCAACGACATACGTATCTTCATCCAGTTTCATGATTTCAGAATGGCGAGTCGTATGACGCCCTCGCTTAATTTTTTCACTGACAGCGCCGATAGATAAATCAGTTCTATTCAAAATTTTGGATAACAAGCTGGATTTACCTACACCGGAAGGACCGGCAAATGCCGTCATTTTGTGAGGCAGCAAAGCCTTGATCGTTTCCAGACCTTCTTCTTCTTTTGCTGAAACGAGATATACTTCATAGCCGCACTGCGTATAAAAATCTCGGTATAATTGGGCAGCAGAAGCATCTAAATCACACTTATTGAAGCAGAGTTTGGGATGTATACCGCCATATTCACAGGTCATCAACGTCTTGTCAATCAAAAATTGGTTGGGATCCGGCGATTGCGCCGCCATGATGACAAACATTTGATCAATATTAGCAATAGCTGGCCTGCGCAAATACGTGTGCCGCGGCAATACCTTTTCGATAACCCCTTTGGCACCGCCCAGCTCTGTGATTTCGAGCTCATCGCCGACGAGGATTTTTGTTTTTATTTTACCCCGCCGCCGACATTCTATAAGCTCGTCTGTCCCTGTATCTACATAGTAATATCCATTGTAATTCTTTATAACTCGACCGATTGTCATATGTCTCCTAGTGTGCTAAATATACTGATCTTGAACTAAGGAATTATTGATGTATACTTTGACTCGCGTCCGGCCGGTACCACTTACATTCTTGGTAATACTGTCGCCGCCGGATTGGTTTTTGTCATATACGACGCGGGAGCCGTTGTCATCATTGACGACAATTTGTACATGCTGGCTGGATGCGCCGCTGGGAACACTGATATTGACAGTCCCGTAATGAGGCGTTCCGGCTGGTTCTTGATTATTGGCGTTGCTGTCTGCCGTGCCAGCACTTGATGTATCAGATGATGTATCGGCTGCCGGGTATTCGACTGTCAAATCGACCGTTTTATCATCCCGGACGCTTTGGCCAGTAACTTTAGCTTGTCCATTATCTTTAGAAGAATCCAAGTTGGCTACATTACCCACTGAATAGCCGGCATTTTCCAATGCCTGTACGGCTGCATCCAGCGGCATGCCGCTAGTATTCGGAACATTGGCATCCGTTTTTGCCGCATTTTTGTTTTTACTGCTGTCACCTTTGCGGCAAACTACGACGTCTATCGCCGTTCCTTTTGCTACTTTCTGCGGCGAAGACGGATTTTGGCTGACAATCTTTCCATCGGCATACGTATCGCTTTCGGTGTAATGTACAGAGCCTATTTTTAAGCCGATTTCTTTTAATTTCTTTTTAGCTTCATCCAATGTTAAATCCCGTAAGTCCGGTATGAGCACTTCCGCTCCTTTATTCCCCTTGCTGACTGTCAAGTAGATAGTCCGGTTTTCCTTTACGACAGCCCCGCCGGAAGGCGTCTGCGAAATGACTTCTCCGACTGGTACTTCAGAACTTTCTACTTCCTTAACGGAAACATCCAAATGCTTCTTGGAAAGAATTTCCTTGGCAATTTCTACCTGTTTACCCGTTACATCCGGAACGGTGATATTCTCCGTACTCCAGAAGTTGCCAAAGGAGAAAAAGGCCCACATAAATGCAAAGAGGAAAATACCCAGCATGCCAATAATAATCGTTTTTTGTGAATGGCTGCTGGTCCAATCCATGAGCCGCGAGAAAAGATTTTTTTTCTTCTTCTCTTCATCCATTTTTAATGGCGGCAGCTTTTGGGTCGCAAAATTATTTTTGATAATCGGCATGGCCCCTTTGTTGGTATTTACAAATCCCTGAGAAAGGCGCAGTTCCGACATCATTTCACCGATGGATTGGAACCGGTCATCCGGATTTTTAGCCATGGCTTTGAGGATGCACTGTTCTACCAGCCGGGGAATGCGGCGATTGTATTTGGTAGGCAGCGGGATATCATCCTGCACGTGCTGCAGTGCTACGCTGATTGCTGTGTCCCCTTCAAAGGGAACGACACCAGTCATCATTTCATACATGACAACACCCAGCGAATAAATATCCGTCCGTTCATCGACAGGACCGCCGCTGGCTTGTTCCGGTGAGAAATAATGGACAGAACCCAGCACGGCATGGTCATCTTTGTTGCCTACACTGGAATTAATGGCCCTGGCAATACCGAAATCGGCAACTTTAATCCGGCCTGTTTCTGTGACCAATATATTATGCGGTTTGATATCACAATGCACGATACCGTTTTTATGGGCATTTTCTAACGCTTCTCCTATATCAAACGTAATTTGAATGGAGGTGTTGATAGGAAGGTGTCCGTGTTTTTCTATATATTCTTTCAGCGTTTCGCCGCGCACATATTCCATGACGATATAATGCACATTTTCGTCGTAGCCGACGTCATATATATTGACGATATTAGGATGCGACAATTTGGCAGCTGCCTGTGCTTCCTGGCGAAAGCGAACAACAAAATCATGGTCGTTGCCATATTTGGAATGCAGGACTTTTACAGCTACAATGCGATCTAGCAGGATGTCTTGCGCTTTATACACAATAGCCATGCCGCCTACGCCGACTTTTTCTAATATCTTATATCTATTATCTAAGATATGACCAATCATTTTTAGATTTTCCACCACTTTCATAGTCGTAATCTTGATTATATGGTTGTTAAGATGGCAGTAACATTATCTTTGGCACCATTTTCATATACTGTTTCAAACAGTCCGTTGATGATGTCACGCTCATTGCGGCCGTAGTCGCCAATGGCTGCTGCTAATACGTCTGTATCAATAAATGACGTCAGGCCGTCAGAACAAATCAAAATTCTATCATGGGGCAGTACGGGAAATGCCCCGCTGTCCACCAGCAGATTTTCATCTACGCCGACAGCTCGTGTCAGGACATGACGCTGCGGATGATTTTTTACTTCATCAGCAGTGATTTTTCCTTTGTCCAGGAGTACTTGCACGATCGTATGGTCTGTAGATATTTGCTTAAATTCGCCGTCGCGGTATAAATAAATACGACTGTCCCCTACGTGTCCCCAAAATGCATAATGCCGGGCTAATGTGACAATAGAAATCGTGGTTCCCATTCCCTGCAGCGACGGGTCAATCGTCGTTTTGCTGAGAATGCAGGAATTGGCATATTGAATTGCTTTTTCTAATTGTACTGGTGCTGCGTAGGTGAAATTTTTAAAATAGTATGCGATAGCCTCTACGGCTGTCCGGCTCGCTATTTCTCCGCCTACATACCCGCCCATGCCGTCTGCTACGGCTAAGACATTTTGCTCCTGGCTGATATAGAAAGAATCCTCGTTTACTTTGCGCACCAAACCAATCTTTGATTCACCGTATGTGCCCAAATTCTCACGTCCTCTCACGGTGTTTTATTATTTGGTATACATAATTCATATCATATTCCCCAGCACATGTCAAATTTTTTCGCGTTTAATGCGAAGTTGACCGCAGGCAGCCTGTATGCTGCTGCCCATTTCACGCCGTAATGTAACGTTGATGCCGTTTTTCTGTAAATACGCCGTAAAGGTTTCCATTTCAGGTACAGCAGGTCTGTATAAACCGACATCATAGTTATCGTTAATCGGAATGGCG
>CAVKOP010000159.1:0-729 GCA_963657835.1 Lachnospiraceae bacterium | reverse complement strand
TTGATTAAGATATTTTTACCGCCCAAAAGCTGTACTAATTGACGGGCACAGGAAATATTGCAGTTTAAATTTTTAATCAGAATATATTCATACGTCACTTTGCGGCCTGTTTTTTCAAAATAATTGTCTGCTGCTTTCATAATATCCGCAATGGGATATTTGTTGGTAATCGGCATAATATGGCGCCGCATGGCGTCGGTTGGCGCATGCAGGGAAATTGCCAGTGTAATCGGCAGGCCTTCTTCTGCCAAATCATACATTTTAGGCACAATACCTGAGGTTGATACAGTGACGTTGCGGTATCCTAGATAAAACGTATCTTTTTCGTGAATCATATGCAGAAACCGGATGACGTTGGCATAGTTGAGCAGTGGTTCTCCTGTCCCCATGAGGACGATGGAATGCAGTTCCGGTGCAACGTATTTTTTAAATGCCAAGAGCTGAACAACCATTTCGCCGGCAGATAAATTGCGGATAAAACCGTTTTTGGCCGAGGCACAAAACGCACAATTGACAGCGCAGCCTACTTGGGAAGACAAACAGATAGAATTGCCGTAATCATGCTTCATCAATACGGTTTCTACTGTATTGCCGTCATGAAGTCCCAGCAGCAATTTGACCGTCTGTCCGTCCGGTGCTTCCAATTTAGAGACAATGGTTGGGAAAGAAATAGGAAGAAGAGCAGTTAACGAGGCACGGTCTGCTTTAGGAAGCAGTACCATGTCATCC
>CAVKOP010000158.1:1508-4715 GCA_963657835.1 Lachnospiraceae bacterium | reverse complement strand
CGAAATCTTTGATTTCGTGCGAATCGCTTAGGCATAGCAAAAGGCGGCCGCCCGGGACTCCCATTCCGTTGAGAATGTCTGTCATTGCTAAATGGGCGAAACTCGCTGCACTCAAGCAAAACGCCCATTTTTAACGCAATGCCATCCATTCTCATTGTGCGGCAGGCCGCACAACCAGTCATGCCCGTAACGGGGCGGCTTGAAGATAAATGCGAACAATTACGGATAAGGATATGTTGAAAAAACATTTATCATTTAATTCTTTACTCATGTATACTAGCAATATTTTTGTATGTTTTATTTTTTCTGTAATTATCATGCACGATGAAGTGATACTGCTTACTGCATTAGTATAGATGAGTCTATGTTTGCTGTCGGTGTTTCTTGACAGATGTGTTTTCCCGGCAACCAGGCGAAATCTATTTTACATGACTGCCAACACCGCCCGTTACGAGCGTGCCGACCGGTCGAAGACCGGATACGGAGTTTGACGCGCCGTCATCGGCAAACTCCGTAAGGCTAAGTCCGTTTTGGGCGGCGACTTCTTTCTTTTTGTTATCTTTTTCTTTCTGGTCGCACAGAAAGAAAAAGTATATAGCCGATGTAAACGGCAAGTTTACAGAATCATATGAGGGTACAGGGGTACGTCCCTGTATACAAAAAAATTTAAATGAACGTTTCCGGTTCAGCTCGGCGGGCAAATTGTTCTTCTAATTGTTTTTTGTGGAATAAATAGGTTTCATCATCATAATAGCGGGCATTGACTGGACAAGCTTTCACACAGGCACAGCATTTGATGCAGAAATGTGTATAGCTGTGACAGTCCGGCGCAATGGCGCCCATCGGACAGACTTGGACGCAGACGCCGCAATTCGTGCAGGTATCATTGATTTTGGGAAATACTTTGGTAATCGTTTTATGGCCGCCGTCTTTTTTTTGCGGTACCATATAAGGACGATACGGCACATTGCCTTTGACAGCAATCGGCGTGTGATACTGGTTCTGTTCAATAACGCTGGCAGCGGCCTGTGCAAAGCGGCGTGCTTTGTCTAAGTCTTGACTGTCAGGCCGGCCTTTGGCTAAAATGCGTGAAAAAGAATGTTCGCCAATAAACGCGGCGGCAGCGACGGTGTGAAGCTGGCTTGTTTCCAACATGTCGCGCAATTCAATCAGAGCATCGTCATACGCACGGTTTCCATAGACGACGACCGGAATGGCCATGGCATTGTTTCCTACTGTTTGGCTGATGTATTTTCCTAAAAAGTTAGGAACGCGGCCGGCATATACGGGTACGCCAAAGATAACGAGTGCCGTCGGGTCAAACTGCAGTGGCTCGGTTCGTTCGGCAGGAAGGGTGAAGCTGCGGCTTTCCCAAGGAATGCCCAATGTCAGTGATATTTCTTTGGCAATCGTTTCACAGAGTGTTTTAGTCGTATGCGTAGGACTGAAATAAACAGCCGTAATATGTGTGCGTGATGTCATAGTAAGAACCCCTTTCGTTCAATACGGAATAATACACCCATACGAATCTTTTTATACTATCAGTGTAGCATATCATGACTTGAATTACACTATATGCATGCTCTAATTTCTGAAAAGATATCATGTATTCTGCAATTTTCTTGCTATGGAGCCGTGTATGCATAAGAAGAACAAGCAAACCGATAAAAGTATCTGCCTTTCTTGTCAAAGTATGATATAATGAAATGTAATTATAACTATATCCTAATAGTTAGTATATCTTCAAGTAATATAAAAAATACGATACAGATAGCAATATAAGTGGAGGAATAAATTACGTATGGCAAGAGTAAAAATTACAGAAACCGTACTGCGTGACGGACACCAATCCATCGCGGCAACGAGAATGCGTCTAAATCAAATGCTTCCGGTATTGGAAGCTATGGATGAAATTGGCTATAATGCATTGGAATGCTGGGGCGGCGCTACCTTTGATACATGTATGCGCTTTTTGGATGAAGACCCATGGGAACGGCTGCGGACGATAAAAAAACATGTAAAAAAAACACCGCTGCAAATGTTGTTTCGGGGGCAGAATATTTTGGGATATCGACACTATGCGGATGATGTCGTCTACGAATTTGTCAATCGTGCCGTAGATAACGGCATAGACATTATTCGTGTGTTTGATGCGCTCAATGACCCCAGAAATATGGAATCAGCCATTAAAGCCGCTAAAGATACGAAATCTGTTCATATACAGGGAGCTATTGTATATACTATCAGTCCTATTCATACGATGGAATCGTTTACCAAAGTTGCCATGGAACTGCAGAGCATGGGCGTAGATTCCTTGTGCATCAAAGATATGTCCGGGCTGTTGGCACCGTATGATGCATACAATCTGGTACGAATGCTGAAAAAACATCTATCTATTCCTATTGAACTGCATACGCATTGCACTTGCGGTTTTGGGGAAATGACCTATATGAAAGCGATTGAAGCTGGCGTCGATATTATTGATACGGCGTTGTCGCCTTTTGGAGAAGTGACGAGTCAGCCGGCGACGGAAACGATGGTCATGTCGCTGCAAAACAGCATTTATGATACGGATATTGACGTAGAACGCCTTTGGCCTTTGACAGAACATTTCAAAAAAGTGCGGAAAGAATTGGCTGATGAATTTAATCTTACTATGCCGAGCCAGATTAATCCGGCAGTCCGCAAATATCAGATTCCCGGCGGCATGCTGACGAACCTGTATAATCAGCTGAAAGGACAGGGAGCAGAAGACCGGTTTGACGAAGTATTGGCTGAAATGCCGAATGTTCGCCGTGATTTAGGGTATCCGCCGCTTGTTACGCCGACAAGCCAAATTACAGGCTCGGCTGCGGCACTGAATGTATTGTACGGCCGGTATAAAATTGTTACCAATGAAGTACGGGACATCGTTCGCGGCAAATATGGCCGCGTACCCGGCAAAATCGATGAAAAATTCCGTAAAATGTGTATTGGCGATGAACCGGTTATCAATCACCGTCCGGCTGATGATCTGACGCCGGAATTGGGAAAAGCCAAACAGGCACTGGCCGATGAAGGATTTCCCAACGCCAGCCCGGAAGACGTATTGGGCTATGCCATTTTCCCGGAAGTAGCACTGCCATTTTTTAAGAAACGAAAAGCGGCACAGCAGGAAATTAAAATAGAAGACAAATAAATAAAACAACAGCTCTGTCAGCAGTAATG
>CAVKOP010000158.1:0-1498 GCA_963657835.1 Lachnospiraceae bacterium | reverse complement strand
CATAAATTTGGATTATACAAGAGAACGTATATTCAATTTTGGCCGTACGGATATGTGCTTGAAACTTTTTTGAATCTCTTTTATAATGATAAAAAAGTAACAAAAAAGGGGATATAAAATGATAGCAGCAATATATAAAGGAATTGGCAGTATGGTTGTAGAAGACGTACCAATTCCTTCCATACAAGAAGGAGAATTGCTGGTCAAGGTGAAAGCTTGTGCTATTTGCGGCGGCGATTTGCGGACATATTATCATGGACATGCAGCGATTCAACCGCCTATTATATTGGGTCATGAATTTGCCGGCGAGATTGCGGCAATAGGAAAGGGCGTGCAGCAATATGCTGTGGGAGACCGCGTGATTGTTGCGCCGGGAATTGGCTGCGGGCACTGCTCGTACTGTTTATCCGGCAATCAGCATCTTTGCTATCATCGGCGTACGCTGGGACATCAATACAATGGCGGGTTTGCGGAATTTGTACGGATTCCGGCGATTGCGGTGCAGGCTGGCAATGTCAATTTGATTCCTAAGGGAGTTGATTATGTAAGCGCAACGTTGGCAGAACCCTTGGCTTGTGTTATTAATGGACAAGAAGCCATGCAGATTCATGTAGGAGATACAGTAGCCGTAATTGGAGCAGGTCCTATCGGCATTATGCATGCTGAGTTAGCGTGGGCTCGCGGCGCAGGCAAGGTATTTCTCATCAATCGCAGCCAGCCGCGCTTGGACAGAGCCCGTATTCTAGGATATGATGCTTACATTTCTTCCCAGCAGGAAGACGCAGTACAACGAGTGCTGGAATTGACCGGTGGTATGGGCGCCAACGTCGTTATTGTTACGGCAGGCAGCGAAGCTGCGCAGCGCATGGGCGTAGCCATGGCAAGTAAAATGGGAAAAGTATGCTTTTTTGCCGGCCTGCCCAAAGATAAGCCGTATGTTGCCATAGATGCGAACTTTATTCATTACCGGCAGATTACCGTATACGGTACATTTTCCTCTGCGCCGCGGCATAATGCCTTGGCGATTGAACTGATTCGCAGCGGCAAAATCAATGTCGATTATATTTTGACGCATGCTGTTGCACTGCGTGATATTCAGTATGGATTGGAACTGGTGGAAAAACAGGCTGGGATGCGGGTCGTTGTCGTACCGCATTGGCATGAAATTCAGGAAGATGTATCTCATCATCCGCATCTTAACGTAAAAATCTCGATGTAAAACGGTGAATTGAAAGAGGAGAAACTGTTGAAAAAGGTCGGGACATGATTGTTCTATAGTTAGTGTAAAATAATTGTGGGAAAACTTTATTAGGCTAAAAAGAGAAACATATAAAAAAAGAAGGAACTTCTTTGGTATAATGAAATCAGCACAATCCATTACAAAGGAGTCCTTCTTATGACTAGTATACAACATATCCTCACCCGTAGTACAGACTTTTTTAATTCCTTATTGCAATCTATCGTAACGAAACAATCCACCATGGCAGATTTGACACAA
>CAVKOP010000157.1:0-4717 GCA_963657835.1 Lachnospiraceae bacterium | reverse complement strand
ACGGCACCTAAATACACCAAAAAAATTCATATCGGTACTACGAATACGATTTATGAATGCCATCTGCAAAAACGAATCCGAAATTATTTGAAAACCAAACCTTCTGTTTCCTTGTCCGTGACAATTAGCCATACGACGGATATGCTGCACAAACTGCAGGACGGCGCGCTGGATGCTATTTTTTCTTTCAGTGCTTTTTTTCGCGACGGCTTCATTTGCCGCCCGTACCGCACGGACACGCTGGTTTTAGTCTGCCAATCTGCCAATACTACCTATGCCAAAGGGATTTATAAAGAAGACCTGCAAAAAATAGACTACTTGTTTTGTAATTTTGCCCTGCAGGGTCTCTATATTCAAGACCTTTTTCCCCGATATCATCGATTCCCCATGGAAATCGACAACAGCACAAAACTACCCCAATATGTTGCGGATGGCATTGGCTATACGTTCCTGCCATACAGTTTAGTAGAAGAGGATTTAACACAAGGAAGACTCCGCGCCATCCCGCTGCTCGATTTTGCACCGCCTAAAGTAGACAGTTACTACATCACGCGCAATCCAAATGCAATTCCCAAGCCGCTCGAATCTTTTTTACTGCAGTAATAAAACATTTTTTCTCTTTCTCCATCAAAGAGGCTGCCGCATGAAGGATTTCCTCTTGATACTTCATTTTTGATTGAAAAGGCAAGCTATATATTGATATTTTTTCATTTACGTTTCTCTGTTTTCATGTAAAAAAGCCACCGCTTCCTGCGATGGCTTTTTGTCTTTTCTATATTTGACTTAATACAATAATCATGATAGACATAACGACGACAGACAACAAAATGTAAAATGAATTGACACACGCAGCGACTTCTATTTTTCCTTTTAGCTTTGCCGTATAGTAACAAGCCATGCCGGCAATCGGCGCAAATGAGAGTATCATCAGCACTTTTTTGATAGCCATATCATAATCTAAGAAGAAATACATGCCCAAAACCAATACTATCGATATGCCAAGCCGCAGTCCTATATTGGTATAAATCATATGCAGATATTTTTTCTTCAGGGATAAGCCCAGGGCTACGCCAATCATCAACATGGATAAAAACGTATTGGCCGATGCCGGAATTTTCAGCCAATCCATCAGCGGCGTCGGCAGCTGGATAGACAGCAGTGAAAGGGTAATCATGCATATATAGGTTAATACCGGAACAGATGAAAAAATAGTCTTGCAAAGCAGTTTGCCCATGTTTTCACCTTTTTGTCCCTGCACACAGCTGGCAAGTCCGTAGGCGCCACCCAGGCACATGAGTGAATTGCCGGCATCAAAAATACAGACAATCAATACGGCCGCACTGTCAAAAAAATAGGATACAAACGGCAGCGCAAAATTCCCAATATTATATCCATTCAGGTTGAGCATATAAAATACTTTTTCTTCCTTTGTCCTGCCTGCCAAATACCCTGCACCTACTAGAATCAGGTTAAAAATAATAGCTAGTATGCTGATAAGCAGATAATTCGATGCAAAGTGAATTCCATTTAAATTGACAATAATAGCTGCCGGCAATGTAATATTAAAAACAATAGTGGAAATAGTAGCAAACGCATCCTGTCCAAAAAGACCTATCTTTTTCAATGTATACCCGCAAAAAATAAACGAAACTAAAATGGCTGCTTTGGTAATCGTTTCTATCACAATCCATGCCTCCTTATATACTAAAAAAACCGCTCTGTTTTCTATCCTGGCCGGATACAGTCAGAGCGGCAATATAGTCGTGACATATAGTATATAAAAAGAGTTTCTTTTCGTCAAGGTCGGCTGCCGTATTGCTCGCATGCTCTGTCATTTTTAACGACCTATACGTCATACTACGTATTTTACGCAGCTGCATCCTCTAAGTTTCATGGCCCTGCGCATTGCGGCGTGCCGGACAGTCGCGGCCGTTTTTAAACCAGCGGCAAGGTTTACAGCGGTAACAGTGATTGGGTTCTTTCCCTGCCAAAACATGTTTCGTCCATGCCGGGTCAGCCCAATGGCTTCTCCCTACGGCAATCAGGTCCGCATAGCCGTGCGTCAATGCTTGTACCGCATCCTGCCCATGCCGGATATTGCCTACGCCGATGACTGGTATCTGGACATGTTGTTTTACCTGCCAGGCAGCATAGAGTTTGATGTCCATTGGAAAATCAGCCGGCACGTCGTGATAATTATGCATACCCGTTGATACGCTTATGAGGTCTGCCCCATGCTGTTCCAAGATTTGAGCAGCCTGCACCAACGCAGCGATGGTCGGACAGCCCAGGCGAACAGATACCAAAAAGGCAGGGCCGCACGCTTTTTTGACAGCCTCTATGATTTCCCAGATATATCGCAGGCGCTTTTCTAGCGTACAGCCATAATCATCCGTCCGGTCACTGGTTTCTATAATTTGATTGAGAAAATAGCCGTGTGCAGCATGCAATTCAATACCATCAAAACCAGCTTTCCAGCAGCGAATCGCTCCTTGTACAAAATCACGCTGATATGCCATAAAGGCTGGATCCGGTATGGCCGCAATCGTATCTTCTTTCATCATTTTTAAACCAATATTCATGATTTGGATCAGTCCCAATGCACCGTTTTGCGTAATCGTTCGGGCCAGCGTATGCAGTCCGGGGATATATGTATCGTCCCAAAGCGCAATCGCATCCCGTACATCCGGCATGCAAGTCACATTGCTGCCCTCTACCGTAATAAGTCCTGCTTCTCCCGCAGCATATGCCGCATAGCGGCTGCGCAGAGCATTGTTGATATATCCTTGTGGAATAGACAACGCAATATCTGCCATCGGCGGCACGACAATGCGGTTTTTCAAAGTATGAATTCCTATCGTCACGGGGCGGCAAATACTTTCTGCTGCATTCATAACTATCATCTCCATCTTTTACATTTTTGGTACGAACTATTTCTCTTTTATTCCATCCTAAAAGAGAAAGTTACTTATAGTATAAAGGAGAAATCCCGTACTCGTCTATAGTATGTTTTCATTCCCCCACCATATATCTTTTTGGTTATGTATGTATTTCCATTGGCCGTTACCTGTAGTTTTTGGATGATGTATATGTATGCCATGATAATACCTCATCGGCACTTCTCTCATAAAACGGTTGGTATTGACAAATAGCGTATTCCTAGTACAATATTTTTAGTTTGAATGCAAACTAAAAAGTGCAAACTTACGTGTAATAGAGAAAGGATGAATACGTAATATGAAATACCACACGATTCGCCGTATGCTTCTGTTGAGCGCATTGGCCTGCACAATGGCCGGCGCTGCGCTGGCCGCAGAACCTACAATTCCATTAAAGGTAACACCTAGCAAACCGATGGTGCAGCTTGTATCCAACGTCGTCTATGCCCAGGTACCGGACCGCGGCTATCCCAACAAAGCCCTGACAATGGACATTACGATGCCGCTGGACAAAGACACACATCCTGCTATTGTTTATATCAATGGCGGCGGCTTCATCAACGCCAACAAAGATGGATATATTCAGCAGCGGACAGAGCTGGCTGAACACGGCTACGTTGTTGCCAGCATTACCTACCGCGTCGCTCCGACAACGACATTTCCCGGTCCGCTGGAAGATGTCAAAGCCTCTATTCGTTATCTGCGGGCCCATGCAGCTACGTTTCATATTGACCCGTCACGTATCGGCGTATTAGGCGGTTCAGCCGGCGGCTATCTGGCAGCCATGGCAGGAACCACCAATGGCACGACGCAGTTTGACAAGGGTGATTTTTTGAATGAAAGCAGTGACGTGCAGGCCGTTGTCGATTTGTACGGCGTTTCAGACCTAACTAAAATCGGCGCCGACTATTCACCGGAAGTACAAGCAAAACATCGTTCCGAAGGTGCTACAGAGTCCCTCTGGGTCAATGGCTCTCCTGTATTCGGCGGCAAATCCGGCGGTTTATCGGCCAATCCGGACGGCGCAAAAGCAGCCAATCCCATGACATATATTTCTGATAAAACCGCGCCGTTTCTCCTCATGCACGGCGATGCCGATACCCTTGTGTCTCCCAGTCAATCCGAGCTTCTCCGTCAAGCCTTAACGAACCATCATATCGAAGCTACCCGCTATCTTGTTCAAGGTGCAGCCCATGGCGGCCCGTATTGGGTACAGCCGGAAGTCATGCAGGTTATTATTCATTTTTTTGACAAGCATTTAAAGAAATAAAGGTATTTGTATGAACCATGAACTTCATTTGTTGTTGCTAGAAAGCTTTTTTCGCAACAATCGCCACGTACAAAAACAAATCACTGCTGCCGGACTGTTTCCGGGACAGCCTAAAATTTTAGAATTTCTCTTGACACATAACGGCTGTTCACAAAAAGAAATCAGTACAGGCTGTATCTTGGATAAATCTACCGTTACGAGTTTATTAAAACGGATGGAAAAAACAGGACTCGTGTACAAAGAGCAGGACGCGCAGGACCAGCGTGCTTCCCATATTTTTCTTACGCCGACAGGCAGCGAAAAAGCACGCTGGGTGCAGCAAGCCTTTCAGGCCATCGATCAGCATTCCCTGCAGGGGATTTCTCAGGAAGAGCAAGCAGCTTTTATCCGTACATTTCAAAAAATTATTGCCAATCAAAAGAAATGGCATGACACACCTTGATGACAAAAACCATCAAAACACCGCTCTCATGTCCCATCTTTTTTCACGCTGCATGTGCTGCAAATG
>CAVKOP010000156.1:0-4734 GCA_963657835.1 Lachnospiraceae bacterium | reverse complement strand
TTCGGATGACAGCGGCAGCGCAGGAGACGGCGGCAGTGTAGATTACAGTTATCAGCCAGTCAGCGGCTCCGGCGCCTTTATTTGGCCGGTAAATGGTGTTATTACTTCGCCGTACGGCTATCGTACGCATCCGATTTTTGGCTCTACTATTTATCACAGCGGCATGGATATCGGCGTCGATTACGGCACGCCTGTTCATGCGGCAGATAGCGGCGTTGTTGTCGAAGCCGGCTGGATTAGCGGGTATGGTTATGCTGTCATTATCGATCATGGTAATGGATTATCGACATTGTATGGCCACAATGAATCTTTAAATGTATCCGAAGGGCAGTCTGTATCACAAGGACAAGTCATTGCCTATGCTGGTTCTACTGGGAATTCGACAGGCCCGCATGTTCATTTTGAAGTCCGGTCCAACGGTGACCCCGTAGATCCGGCAGCATATTTGTAAGGCGGCGATAGGATGTATAAAGGAAAACGAACTTCCTGGCTGTATCATGTGTTAGCTTGGACTGCGTCTGTATTGGCAGCAGCCGTATTGATTTTTATGGGCCTGTCCTATTATTTTATGGGAGATTGGCTGGGCTGGATGAAACTGTATCGTACATTGTATGTCGTAGAAACGCACTATGCAGATACAGTAGACAAAAAAACACTGCTTGACGGCGCTATGAAAGGAATTGTTTCTACACTTGGCGATAAACATTCTGTATATATGGCCGGCGACGAATTTCAAAGTTTTCAAGAACAAATGACAAGTTCCTATGCGGGCATTGGCGTCTATATCGGCAGTGCCGATGAAGGTGTACTTATTGCTGGTGTCATCGATGATAGTCCGGCTAGTGAAGCTGCGTTGAAACGGGGCGATATCATCACGGCTATTGATGGGACGCCGACGGCAGGTATGAAGTTGGAAGACGTGTCGCAGAAGATTCGCGGCCCGGTCAACACGGACGTGGTGCTGACGATTCGTGAAGACGGCGCAGATAAAGATGTTACGTTGACGCGGCGTCAGATTCATATGAAAACAGTCATGGGCCAGATGGTCGAAGGTACGAATATTGGCTATATCCGTATTGGTGTGTTTAGCGAAGATACAGGCGAAGAATTTACAAAAGAATACCAGTCGCTGCGGGAACAAGGTATGGAAAAAATGATTCTTGACCTGCGAAACAATCCGGGCGGCCTGGTAGACCAGGCAGTGGAAGTTGCCGGGAATTTTGTGCCGCAGGGCAGTACGGTCGTATCTTTTACAAGCAGTGATGGGAACACACAGACCTATACCGCTTCCGGAACCGGCGATACGATTCCCATGGCTGTACTGATTAATGAAAATTCAGCCAGTGCATCAGAAATTGTTGCAGGGGCTGTTCAGGATTTGGGCCTGGGCAAGATTATTGGCGTGCGCAGCTATGGCAAGGGTACCGTACAGGGCGTGTATGGCATTAGTGCAGATGACGCTGTCAAATTGACGGTGGCTAAGTATCATACTGCAAATGGCAGAGAAATTGACGGGGCAGGCATTGAACCGGATATTATGGTACAGCTGCAGCCCAATGATACCGTAGATTATCAACTGCAGAAGGCGATTGATGTATTAAAAGAAGAATCATAAGGCAGTTTGCCCATCTTTTGGGAAATTTATAAAAAATGTCTTTACAGATTCGTAATTTTGCTTTAAAATTTTCTCAGTACCGTAATTACATATGCACGTAGGACAGATAGACAGGAGACATGGTATATGTATGCTGTGTCTCTTTCTGTATATATGGCAGTGTAAACGGAGATTTCGTATATAGGCGCGTTGGCGCATTTCATTTTCATGAGGTGAATTATGTTTATAGACAGAGCAAGAATATTTGTACAATCAGGCCGCGGCGGCGATGGCATGAGCAGCTTCCGGCATGAAAAATTTGTTCCCAAGGGCGGCCCTAACGGCGGGGACGGCGGGCAAGGCGGCAACGTTGTTCTCGTAGCAGACCGCAATGTCAATACATTGGTCGATTTTCGTTTTCGCCGTTTGTTTAAAGCCAAACCGGGCGGCAAAGGACAGGGAAGTAATAAATACGGCCGCGATGCTGATGATTTGCTGATTACCGTGCCGTTAGGAACGGTAGTTCGCGATGAAGAAACAGATAAAATCATTGCCGATTTGAGTCACGATGGCCAGCAGGCAATTGTTGCTAAAGGCGGCCGCGGCGGCCGCGGCAACTGGCATTTCCGTACTAGTGCCAACCGCACGCCGACCTTTGCAGAACGAGGAGAACCGGGAGAAGAACGGTGGCTGAAACTGGAATTGAAAGTATTGGCTGATGTGGGGCTGTTAGGATATCCCAGTGTGGGCAAATCCAGTATTCTGCGGAAAGTATCAGCAGCACAGCCGGAAGTAGCAGCTTATCATTTTACAACGTTGAATCCTATTTTAGGCGTTGTCAATTTGAGCGACCACCGCAGCTTTGTTATGGCAGATATTCCGGGACTCATTGACGGTGCCAGTGAAGGCGTAGGGTTGGGGCATGATTTCCTGCGCCATATTGAACGGACTAAAATCTTGATTCATGTTTTAGACGTATCCGGCATGGAAGGCCGGGATCCGATTGAAGATTACGAAAAAATCAATGCGGAGTTAAAAAAATATAGTGACAAATTATCGAGAAAACAGCAGATTGTCGCAGCAAATAAAGTAGATGCCCTGGAAGAAGGGTCGGACAATCTGGAACGGCTGGAGGCATATCTGACGCAGCGTGGAGTCGAAGTGTATCCTATCTGTGCATTGACCGGCGAAGGTTTGGATGCTTTGCTGGAACGGGTTTGGACACTGCTGGAAGATTACATCGAAGAACCGGAAGAAACAACGGAAGAAGTCGTGTATAAAGCAGAAGAAAAGCCTGATTTTGAAGTAAAACGCGATGATGACGGTGCCTTTGTCATTACAGGGCCGCGCATTGAAAACTTGGTAGCCATGACCAATTTTGACGATGACCAGTCGCTGCGCCGCTTCCAACGGATTTGGCGATATATGGAACTGGACAAATTGCTAAAAGAACATGGCATTCAAGACGGAAATACCGTTCGTATCTACGGCATGGAATTTGACTATCACGAATAAAAGGAGTATGTATGAATAACAAAGACAAAAAGAAATTAAAAGGGATGGCAAGCTTGCTGCCGTCTGTCGTGCAAATTGGCAAAGAAGGACTGAGCAATGCCGTGATCGACAGCGCTCGTGCTGCCATTACTGCTAGAGAATTGATTAAAGCGCACGTATTGAATAATGCCAACTTAGATACAAAGGAAACAATGGAAGAACTGGCAGATATGCTTGGAGCTGAATTGATTCAGGTCATAGGCCATTACGGTGTTTTATTTAAGAAAAAAGACAAAAAATCTCATTTTGATTTTATTACGATGTAAGGTTGTGATACTATGGCCGTTGTGCGACCAGAATTAACACAAAAACGGCGTATTGTCGTTAAAGTAGGCTCGAGTACGCTGACTCATGAATCAGGAAAGTTAAATTATCATCGGATTGAACGGCTTGTCATGGAAATTGCTGATTTGGCCAACCAAGGCAAACAGATGGTATTGGTATCATCTGGTGCTGTCAGTGCCGGGCTTGGCCCTTTGGGCTTGGCGCAGCGTCCTAAGACAATTCGGGAAAAACAGGCTGTTGCTGCTGTCGGCCAGGGTGTGCTGCTGCATACCTATGAAAAGATGTTTCGCGAATATGGCCAGATTGTAGGACAGGTACTGCTGACGCGGATGGACGCGCAGAATCGGAAAAATTTCATGAATTCCCGCAATACCCTGTTGACGATGCTGGATATGGGAATTTTGCCGATTATCAATGAAAATGATGTCGTAGCGATTGATGAGTTTAAAATTGGCGATAATGATACACTGTCCGCCATGGTCAGCAGTATTATTGATGCTGATTTACTGGTGCTGCTGTCTGATATTGATGGCTTGTACACCGCCAATCCGCAAACGCATCCGGACGCGGTGCTGATTCCTAAGGTAACGGAAATCGACAAACATTTCTATGATATCGCAGAAGGGGCCGGGTCCTCCATTGGCACAGGCGGAATGTATACCAAAATTCAGGCTGCGTCTATATCCACATCTTCCGGTGTCGATATGGTCATTGCGTCCGGCAGTGAAGACGGCATACTGCGCCGAATTTGCCTCGGTGAAGAAGTAGGTACTTGGTTTACGGCGAAAGACTCGAATCTGCATTCTAAAAAACGCTGGCTCTTGTCCGGCAGTAAATCGCAGGGAACGATTGTCGTAGACGAAGGATGCCGTAATGCCTTAATAGAACATGGTTCCAGTCTGCTTCCTGTAGGGATTGTACGTGTAGAAGGAATCTTTCATGAAGGGGATATTGTTCATGTTGTTTATGACGGTGTTATCATTGCCAAGGGAATCGTCAACTATAATAGTGAACAAATTGCAGCTATAAAAAAACACAAGACCAATGATATTGCAACCATTTTGGGCCATGAAGGCGTTTATGAAGAAGTCATTCACCGGGATAACCTGGTGGTCATGCAATAGCGGGGAGGGATACCGATGGAATCAGAAGTTCGTACGAAAGCAAAAGCGGCCCGTGAGGCATCCAGACAGCTGGCAAATGCTGATTCGGCTGTTAAAAATAAAGCATTATCTTATATAGCAGCAGAATTAGAATCGCAATGCGAAATGATTCTGGCAGCCAACCAGGCGGATTTAGTG
>CAVKOP010000155.1:0-4736 GCA_963657835.1 Lachnospiraceae bacterium | reverse complement strand
GGACAGGACGTTACCTATATTCCGCATAAGGAAGATTTAGTAACGTATCTCAAAGAAAATGCACGGCCGTTTGATTTAGTAATTACCATGGGCGCCGGCGATATTTATAAAGTCGGTGAACAGTACTTGGCCGAAGCAAAGGAAGGAAACTAGAATGAATGAATCGATGAAAGAAAAGAAAATTGCTGTTGTGGTAGGAGGTCCCTCTACGGAAGCAGCTGTGTCCAGACGAACCGGCGCAGCGATTGCAGAGGCATTGAACCGCAAAGGATATCAGACAGAAACGATTGAACTGGTACCGAACATGCTGGCAGATCAACTGAAAGAAAAGAAGATAGACGTCGTGTTTAATGCACTTCACGGCCGCTACGGCGAAGACGGCGTGCTGCAGGGCTTATGCGAAATGATGGGTATTCCGTATACCGGGCCGGGCGTTATGGCCAGTGCTGTCGGCATGAACAAAGTCATGAGCAAATGCGCTTTCAAAGGAGCCGGCATTGCGACGGCACCGTTTGCGTACTATTTTTCCAATGAACCCTTTGAAGATATTACAAACGATATCTGTCAGCGTTTTTCTTTTCCTGTCGTCATCAAGTCGGCCGGACAAGGGTCAAGTATCGGCACTGTCATTGTGCATACGGCAGCGGAAATTCAGCCGGCTTTGGAAGAAGCGTTTAAATACAGCCGTTCCATTATCGTAGAAGCCTTTTTGGATGGGGAAGAATTTACTGTCGCCGTCATGGACGATTTGGCATTCCCTGTTATCAAAATTGTGCCAAGTACCGGCAAATATGACTATTACTCCAAATATACGCCTGGTGTGACGCAGCATCTCTGTCCGGCACCGATTTCGGCAGAACTGACCCAAAAAATGCAGGATTTGGCATTGCAGGTATTTCACTTGTGTCACTGCAGCGGCGTAGCCCGCGTCGATGTCATGACGGATAAAGCAGGCAATCCTTTTGTGCTGGAAATCAATACGGTTCCCGGCATGACCGCGACGAGCCTGGTGCCGGATGCGGCCAGAGCCATGAATCTTTCGTTTGAAGATTTGTGTGAAAAGATTTTGCTGGAAGCTTCCGTTGGAAAATTTTAAGACGATTGCTGTATGAAGCAGCGTGTCTGCTGTGCAGTCGTTTTATTGCCTGAGTTTAAAACTTGCTGGTTCGTGCAGATAGGTACACGCCTATCGGCACGAAACTTCCCATTTAAAATTTGAAGGAACTGCTGTTTTGTGCGGCATTCCTGGTTAGGACCCTATGATGAAGAACGAATATACAGACTATGATGCAGCAGCGAATGGGACAATTTCACATCATAAACAAACCGTTGCGCCTGTACTTCCTCATACACGCGATGTATTTGTGCCGCCGCAGCTGGAAAATGATCCGCTGCAGTCTCCGCATGAACGGGAAGAAAGACAAAAACAGAGAAAGCGCCGTATCATGCGGCACAAAATACAGCGAAGCAAAAAAGAAAAAGCGATGCGTCGGCGGCGTCAAAAAAGACAGCGGCGTCTGCTGGCTGTGCTGGCCGTCTTTATTGTTTTTTTGCTGTGGCTGCTGCTGCGGCTGCTGCCGATACCCTTTGGGGCATTGATTGTAGACGGCAATGAAACCTTATCCTTTGATGATGTCTACCGTGCCAGCGGCGTGCCGGGATATGTCAATGTCATTCAGCTGTCGCCGGATACCATTCAAGACCGCTTGTCTAAAGATCTGCGGATTGAACATGTCTCGGTGACGAGAGAATTTCCTGCGACGATTCACGTGGACTTGAAAGAACGAAAAGCCGCAGCTGTCATTACGACAATGTATGGCTTTGCCTATGTCGATGCCGGCGGTACGGTCATTGATGTACAGCCGCAGATTAAAGGTGTATCTGTGCCGATTATGACGGGCAAGAAAATGGATACGCTCTTGCTGGGAGATACGATTACGGACGGCTCCTTATATGCGGCTTTGGTCTATATGCGCAACGTATCGCCGGAACTGCGGGATTCCATAGCGGAAATCAATGTCGGCAATCCGGAAAATATCATTGTGTATACGACGGATTCTGTGCCGATTCATCTGGGCGAAGGCGACCATCCGGCAGAACGGGCCGAAATCACAGGTGAACTGCTGCAGGAAGTACGAGATAATCATTTGGCTGTTCAGTATATTGATACAGACATAAAAGCTCCCTTAGTAAAAAGCAAATAGAAGCACAAAGCAGACTGGCAAAAGCGAGTCTGTTTTGTAGTATATGAAAGATTTTTAAAAATATGTAGATAATTTTCCTGAGATAGTGTAAAATAATAGAGAATCCTATCTGCATAGCAGTGTTAACGATTTTGAAGGAGGAAATATGAAAATGGCAGAGTTTGCAAATATAAAAGTAATTGGTGTCGGCGGCGGCGGTAACAATGCTGTCAACCGTATGATAGAAAGCGGTTTGCAGGGCGTGCAGTTCATTTCTGTAAACACGGAAGATCAGGTATTGGAAGTTTCCAAAGCAGATGTAAAAATCCAAATTGGTGAAAAATTGACACGCGGCCTTGGTGCCGGCGCAAATCCGTCTATTGGCGAACAGGCTGCTTTAGAAAGTAAAGAAGAAATCATCAAAGCCCTGCAGGGTGCGGACATGGTATTTGTTACAGCCGGCATGGGCGGCGGTACCGGTACCGGCGCAGCTCCTATTGTAGCAGAATGTGCTAAAGAAATGGGTGCGCTTACCGTAGCGGTAGTTACCAAACCATTCTCCTTTGAAGGCAAACGCCGTAAAGAACAAGCGGAAAAAGGTGCTGCTTACTTAAAAGAAAAAGTAGATACCATCATTACGATTCCAAACGATAAACTGCTCCAGATTATTGATAAGAAGACACCGTTGAAAGATGCATTCCTTGTTGCTGACGATGTACTCCGCCAGGGCGTACAGGGTATTTCTGATTTGATTACGACAACAGGTCTTATCAACTTGGACTTTGCTGATGTGAAGACGATTATGTCCGACCAGGGTGAAGCTATTATGGGCATCGGTGTTGGTTCTGGTGAAAACCGTGCCGTAGAAGCTGTTGACGGCGCTATTCACAGCTCCCTGCTCGAAACAGGCATCGACGGCGCACAGAGCATCCTGCTCAACGTTACAGGCGGCCCGGATATCAGCTTGTACGAAATCAACGAAGCAGCTGAAAAAGTGGCAGAAGCTGTCGATCCGGATGCCAATATCATCTTCGGTTCTGTTATCGATCCGGATATGGAAGATTCTATTCGCATTACCGTGGTTGCTACGGGCTTTGGCAAAGAACCGTCTTCCATTCCTTCATTTGGTCAGAGTGCAGGAACTGCTAAAGTTGGCGATGCTAAAGATGCAAGCGGCGTAGAAATTCCTACGTGGATGAGATAAGATAGTACACTTAAAAGCGGATCCTGGCGGACCCGCTTTTTTTCAAAAATTCCTATACTACCTTTTAGGAGGAAATACCCATGAGATGTCCTTTTTGTAAAAGTGAAGATACAAAAGTAACAGATTCACGGGCGACAGATGACGGCAACGCTATTCGTCGCCGCCGTGAATGCCAGCACTGCGGCCGACGTTTTACGACATATGAAATGGTGGAAGAAGTACCGCTGGTCGTGATTAAGCGGGACGGCAGCCGTGAATTATTTGACCACAATAAAATACTCAACGGCCTGCTGCGGGCTTGCAATAAACGGATGGTTACAAGAAAACAGCTGGATGATATTGTTGTCAAGGTGGAACGTACGATTCGCAATTCCCTGGTGCAGGAAGTTACGAGTGAAAAGATAGGGGAACTCGTCTTGAATGAATTGAAATCGGTAGATGAAGTTGCGTATATTCGTTTTGCTTCTGTATATCGTCAATTTGCTGATTTGGACAGCTTCATGGCAGAATTGGAACATTTGATGGGGCATAAAAAGGGAAATCGTCATGAAGAAGATGACTAACTGCATATAGGAGAATGACGAATGACAGAAAATTATATAGATGCTTTTTTGAATACCGTACTGCCGGGTCTGCGCATTGCTGTTATTGGCGACATGATGGTAGACCGTTATATATTTGGCCGCGTAGAACGCATATCGCCGGAAGCTCCGGTCCCGGTAAATAAAGTAGAACGGGTATCGTCTGTGTTGGGAGGCGCTGCCAATGTAGCAGCCAATTTGGCGAATTTGGACTGCCATGTTATGGCGGCCGGATTGGTTGGCGACGATGACAATGCAGGGCTGCTGCGCCAGCTGCTGCACACGTCTGCTATTGATGACAGCGGCTTAATTGTGCGGCCCGGCCATGCTACGACGACTAAAATGCGCGTATTAGGTTCTCGGCAGCAAATGGTTCGTCTTGACTTTGAAGAAGTTACGCCGCTGACAACAGCAGAAGAAGACGCGTTGGCAGCCTGGCTGCATACACAAATTGAACACGGCCTGGACGGTATTATTTTATCTGATTATAAAAAAGGCGTGTTGACGGATCGGGCAGCAGCTTTGGTCATTGCGGCAGCGCATGCAGCCGGGATTCCCGTATTGGTAGATCCCAAAGGCAGTGACTGGACGAAGTATAATGGGGCCGATTTTGTTACGCCGAATATGAAAGAACTCGCAGACTGTCTGGGACAGCCGGTCCCCAATGAAGGAGCCGCCGTCGTAGAAGCTGCCAAAACGCTTCACCAGCAGTATGATTTTGCTCATTTGATGGTTACGCGTTCGGAAAAGGGCATTACGGTTATTGGC
>CAVKOP010000154.1:0-4789 GCA_963657835.1 Lachnospiraceae bacterium | reverse complement strand
AACACCCTATGAGGTCTATTTTTCAAAAACGTTGCACTTGACTTGACAATTCGTCAATTAAAAAAGTCTGTACTACGGGTGAGGATATGTTGTATACTAGTCATAAGAAGGACTCCTTTGTAATGGATTGTGCTGATTTCATTATACCAAAGAAGTTCCTTCTTTTTTATATGGTCCTCTTTTTAGCCTAATAAAGTTTTCCCACAATTAATTTACACTAACGGTAGAATGGTGTAAATTAACATATCGTGATTACAATGCTATTGGAATTGCATCTCATTTACATCAATCACTATTTCTCTTTTGCGAGTTTTTAACTATAGTAATTGATTTTTTATGCAATACAAATATGTTGAGAAAGGTAGTTTAAAACACGTTTTTTCTAGATACTGGCAGCGAATTACAGATACAAAAAACCAACCGCAGATGATGGATGGCATCTTGTTTCTGCGATTGGTTTCGGTATAGCATATCGTGGTTTTAAAAGCGCAGCATCGATTTTAAGAAGTTCTGTGTCCGTTCATTTTTCGGATGTTCGAATATTTGCTGCGGCGTGCCTTCTTCTTGGATAATGCCATCAGCCATGAAGATGACCCGGTCGGATACTTCCTTGGCAAAGGCCATTTCATGAGTGACGATAATCATAGTCATATCGGCATCTGCCAGTTGTTTGATAGTTCGCAATACTTCACCTGTCAGTTCCGGATCGAGGGCTGATGTCGGTTCATCAAAGAGCATGATGTCCGGCTTCATCGCCAAGGCTCTGGCAATAGCGACGCGCTGCTGTTGACCGCCGGAAAGACGGGAAGGATATTCATTTCGTTTATCCCAAAGGCCGACTTTTTCCAGCAGTTCTTTAGCTGTCGGCATGATTTCGTCTGTTTTCATGCCTTTGACAATGCGCGGCGCTTCCAAAATATTATCCAGGACAGTCATATGCGGGAACAAGTTGAAATGCTGGAAACACATGCCCATACGGCGGCAAATAGCGCGTACTTTGGCAGGTTCTGCATAAACGGATTTACTGCTGCCGGCAGGCTGGCTGGCCATCGTATCGCCGCCGACGATAATCGAGCCGCCGTCAATCGTTTCCAGCTGGCAAAGACAGCGCAGGAAAGTACTTTTACCGCTGCCGGACGGGCCGATGATGGAAATGACTTCCCCTTCTTCTACATGCAGCGTAACATCTTTGAGTACTTCCAAGCTGCCGAATTTTTTTCTAATTTGATTCATTTCAATAAAGCTCATAGTCTGTCTTCCTCCTTATTCATCGTATACGGCATAGCGTTTTTCCAAATAGCTGAATACCTTGGTCAAAATAAAGGTAAAGAAGAGATAGAACACGGCGGCTACGATAAAGGCTGTCGTATCAAAATCGCGCTGCACGATAGAACGGGTAATCCGAAGGATATCATTCATTGCCAAGATGTAGACCAAAGACGTATCTTTGAGCAAGTTTATTGTTTCGTTGGCAACCGGCGGCAACACGCGTTTGACAACCTGCGGCAGGATAATGCGGCGCATGGTCTGTACATAGGTCATGCCGAGGACTTTAGCCCCTTCATACTGCCCGCGGTCAATAGATTGAATGCCGCCGCGGAAAATTTCAGCAAAGTATGCTGCATAGTTGAGGACAAAGGCAATAATAGCTGCCGGAAAATCCGGTAATTTCAGCCCTTCAATGATAAAAGGCAGGCCGTAGTATATAAACAAAATCTGCAGCATGAGCGGCGTGCCGCGCATGATATAGATATAAGCTCCCATAAATTTGCGCAGCGGCATAATTTTGGAAATACGACCAACAGACATGAGAATACCCAACGGCAGACTCAATACAATCGTAATTAAAAATATTTTCAGTGTGATTTGCAGGCCTACGGCAACGGCAGGCACGATGTTTAATAAATACTCCATGATAACTCCTAACCTAATTTTTTCGTATCAAAAGACAGACAAAGGGGGCTGTCGCATGAAGCGATAAGCCCCTTTCACATGCAGTTTTCTCTTCAAACTTCCAACGTAAACCGTGTAAAGAAGAAGGACGAAGCATGACGGTAAAATTCTTCATGCAGCAGCCCTTTGACAGCCTTACTGTACTTTAATCGTAATATCTTCATTAAACCATTTCTGTGACAGTTTAGTCATGGTACCATCTTCACTCATATCTTTCAAGACACCATTGAGTTTTTCCTGCAGCAGTGTATCTTCTTTCCGCATGCCGATACCATACTGTTCATCGCCCATTTTATCGTCAATGACTTTAAACTTCCCTGGCTTCTTGCTCATGTAGTAACGGCCTACGACGCTGTCTACCAGCAAGCCGTCTGTCCGGCCTACTTCCAAGTCCATAAAAGCGGCAACGAAATCGCCGTATTTTTTGACATCCTGCAGGGAATTTTTAAAATCCACTTGTTTATCCAAGGCTTCTACAGAGCTGCTGCCTTCCTGCGTGCCGATGACTTTTCCTGCCAGGCCCGCTCTATCCGTAATCGGGGAATCTGCGCGAACGACTAAAATCTGGGCATTATTCAAATACGGCTTGGAGAACGCAATTTGCTTGCCCCGGTCTTCGGTAATCGTTAAGCCGTTCCACAGCATATCCACTTGTTTGCTCTTGAGAGCTGCTTCCTTGCTGTCCCAATCAATCGGCTTGAATTCAACAGGAATGCCCAAGCGTTTGCCTGCTTCTTTGGCCAAATCGATATCAAAGCCGATGAGTTCGCCGTTGTCATCGCGGAACCCCATCGGCGGGAAATTATCATCCAAACCAATAACGATTTTGTCCGGCAATTTTTGTTCTGCCTGTTTTTCCTGTCCGCCGCAGCCGGCCAGCATAGCCGCTGCCGCTACCGTCATGGTTCCTACAGCTATCATCTTTTTTATATTCATCGTAACGTCCTCCTCGTCTACTGAAAGATACTACATGGAAATATCAATGCCAAACCATTTTTCAGAAATCTTTGTCGAAGTACCGTCATCGTGCATTTCCTGCAGTACCTTGTCGAGTTTGGCTTTCAGGTCTGCATCATCCTTGCGCATGCCGACGCCGCTGGGAATATCCGGATATCCTACATCGATGATACGAAAATCAGCTTTATTTTTGTTCATGAAATACGCTGCCGTAGTTTTGGCTACAACGACCGCATCGACACGGCCTACTTCCAAATCCATGAAGGAGGTTACGTTGTCGGAATACTGTTTTAGTTCCTGGAAGGAATCCCGCAGTTCCGGTTCAGCGTTAATCGCTTCCAGGCCCGTGCTTCCCTGCTGTGTGCCGACAATCTTGCCGGCTAAATCAGCCTTGCCCTGAATGGGGGAATCACTGCGGACCAGCAAAATCTGCGGGCCGTTTTCATAAGGCCGGGAAAAGAGGATTTGTTTTTCCCGTTCCGGCGTAATCGACAAGCCGTTCCAAATGGCATCTATTTTTTTACTTTTTAATTCCGTTTCTTTGCTGTCCCAATCAATCGGTTTAAATTCGACTTCCATCCCCAGGCGTTTGCCTGCTTCTTTGGCCATATCGATATCAAACCCTACGAGTTCGCCGCTTTCATCATGAAACCCAAAGGGCGGAAAATTATCATCTAAGCCAATGACAATTTTATTTCGCTGTGCATTGCTAGTATCTTCGCTTTTCTTTTCACTGCCGCATCCCGCTGCCAGACAGATCGTCATGGCTGCCGCTACCCCTGCGACGGCATATCGTTTCCATTCCATATGTATCGCCCCTTATTAATGATGTCATGTGAATACATTCATCATTTTACTTTATTTCGTTAAAATATTGAAGTGTTTTCGCTATATAAAATCGCCATATTATGCATTATATTTTCTCATATTCTTTAGTATTCGGCACGATACGCCGTATTGCTGACTTTTTATAAAATGCCAACCGTCCCTGCCGCGGTCTCTTTGTCAGGCCAGCGGCCTTCGATTCTTCAAACGCTCTGCAGCAGTTCATACAGCACTGTCGTCATGCCTGGTCTTCGTCTTTTTCTTGTTCTTCTTTGATTTTGTCTATAATCCGCTGTTTATTTTTCTTGGACAAAAACTGCAGCCGTACAGGAAGGACAGCAATGCCGCCTTCTACCGCTTTGCCCAGCTCAATTTCCTGCCAGTTGTCGGCAATTAAAAAGATGGTTTTATACGGCAGATAGACTAGATTGCGTTCTTCATGGAATTGTTCGTCATAATAATCCCGCAGGGAGGCACACTGCCGCCGTACAATGATACCGTTGGCCGCTATGTAGCACATCGTATCCCGCTGCCGATGAATACGCCAAAGACAGAAAAAAAGCACGGCAATATTATCCAGCCGTTCCACCAAGGTTGTTTCATTGAGCATCAGCCAGAAAAAGTACATACCTACCACCATAAACAGCAGCTGCATGAACACCGAATACCATTTAGAGTTTTCATACTCTTTTTCTATCGTTCCACAGGCAGGAAATCGTTTCATTACATCTTCTCGAGTCATGGTCTTTCCTTTCCAGCTGTCCGGGCAGCCTACGATACAAGATAACAAAAAAACGAGGAACGCCTTGGCGCTCCCCGCTTGCTTGTCTCTCAGCGAGATTTTTTACTGGTTTTCGGTGCCGTTTTGATGACAACGTTGCGTCCATCTTTGACGACCTGCAGAGAAATATCTCCTACTCCGTCCTTATAATACGCCATCTTGATATCCAATAAGATAGAACCGACTTTTTCCTGCAAATCATCCGTAAAAAACTGTTTGCGAAAATCGGATGCACTTTGTTTTTTAGATGGTTTCGCTGCCACGCGGCGGGCT
>CAVKOP010000153.1:0-4855 GCA_963657835.1 Lachnospiraceae bacterium | reverse complement strand
ATCGGCAAACTCCGTATCCGGTCTTCGACCGGTCGGCACGCTCGTAACGGGCGGTATTGGCAGTCATGCAATGTAGATTTCGCCTGATTGCCAGAAAAGCAATATCTGTCAATAAAAATTGACAGCAAACATAGGCTCATCTATCAAATTAATGTGATAGAGAATATTACTTTATCATGCACAATAATAAAAAAACATGTAGAAATATCGCTAGCATATATGAGGCATGAATTGAATCATAAATGTTTTTTTCAGTATACACGTATCCGTAATTATTTGCATTTGCTCCCAAGTCACTCCGTTACGGTAATGACTTGTTGTGCGGCTTCGCCGCACAATGAGACTGGATGGCATTGCGTTAAAAATGGGTATTTTGTTTGAACAAAGCGAGTTTCGCCCATTTAGCAATGACGGACATTCTCAAAGGAATGGGAGTTTCGGGCGACTTCTTTAACTCTGCATAAGCGATTCGCACGAAATCAAAGATTTCGACTCACTGCTTATTTTTGTCATCTTTTTCTTTCTGATCGCACCAAAAAAAGGCATATCGCTTCATGCGACAGCCCTTCTCTATGATGTTTTATATGTGCTGCATGCGTTTATAGATAGGCAGTTTCTGCAGATGCCGCAGGGTAATCCATGCCGTTACGCCGATGAGAATGCCTGTACCTGCCCCAGCAACGGCTAGTATCGGCAAGTACAGCATAATTTTGATGTTTTCAACGACGGCTGCTGCCACGAGTACTTGTCCCAAGTTGTGAAAAATGCCGCCGGCTGCGCTGACTCCCAGCAAACTGAATTTTCCTGCTTTTTTTAGCAGTATCATCGAGCCTAAGCTAAAAACGGCTCCGGACACGCTGTACAAAAAGGCGTTGATGCCGCCGCCAAACGCCGTCGCCAAGATAATCCGCAGCAGCAGAATCAGGCATACGTCTTTTTTGCGCGGCAGGGCATACAGGGCGATAACTGTAATCAGGTTGGCCAAGCCCAGCTTGGCTCCCGGCGCAATGAATGGCACGGGCAGCATGCCTTCTATAACATACAAGACAAGTGACTGGGCCACAAATAAGCTTATTATGACAATTCGAAAGGTTTTATTCATCATCACACCTCTAATGAGCCGGAATAATATCCGGTTCTTCTGCTGTTGTCGAACGAACTTCAATCAAGACTTTATGCGGCAGGCAAACGGCTGTCGCGCCTGGCTTGGAAATAAATCCTTCGCTGATGCAGATCTTATCCGGGCAGTCTGCCTCTACGATGCCTATTTTCTGGTCTTTGACAACGACGGTGTTATAGCCATCGGCTGTTTGAATCGTAAACGTGTCTGTTCCATGATGTTCAGACAACGGTATTTCTTTATACACACTGCCGTTTACCTGCACCACTGCTTTGGTTCCTTCCAGCGTCCGGTCACTGCCGCTGAGGATAAAGACACCTTCCGGCACCAACGACAGCAGCAATAAGGCAATGAGTAAGACAATATCCCATTTTTTAATCATATGTACTCCTATCTGCCAACTTTTTCTACTGTGATTATATCAGATTTGGTATAATTAGGGAAAAGAAAGGAGCTATTTTGATGAAAAAATATATGACGGCCTGCTTCACGTTGATGCTGCTGGCAGGCATGTTGACAGGCTGTACGCCAAACACGACAGCAGAAACGCCTGCGTCCGAACCAAAGCAGGCGACAACTAACGCCGCGCCGCCGGCCATTCAAGCGGATTCAGAATCACTCAGTACACAAGGACTGAAAGCGTACCAGCAATTTGAATATGACAAAGCCATTGCTCTCTATGATAAAGCCATCGATGCCGACCACAACAACTATAAAGCCTATTCCGGCAAGGGCATTGCCATGGCCATGCGCGGCAATGCGACGGGAAATAAAAACGATGTTTCTTCCGGTATTGCCTATATTCAAAAAGCCTTATCCCTGTATCCCGATTACGTGCCGACATTCTACGATTTGGCATTGGCCTGCAAAATCAACGGCCAGTACAACATCGCCATCCAATATTTCCAGAAGGTAATCGATGCGGAACCGGACAATACGTGGAGCTACTATGGCATCGCGACGATTTACGGTGACCAAGGCCAAGCGAAAGAAGCCATTGCCTATTTGAAAAAAGCCATCGCGCTGGACCCGCAAAACGTCAAAGAAGCAGCGCGCACGCAGTCTCATTTCGACAAAATACGCAGCAATGCTGATTTTCAGGCACTTATACAATAGCAAGATACATAGACCTGGCGCATGAAATGTCTCATTGTCATGTGCCAGGTCTTTTCTTCAAAAGTTTTGAGTTTGAAGTTTGAAAAAATAAGTCGTATTGTTACAGCTCCTACTGAACCATTTTGTCTTTACTGTATGCCAGCTTGTACATAGGCAATAAATTTGCGTACTGCCGGAGATGCATGAGCCAAAGACGGCACGGCAATGCCCAGCTCGATGTAATGCGGCGGATCCATGGGCAGGACGGCCACGCGGCCATGCCAGGATGCCGTCATCAATTTATTATTGATGCTGACGCCCAGCCCAGCTTCCACCAAACGGTACGTCGTATAATTATCGACAGACGAAAAGCGTTCCTGACAATGAATTTGTTCTTTTTGCAGCAATTTTTCTACATCCGTATCATGACCGGGAAGCGGCTGAATAAAATTTTCCTCTGTCAGCCGCTGCATCGGATAAGCCGTGGCCTGCGCTAAGGGATGGTTCGCCGGCAGCCAAACCATCATTTCGTCTTTCCGCAGGGGCAGCCAGTCACCCTGAAAGGGACGAGGCGTCGTAATGCAGCAGTCAAAGCGCCGTTCTTCCAAGCCGCGGTACATTTCCCGATTGGCACATTCTTCCAGCGCTACATGTATCTTGGGATAGTCTTTTTGAAAGGCACCAATAATGGGTGGCAGCCAGTTCGCCGCTACGCTGAAATACGTACCGACGGATACATCGCCAACATCCAGACCGCAAATCTGCGCGCTGGTCTGATGGATTTGTTCTTCCAGGCGGACAAATTCACGAATGGTAGGCAACATGCGTTTACCGTCTTTGGTAACGACGATTCCTTTGGGATTTCTCGCTACAACAGGAAAACCGATTTCTTTTTCCAAGGCGTTGACAGCCCGCATGATGCCTGACGGTGTATATCCCAGCCGCTTGGCAGCTGCCGAAAAGCTTCCTTCCCGAATGACGGCCAGCAGGACGCGGCATTTTTCTGTTTCCATATCTGCTCCTTGTTTTGCCTGTTATTCACAACGGCATGAAAAAATTATCTATTCTGTCAAAACTATTTTTATTTTATCATACTATTAGGAAAAATAAAAAACATAAGGAGTCCTGACTATGACAGAAAAGCAAGCAGATATTCTGCTTTTATTGGGAATTGCCGCACGCAGCAGTTCGTATTTATTTGCCAAAATAGGGCTGGCTACGCTGGAGCCTTGGAATCTCTTGGGCATTCGCTTTACGTTGGCGTTTGGCATTCTCTGTCTTCTTTTTTATAAACGCCTGTCGTCGATGACGAAAGAAACGTGGATTGCCAGCGGCTTATTGGGGTTTGTCCTCTTTGCCTGCATGACGTGTGAAACCATCAGTCTGCAGACGATTGATTCGTCGATGGCTGCCTTTTTGGAAAACACAGCCGTTCTCTGGGTACTTTGTCTGGAAGCTCTTCTCTTTCGCCGTCTGCCTGACAAGGTCGTCATCCTGGCTGCCATTACGATTATCTGCGGCATCTTTTTACTGACGATGCACGGCACCGTACCATCGTTTTCCATCGGCGCGGCCATTTGCCTGGCAGGCTCTGTATTTTACGCCGTTTGGATTTTGCTGACCAGTACCTTTGCCCGCAAGCTCGACCCAGTTCTTATCGGAATTTTCCAAATGGGTTTTATCGGCTTGTTCAGCCTGAGCGGCTCCTTGTTCTATGGTACCCTGGCTTTGCCGACACAGCCCATCGAATGGGAAGTCATTTTGGCCCTCGTCCTGATTTGTTCGGTCTTTGGCTTTACGCTGCAGCCTATTGCCCAAAAATATACGTCTGCCGAAAAAGCCGGCCTTTTCACAGCAATGAATCCCTTGATTGCCGCCTTTCTCGGCTGGTCTATCTTGGCAGAAACACTGGGCACGGCCCAGCTTATTGGCGGTGCCTTGATTATCGGCAGCATTATTGCCGTCCAGCTGCGTCAGCGCTCGCAAAAAGCAGCTGCCCAACCAACGCACTCACCTTCTTCGCATTAAACTGCAACAATAAATTCATGAGAAACGTATTGTAAAGGGATTATCGCATGAAATTTTTCATTATCATGCAATAATCCCTTTTCTTTAAAGATTTTACGTTTTATTTTCATAGTTTGAAACAAATATTTCATTCTATAACGTCAATATTGCAAACTATACCCTGTATGTACAAAGGAAACATTGTTTTATAAAACACCCCTTTTTTGAGCTTCTATATGGACAACTTCAAACTGCATATACTAAAATACCAGCCATCGTCTTCTGCTATGACTGGTATTTTATATATACATCTTTTTTTATATTATTCGGCGTCAATGACGTCTTTAACAATAGCAATGCCTTTTTTGAGGACATCCCAAGGAATGTTCAGCGGCGGCAATAACCGTAATAATCCGTTAGCCGTCAAGACGAGCACGCCCTTGTCTACACAGCCGTTGACGACAGCAGCTAAATCTTTTTTCAAAGTAACGCCAATCATGAGGCCCATGCCGGAAACGCTTTCTACATTTTTGCAGCTTTCCAATTCTTTTTTGATATATGCGCCTTTTTCTTTGACATCAGCCAACAGCTTGTCATCAATACGGTCAATAATTGTCAAAGCTCCGGCTGCGC
>CAVKOP010000152.1:2658-4859 GCA_963657835.1 Lachnospiraceae bacterium | reverse complement strand
GCTCATAAGATTGATAAAGAAGCGGTAGCTGCTTTCAAAGAAGGCAAAGAATTTGTAGATGTCGATTGCTTAGGTGTTTTGATGAGCAAGAAACAAATTGGCAAATTAGTTGACGCCTGCTTCCATCTGGTAGGCAATACCAAAACGGCGGCTCTTCTTGACCGTATTAAAGCGATTGGCTACCATTACGCCCGCCAGGCCGGTATGTCCATTGCTATTTCCGATATTCAGATTCCGGAAGAAAAATGGGAAATCCTTGGCGCTGCTGATAAACAAGTACAAAATGTCTCGAAGATGTATCTCCGCGGCTTGATTACTGAAGATGAACGGTATCGCAAGACGTGTGCTATTTGGGAAAAAGCAACAGATGATGTTACAGAAGTTATGATGGATAATATGGATCCGTTCAACTCTATCTTCATGATGGCTGACTCTGGTGCCCGTGGTAATAAACAGCAGATTCGTCAGGTTGCTGGTATGCGTGGCTTGATGGCTGACCCGTCCGGCCGAATCATTGACTTGCCGATTAAAGCAAACTTCCGTGAAGGCTTGTCGGTATTGGATTACTTTACATCCAGTCATGGTGCTCGTAAAGGCTTGGCTGATACAGCACTTCGTACAGCCGATTCCGGGTATTTGACACGTCGTTTGGTTGACGTATCTCAGGACGTCATCGTTCGTGAAGATGACTGCGACGTATTTGGCATCGACCTCGTTCGTGAACGTGCCCGTTTGGCAAGTTCCTGCCGTCAGGCCGTTAATCTCCTGCGTGATAAACTGATTGACCGTGTATTGGCACGGGAAGCTGTAGATCCGGAAACCCAGGAAGTCGTCTTCCCGCAGGGACATCTTTTGACAACGGATGACATGGATACTATTATCGAACATAAATTACCGAAGATTTATCTCCAGGGCAGCCAAATGGATATCAATGATGATATGAATCATACCAACCTCATTGAAACCGTTACATTGGGTGCGCCGGAAGAAGGATTCCGCGCTGCTATCCGTAAATCTATGGTAGATAATATGCTTGGCAAGACCATTGAATCCGATGTTATTGACTCTAACGGCATGGAAATCTGCGCAGCCGGCACCCCGCTTACGGAAGATGCGATTGAACGCATTCTTTCCAGCGATGTAGATGAAGTTAAAGTACGCAACAACGATATCCGCGGCGTAGAAGTTACTGCCATTGTAGAAGGCAACGGCGTTATTGAACCGTTGGAAGAACGTATCGAAGGCCGTACGGCTGCTGAAACGCTTATCAACCCGAATACGGGCGAAGTTATCGTTCCTCTTAATGAAGAAATTTCCGATGCTGCAGCTAAAGAAGTTGCTAAATATTATGATAAAGTACGTATCCGTTCTGTACTTACGTGCCGCAGCCGCTATGGTGTTTGCGCTAAATGCTATGGCCGTGACCTTGGCACAGGCGGAAAAGTCAATGTTGGTGAATCCGTTGGTACTATTGCAGCACAGTCCATCGGTGAACCGGGTACACAGCTGACCATGCGTACGTTCCATACGGGCGGCGTTGCATCTGCTGGCGATATCACACAAGGTCTTCCGCGTGTCGAAGAATTGTTTGAAGCACGTAAACCAAAGGGCAATGCTATCGTTACGGAAATTGACGGCGTAGTATCTATTACCGAAAAAGAAGATCATCACGATATCAATATCGTTCATGTTGTCGGCAAAGATGGAGAAGAACGGAGTTATACAATTCCGTACGGTTCTCATTTAGTTGTCCATGAAGGCGACGAAATTACCAAAGGAAGCCGCATTACTTCCGGCTCCATTAACCCGCACGATATTCTTCACATTTTGGGTGTAGAAGCAACACAGCGGTACCTCGTATACGAAGTACAGAAAGTATACAAATCTCAAGGCGTTGGCATCAACGATAAACACATTGAAGTTATTGTTCGTCAAATGCTTCGCAAGATGAAGGTCGAAGATGCCGGAGATGCTGATTTGCTGCCGGGAGATTATGTAGATGTCAATGTATTTGAAGATACAAACCGCCGCATCAAGGCAGCCAACGGCAAACCTGTCATTGGCAAACCGATGCTCCTTGGTATTACCAAGGCTGCGTTGGCTACGGAATCCTTCTTGTCAGCTGCATCCTTCCAGGAAACAACCCGTGTACTTACGGATGCCGCTATTAAAGGCAAGGTCGATCCCCTTTTGGGCCTTAA
>CAVKOP010000152.1:0-2648 GCA_963657835.1 Lachnospiraceae bacterium | reverse complement strand
AAGTAGTAAAAACCGTACCGACTATTTCGTATGAAGATGAAGACGGCAATCCTGTTGATGTATCCGAAGCCAGTGAAACCAATGCTCCGGAAGCAGGACACTAAGAAAATAGGCAAACAGAGACTTGGCAACAAGTCTCTGTTTTTTGCGCAGTAATTGATACACACGGGCAAGTGTAATAAAAAATGTTGTAGTTACGCAGTTTTTACGAAAAAACTCATTGACATACTAAGTACGTAATGCTAAAATATCTAAGTGTCGCAGTGAATGCTGCGTCCAATTGTGAAAAGTAAGGAGTGATGTTTCGTGAGCTTAGAACTCGTAAGCGGTGCCCGCAAGACTGTAGGGGCAAAGCAAACGCTGAAAGCAATGAAACGAAACGAAGTCACCCAGCTGTATGTTGCAAAAGACTGTGATGAACAAGTCGGAAAGCCGCTTATCATGTGCGCGCAGGAAATGGGAATTCCATTGGACCGTTCGTATTCCATGATGGAGCTTGGCATGGCTTGCCGCATTAAGGTCAAGGCAGCAGCCGTTGGTTTACTTAAATAATTTTGGTAGTATCATCTAACGGATTTAATCCGGTGATGATTACATTATAAATCTAATTGTTTGGAGAGGAGGTGCCCATATGCCAACAATCAGCCAATTAGTTCGTAAGGGTCGTCAGGATTCCGTAACGAAATCCAACGCACCGGCTTTGAAAAACTGCCCGCAGAAACGCGGTGTTTGCACTCGTGTGTACACAGCTACACCGAAAAAACCTAACTCTGCTTTGCGTAAAGTTGCCCGTGTTCGTTTGACGAACTCCATCGAAGTAACTGCTTATATTCCTGGCATTGGTCACAATTTACAGGAACACAGTGTTGTATTAATCAGAGGCGGTCGTGTCAAAGACCTTCCTGGTGTACGTTATCACATCGTCCGCGGTGCCTTGGATACAGCTGGCGTAGCAGATCGTCAGCAGTCCCGTTCTAAATACGGCGCTAAAAAAGGTAAATAAGAGTTACCGTAACAGATGAAATGGATGACTTACATATCATAAGGAGGAATTAGACATGCCAAGAAAAGGCCCAGTGCCGAAGCGTGATGTGCTGCCGGATCCGGTGTACCATTCCAAATTGGTAACACGCTTCATTAATAAAGTTATGCTGGACGGTAAAAAAGGTGTCGCAGAAACCATCGTTTATGATGCATTCGACATCATCCGTTCTAAAATGAATAAAGATCCTTTAGAAGTTTTTGAACAGGCTCTTAACAATGTTATGCCTGTATTGGAAGTTCGTGCTCGTCGTGTAGGCGGCGCAAACTACCAGGTACCAGTCGAAGTACGTGCTGACCGCCGTCTCTCCCTCGGTATCCGTTGGACTGTAGGCTATGCTCGTCAACGCGGCGAACGTACTATGAAAGAAAAGCTTGCTGCTGAATTAATGGATGCATTCAACAATACTGGCGCAGCTATTAAGAAAAAAGAAGATACACATAAAATGGCTGAAGCAAATAAAGCTTTTGCACATTATCGTTGGTAATTTAAGCTATTTTTTATTTGAGGAGTGGAAAAAACCGTGCCAAGAGAATTTTCTTTGGAAAAAACGAGAAACATTGGCATCATGGCTCACATCGATGCTGGTAAAACCACGACAACAGAACGTATCCTTTTCTATACCGGCCGTGTTCATAAAATCGGCGAAGTTCATGATGGCGCAGCTACTATGGACTGGATGGCTCAGGAACAGGAACGTGGTATCACAATCACGTCCGCTGCTACTACGGCTCATTGGAAAGGTTACCGCATCAACATCATCGACACCCCGGGCCACGTTGACTTCACCGTTGAAGTAGAACGCTCTCTCCGTGTACTTGATGGCTCTGTTGCTGTCTTCTCTGCTAAAGGCGGCGTTGAACCGCAGTCCGAAACAGTATGGCGTCAGGCTGAACATTACCATGTTCCCCGTATCGCATTCGTCAACAAGATGGATACAACTGGTGCCGACTTCTTAAATGTTGTCGACATGATGAAAGACCGTCTTCAGGCAAATGCGGTAGCTATACAGCTTCCGATTGGTGCAGAAACAGAATTCCGTGGTATCATCGACCTCATCACGATGAAAGCTGAAGTATATGATGATGCTCTCGGTAAAGAAATCGAAATCGTTGATATTCCTGATGATATGAAAGAAGAAGCTGAAAAATATCATCAGATCATGATTGAAACCATCTGCGAAACAGATGACGATCTCATGATGAAATATCTGGATGGCGAAGAACTTTCTATTGAAGATATTAAAACAGCAATCCGTAAAGCCGTCGTAACAAACAGATTGTTCCCTGTGCTTTGCGGTTCTGCTTACAAAAATAAAGGGATTCAGATGCTTCTCGATGCCGTTGTCGACTACATGCCGTCACCGCTCGATATTCCTCCGGTTGACGGAACAGATCCGGATACAGGGGAAGAAGATCACCGTGAAGCTGATGACAACGCGCCGTTCTCCGCGTTGGCATTTAAAATCATGGCTGACCCCTTTGTTGGTAAATTAGCTTTCTTCCGTATTTATTCCGGTACGCTCCAGGCCGGCACATACGTTTATAACTCCACAAAAGGAAAGAAAGAACGTGTTGGCCGTATCCTGCGCATGCATGCTAACCAC
>CAVKOP010000151.1:0-4861 GCA_963657835.1 Lachnospiraceae bacterium | reverse complement strand
CTTTTTCGTGCAAATTCTGCACTAAGTGCGTTTGAATCGATTTCACGATTTCGACCTGTTTTTGGGGAAAGCAAACCTTTTTCTTTTGTTTTTTACAATCAATCGTACTGAGCAGCAGCAATATTTCTACTACTTTTAACTGGCAGTATGGATATCGTATCGAATCGGGAATATGATACAGCTCTTGGAACACATGCTTCATATCTTTATTTTCTTCCATAATCATGCCAAAATCCGATTCCTGACAAAATCGGTCACACAATGCGGCAATATCAAACGATTTTTCGCCCAAAATTCTGTCAACGACAGGCTGCGCTTTGGGGACGTTGAAAACAATAGAAAGGCCATGGTAATGGGCTCTGGGAAAATACGTTGTATGGCAAAACGCTTCATTGCTGCGCCAGCCAACGGACATATCATTGGGGCCCATATACAAAAACTCGCCATTTTGGAATTCACATTCCACGCGGCCTTCTTCACAATGGTTAATGGCAAACACATGGGGTATAGGCTGGGCATAGCAGGAAAATTGCTGAATATGAGCATCCAAATAGACAATATCAATCCCCGGGTAGATTTCCCGTTTTGTCAGTTGGGCAACACCTGTTTTATTTGCCACTTCGATGACCGTTTTGTCCGCATTTTCTTCAACAACTCGCATAGGACTTACTGTTGCCATGTCAATACCCTCCTTGATTGGTTTTCAGATGATATTAGAACCGATACACCTGCCGAACCGCTTTGCCGAGTTTTAAGAAACCGGCCCATAAAAAGACGGCTTCCGTTATTTGAATTTCCAAAATATGCAGTATAACCGGCATGGCAGTGACGCGCTCTTTCGTAATGCCTTTGGCTCCTGCAATCGTCATGTATTCGGGTTCGTCTGGTTCTATCATACGGCATCTGCCAGCTATCTGCAAGCCTGCCAGCCTTTCAAATCCTGCATACGAATCAAAAACAGCCAGGCTGACTTGCGGATTGCGATATAGGTTGGCAAATTTTTGGCCGCCTTCACTGAACATGTAGATTTTCTTATCATGATATACGTATTCAATCGGAGTCGCCCGCACAGCCGTCTCATATCCTGTAGCCAATACGCACGTATTATGCTGCTGCAAAAAGGTTTCTATCGCTTTCAGTACTACCTCATCATTTTCACCGGGAACGACTGTCAATGCCTGCAGCTTTTCACCAGCCTGTATGATTTCTTCTTTGCCTGCTGCCGTATGAACGCGGGCGGCAAACACAAAAGCATTTCCCATTTGTGTTATGATATGGTTGTGCATTATCTGCCATACTGTATCAGCTACATCAATACCGATAATGCCGATTTCCTTTTGTGAAAGGTCTTGCTGCAGCACGGCTGTAATCCAGGCCGGATCGGTCTTCGGACTGACCGCAAATACGATGCGGCTGTATTTAGCCAAGGATATCGATTCTGCCGTATATTCCTTATAGTTGCTCATGCTCACTATACTGGACATGATTTGAACTGTCATGCGGGATACTGCCGTCCCATCATATACAAACAATGTATTTGCCATAAAATCTCCTTCTTTCAACGTCTAATAGTTAAGAATTTAATTTTCTTTTTCAAAAGTGTATTTATTCTCGTTTTATGCATACTTGCAATAAAACAACCTACCAGTATACGAAAAGACTGCAGCAGCTGCCGCAGTCTTTTACAAGGGAGTGTATAGAAAAGGTATCAAAAATTTATAAGGAGCCCTGCATGCGCTTCATGACTTGCTGCAGTTCTTCCGGGCTCATAGACTGCATCGCTTCCGCCATTTTCTTCATAGCGGCTACGCTGGGAACACCCTGCATGGTTTTCATCTTTTTCATAGCTTCTGCCATCGTTGCTGTTTTTTTAGCATCCTGGGCAGCTACTCGTTCCATGACCATCGTGTTTTTACCGGTCATCAAATACTGAATGCATTCCAACGTCGTCTGCGTGATATTTACCTGCCAAAATTGGCCGGCATCGGTCAGCGTATACATGACGCCATTGTAAGCAACTAATCCTCGTTTTTCCCATAAGGCGTAGAGCCATGCCAGGTCTTTTAACCGGTCGTCAAAGGCATAGATTTTGTTCAAATCCATATAGCACATTTCCAGCTGATTCTGCACGGCATCGACAATGGGCTGCAGAGGAGACTGCTTCATCAAAGCCATAAACGGTTTTTTACCGGCTTCTACAAACATTTCATAGGGCTGAATCGCGCGATGCAGCATCGTAGAATAACCGTCTAAGCCGCCGCCGGCACCGCTGCCGAACGGAAACATAGCCGAGCCGGAACGAGCCAATGTATTATACAAGCTGCGTTCCCGATTGCTGCAGCTCCAATGGCAGATATTCAAGCGGCGGTACGCCCGCTTTTCCAAATACTCTTTGGCAAAAGCAAACATTCCTGCTTGATAGGCTGTCGTCGCTGCTGGAGGCAGGTTTCCATTGGCAATAGCTTTATTCAAATCGCTGCCGTCAAATACGTTTAGCTGGTATAAATCGGCACCGTCTACGCCGGATTGAATCAGCAGCTCCAAGTCTTCCTGCCAAATCTTCATATCCTGACCGGGCAGGCCGTAAATCAAATCAATGACAACGGCGCATTGATTGTAATCCAGCAAACTGCGCAGGTTGCGTAGTACCGTTTCCTGATCGTCCAACCGGCCGACGGCACGACGGATATCCGTGTGAAAGGACTGTACACCCAACGACATGCGGTTGACGCCGTTGGCCAACCAAACATCCATTTTTTCCGGTACCAAGTCATGAATACGCCCTTCCAGCGTCAATTCATAATCATTGGCCAAAGGCAGACACGTTTGAATCGTCTGCAGCAGCCGCTTGGCATTCTGCGGCGATAAGGAAGTCGGTGTCCCGCCGCCAATAAACACGGCATGAATGATACTGTCCTTTAACCGGGGACTGTCAGCAGACGCTTCCAACTCTTGAATCAGGCAGTCCACATAATGGTCTTCTACGCCCTGGTTCGTTCCATTTTGGAAAAAGCCGCAGTAAAGACATTTTGTTTTACAAAACGGAATATGAATATAGGCTGTCTGTATTTTCTTTTCTTTCGGCGGTACGGCCATCAACTGCTGCCAAAGCCGCTGCGATTCATCCGGCGGAACGACGCTGCCGTTCAAGCCGGCATGTACGACCCGCTTGCGCGGAAAGGCTTCTGCCAATGGATTTGTCGTTTCTGCGCCGAATTGGAACAACTGCTGTTCCTTGGGCAGGCTGTGAAATAATTCTTCTAAGCTCATAGCTACCTTACCCTTCTGCAACGCGCTGCATCACAGCTGCGGCAAATGCTTTGGCATGTTCTAAATCAGCAGCATCCGGATGTTTGGCAGCTTCTGCATGAAGCGCGTCCCGTTCCGGAGATTTACCGTGCGGATGGCCTGCGGGGAACTGTTTATACATCATTTCAATCAGTTTGGGATCGACTGCCCCTTGGCAGATAAATGTACCCGGTACATCGACGCCAGCCGGCAGAAAACCGGCGCCGGCCTGAAGGCTAGAAGCAGCGTGTTCTGATTTAGGATCTGCACCCAAGGTAGCAAAAATAGCTACGTGTTTGTTATGCAGTGTTTTTAACGTTTCCTGCGAATCTTTATCTGCCGAGCCGCGGTCCACCCAAAATCCTAAAAATACACAGTCATAGGACGCAATATCTGCCGGTACTTCTTTGACGGATACGCAGGGTGTGCCTGCCGGCAGGGCACTGGCAATCGCTTCTGCCACTTTTTTGGTATTTCCTGTACGAGTAGAATATAAAACGATGGTTTTCATATATAGACATCTCCTTTGTTAAAACATATTATTTTATACTGGTTATATAATAAGCCAGTTCTTTCAAGTAAAAAGCTGCGTACATGCACATGGCGTGAAATAAATATAGTGAAACGATAATAGGCCGTACTGCACTTTCTCAAAAGAACTGGCTTATACTGTATACGTTGCTGTTTCCTCCTGGCTTAATTCAAGTTAAAGTTTACGGTTACATTAATCGTAACGGTCTGGCCGGTAGCATTGGGATACGGGCAGGCTGCATATACGGCTTTGACAGCTGCATTTTGCAGAATGCTCGGACCGCCGCCGGCAGAAGCACCTACACAGTTGCCGCTGCCGTCCAGTGTGACAGTAACGGGGACAGAGCCCGTAATGCCGCGTTTGACAGCCATAGCCGGATAAGATTTGTTAGCATTGACAGCAGCCCAAAAACCATCACTGTCAAATGCTCCGGTTCCCGTACCGGCTGCGCCGCTGTCACCGCTGCCCTGGCCTTCGCCGCTGCCTTCGCCGTATCCTTGGCCGTCACCAGTACCGTCGCCCACACCGCTGCCGCTGCCGGAACCTACACCTGAGCCGCTGCCTGTGCCTTCACCAGTACCACTGCCGCCGCCAACACCGCCGCCGTCAGAAGCACTGCCCGCAGAAGCGCCTGCAGCATCAGCTGAAGAGGCAGCACTGGACGAAGCGGACGCACTGGCAGATTCAGCTGTCGGTACGGCATCCGAACTGGGTATGGGGGCCGGCGTTTGCGGAGCAGGTGCTACGGCAGACTGGCTAGCCTGTACTTGCGCTACTTTTTCGGCTACAGCCTGTTCAGACAATTTTTCCGGGAACAACGAGCTGCCGCCGCCACCGCCGCCGGCATGGCCGCTGCCGGAGCTGGTTAATTCCCCTGTATCCAAATCGACAACATACATCTGCTGCTGTTCCTGGTGGAAAACCGTGCCTGCTAAAAACACAGCAAATACACCGACGATGACGAGATGAACGATTGCCGAACCGGCATACGCACGTTTCCATGAAATTCCCTGCATATGCGTCATCCCTTCTGTTCTGCCG
>CAVKOP010000150.1:0-4884 GCA_963657835.1 Lachnospiraceae bacterium | reverse complement strand
GTCACGGTCGTGCCGACAGGCTTGAAGGCCTATATGGAACAGGACGAATATCTATCTGTTTTCATCCGTTCCAGCCTGGCTTTCAAAAAAGGGTTGATGCTGGCCAACAGTACTGGGATTGTCGATAGTGACTATTACAACAATCCAGATAACGAAGGCCATATCATGATTGCGTATTACAACACCAATGATGCGCCCTATACAATTGAAAAAGGTGAACGTATCGGACAGGGGATTTTTATGAAATACCTGACTGTCCATGACGATACGGCAGATGGTGTCCGTACTGGCGGTATTGGCAGTACAGGAACGAAATAAACGAAAGGGCGTCCGCAGGCTGCTGTGGCGCCTTTTTCCTATTCCAGGAGGGGATTTGAATGAGTATCAGCAAAGAAACAATGATTGCCAGAAAAGAAATCATGCAGGGAAAAGTACTGCATGTCACCGTAGATACGGTCCGCATTGATGACGAAAGCAGCGGCGAACACAAAACGGCAACGCGGGAAGCTGTTTGGCATTTTGGTGCCTGCGCCATTTTGCCGCTTACCAATGACGGAAAAATTATCATGGTACGGCAATACCGTTACGCCGCAGCGCAGCCGATGCTGGAAGTACCGGCAGGAAAAATCGAACATGACGGCGAATCTCCGGCAGTTTGTGCTGCACGGGAACTGGAAGAAGAAGCGGCTGTCACGGCAGACGAAATCATTCCCTTGGGTTATACGTATACGTCACCGGGATTTTGCAGTGAACGTATTTATTTATACTTGGCAAGAGGCCTCAAAAAAGGAAGCCAGCATTTGGATGATGACGAATACCTGAATATTGAACGGTATACGCCGCAGGAAGTCGAACAGCTGATTGATGACAACAAAATTACAGATGCCAAAACAATTGCTATTTTTGCCAAAGCCCGCAAATATTTGCCGGGATTGTAAAAAGGAGGGATTTCCATGAAATTTAATCGTATTATTGTCATTGTTATGGACAGCGTCGGTGCCGGCAATGCGCCGGATGCCGCGAAATTTGGCGATGCCGGGGCTGATACCTACGGCCATATTGACAGCCGTGTGCCTCTGGCTGCCCCTAATTTGCGGAAACTAGGATTAGGACAAGTGGCGCATATACACGCAGTGCCTACGACGCTTATCGGTTCGTACGGCTTGATGCAGGAAATCTCAGCAGGCAAAGATACGACCAGCGGCCATTGGGAATTTATGGGCAATCCCGTAGAAAATCCCTTTCCGACATTTCCTAATGCATTTCCAGATGAACTGCTGAAAGCCTTTACAGAAAAAACGGGATACGGCTATATTGGCAACGAAATCGCTTCCGGTACGGAAATTATCGAACGCTTGGGGCCGGAACATTTTCGTACCAAACTGCCTATTGTGTATACGTCGGCAGACAGCGTCTTCCAGATTGCAGCACACAACGATGTCATCCCCTTGGAAGAACTCTATCGGATTTGCGATATTACGCGGCGTGAAGTCTGCGTTGGCAAATACGAAGTAGGCCGCATCATTGCCCGTCCGTTTATTGGCGAACAAGGCCATTTTGTGCGCACTGGCGACCGCCGCGACTACAGCCGCATGCCCAAACGCAAAATGGTTTTTGATTATTTATCAGAAAACGGCTTTTGTGTTGTCGGTGTCGGCAAAATCGGCGATATTTATGCGCACGTCGGGCTCACGGAATCGTACCATACAGCCAATAATGCAGAAGACATGGCAGAACTGACCAAACAGCTTTTAGCACATCGGCAGGATAAAGGCCTGCTCATGGCCAACTTTGTCGATTTTGACAGTATGTACGGCCACCGCCGCAATGTAGCCGGCTATGCGAAATGTATTGAAGATTTTGATGCCGCTCTTGGCGAATTTTTGCCGCAGCTGCAGGACGACGAACTGCTCATTATCACGGCAGATCACGGCAACGACCCGACGTGGACGGGAACAGACCATACACGGGAACGGGTGCCTCTCATGATGTACAGCCCAGCCTGCACACAGTCCGTGGACGTAGGCATTCGCAGCACCTATGCCGATTTGGGCATGACGATTATGGACAACTTCGGCTTGACAGGACTGGAATTTGGCAAGAGCTTTTTAGCTGAATTGAGGTGATGATATGTGGCCGATGGAATGCATTGAACACAAACGGGACGGCAAGGTATTGAGCCGCGAAGAAATCCAACGGTTTATTGATGACTATACAGCCGGCCGGGTCGCTGATTATCAGGCTGCAGCCTGGCTGATGGCCGTATACCTTCAGGGAATGAATGCTGCTGAGACGACCGATTTGACGATGACTATGGCGCATTCCGGTGACATGATTGATTTGTCGTCCATTACCGGTGTCAAAGTAGATAAACACAGCACGGGCGGCATTGCCGATACGACGACGCTGATTGTCGCTCCGTTGGCAGCTGCAGCCGGCGTACCGGTAGCTAAAATGAGCGGCCGCGGCTTGGGCTTTACTGGCGGAACGGCAGATAAACTGGAATCTATTCCGGGCTATCAGACCGTGCTGCCGGAAACGGCATTTTTGGAACAAGTGCGCCGGATTGGCATTTCGTTGATTACCCAGTCCGGAGACATTGCCCCGGCTGACAAGCTTCTCTATGCCCTGCGCGATGCGACAGGCACTGTCGAAAGTATCCCCTTAATCGCCAGCTCGATTATGAGCAAAAAAATAGCTGCCGGCGCCGATGCTATCGTCCTGGATGTCAAATACGGTGACGGCGCGTTTATGAAAAACAAGAAAGATGCCCGGATATTGGCCCATACGATGGTACAGATTGGCAAACTGGCACACCGTCCGACCGTGGCCATTCTTACGTCTATGGAAGCACCGCTGGGTACAGCTATCGGCAACAGTCTGGAAGTCGATGAAGCCGTAGAAGCCTTGTCCGGCAAAGGCCCCAAACGACTGATGGAAGTCGTCGAAGTATTGGGAGCCTATATGCTGCTTCTCGGCAAAAAAGCAGCTGATGAAACAGACGGACGAGAAAAAATCCGCCGCGTACTGCAAAGCGGAGCCGGTCTTGCCAAATTTAAAGAACTCATTGCGGCGCAGCATGGCAGTACGTCCTGGATTGGCAAACGACCCTTGACTAAAGCTGCCCAGCAGTATACGGCTGTCTGCACCGATGAAGGATACATTACGGCTATTCACGGCAGAGCATTAGGCGAAATCGCCATGAAACTGGGAGCCGGCCGGGCGCATAAAGAAGATGTTATCGATCCGATGGTCGGCATTCGGCTGTATAAAGAACTCTATGACCCGATTCATGCGGGTGAGCCGCTGTTTACCATTTACGGCAAAGCCGATACCCCGATGATGGCGGTGGCGCAGCAGATTGCAGACCAGATTATCGTCACGCCGACACAAGCTGTGTCTATCGAACCGGTGGTCTGTGACATTATCTATGAATAAACAGCAGGAGGGAGCCGCTGCCTGTCCAAACGGCTCCTTTTGCATGGCCTATGGACGATGCCGTGCAAGTAAACGGATATAACGGCAGATTACGACTGCCTATTTTTTAGAGAAAAGGAAGAAAGATATGAACCTCAACAGGCAAATCCCTGTCCAAAAAGGGAACACCTATACGATTGACGTAGTACGGCTGGGAACCAGCGGAGAAGGCGTAGGGAAATATAAGGACTTCACCGTATTTATACCGGGAGCACTTCCTGGCGAAACGGCAGAAGCGCGGATTACCCTCGTCAAAAAACAATATGCCGCCGCTAAATTGCTGCGTATTGTCACGGCTTCGCCGGACCGGATACCACCGGCCTGTCCCGTATATGCTGCCTGCGGCGGCTGTCAGCTGCAGCATATCAGCTATGAAGGCGAACTCAAAGAAAAACGGCAGCAAGTACAGGATGCGCTGGAACGCATCGGCCATTTCAAAACGATTCACGTAGAACCGACACTGGGGGCTGCCAGCCCCTGGGCATACCGCAATAAGATGCAGTTTCCGGTAGCCGCCGTCGGCAAAAAAAATATAGCCATCGGCTGTTTTGCCGCTGCGACCCATCAAGTCATTGACGTGGCATCCTGTGCTATTCAAAAAGACGGCAACAACCAGATTGCCGCCATCGTCCGCCAATGGATGAAAACCTATAAGATTCCTGCGTATAACGAAGACCTGCGGACCGGCATCGTGCGGCATATTATGGGACGAGTAGGCGTGCACACCGGTGAAATCATGGTCTGTCTGGTCACAGCCTGCGATATGGTTCCCCATATGAAAGATTTGGTACGCATGCTGCGGAGCGAACTGCCTCATGTGAAAAGCATCGTGCAAAACGTCAACACACGGCATACCAACGTCATTTTAGGCCCCAAAACGCGAGTCATCTACGGTGCGCCGACGATTCACGATTCCATCGGCCCTTTGACCTTCAATATTTCAGCCCAATCCTTTTTCCAGGTCAACAGTGAACAAGCTCAGCGTCTCTACGAAAAAGCCTTGGAATTTGCAGACCTCAAAGGAAATGAAACCGTAGCCGACGTATACTGCGGCACCGGTACGATTACCCTGTTTTTGGCACAAAAAGCCAAACAAGTTTATGGCATCGAAATCGTAGCCCCGGCCATCAAAGACGCTATCAAAAACGCTAGAGACAACCATATTCACAACGCAGAATTTATCTTGGGAGACGCCGTTTACAAACTGCCGGAACTCATCCAAAACGGCATCCGGCCGGACGTCATCGTCTTGGATCCGCCCAGAGCCGGCTGCGGCGAACCAGTTCTTCAAGCCATTGCCAAAAGCAAACCCAAACGCGTCGTCTACGTCTCCTGCAATCCAGCAACCCTGGCTAGAGACTTGGCCTACCTGAACCAACACGGCTACCGCCCCGCCAAAGTACAGCC
>CAVKOP010000149.1:0-4911 GCA_963657835.1 Lachnospiraceae bacterium | reverse complement strand
ATAGGCATCTTTCATGACAAATTCACGGCTGCGCATCAAGCCGAAGCGCGGACGGATTTCATCACGGTATTTATTTTGCATCTGCCAAAGCGTAACAGGAAGCTGTTTATAGGAGCGAAGTTCGTTGCGCACCAACGTTGTAATCAATTCTTCGTGTGTCGGTCCCAGGCAATACTGGTTGCCATGACGGTCTTCCAATTTAAACATTTCCGGACCATAGGCGTTCCAACGGCCCGATTCATGCCAAATTTCAGAAGGCTGCATAATAGGCATCATAATTTCCTGTGCGCCGGTTGCGTTCATTTCTTCGCGAACGATATTTTCTACTTTTAATACGACTTTGCGTCCTAATGGTAAAAATGTATAAAGCCCGCCGCCGTTTTTGCGGATAAGACCTGCTTTAAGCATATATTGATGACTGGCAATTTCAGCTTCTGCCGGAATTTCCCGCAGCGTTGGGCTGTATAATTTTGATGCTAACATGTAACTAAGACTCCTTTGTAAGTGATTTATGTATTTCCTCCAGTAGACTGGATACTAACTGATTTTCCGGTACGGTCCGAAGGACATGCCCATGAGAAAAGACAATGCCGCTGCCACAGCCGCCGGCAATGCCGAAATCGGCTTCACGCGCTTCGCCCGGTCCATTGACTACGCATCCCATGACAGCTACTTTGATGGGAACGGTAAGATGCGAAATAGCTTCCTCTACTTTTTGTGCCAATGCAATCAGGTTTACTTTGGTCCGGCCGCATGTAGGACAAGAAATAAGTGTCGGTCCAAAAGAACGCAGCCCTAACGAAGACAATATCGTCTGTCCTACTTTGACTTCCTCTGCCGGGTCACCAGTCAGCGATACGCGAATGGTGTCGCCAATTCCCTGATACAGCAGCGTACCTATCCCGATGGCCGACTTAATGCTGCCTTCCCGGACAAGACCGGCCTCTGTTACACCCAAATGCAGCGCATACGGTACTTTGTCTGCTAACTCGCGGTACGCTTCAATCATTAACGGAACCTGGGAAGCTTTTAAAGAAATTACCATATTGCGGTACTGCAGCCGCTCTAAAATCCGAATATGACGCAGTGCACCTTCTACCATGCCGGCTGCTGTCGGATGACCGCCGTAGGCTTTTAAAATATCTTCCGGCAGCGAACCCGTGTTGATGCCAATTCGAATAGGAATGTGACGGGGTTTTACTTTTTCTACGACTTTAATTACATTTTCTTCCGTGCCAATATTTCCCGGATTGATGCGCAGTGCCTGCACACCGCTGTCAACGGCTTCCAAAGCCAGTCGGTAATCAAAATGAATATCAGCTACAATCGGTACGGAAGAAGCTGCCACGACGGCTTTCAACCCTTTCGCAGCAGCCATATCCGGTACGGCAAAGCGAATCAATTCCGCGCCATAAGAAGCCAAGCGTTTTGCATCAGCAATCGCCTTGTCTTCATAGGCAGGATTTACTGTTGACATTGTCTGCACCGATATAGGTGCTGTTCCGCCTATCGTAAGATTTCCTACTTGCACAGGAAGCGATGTTCTGCGTTTCATGTTCTTTCCCTTCTAAAAACGGCTGATGTCCTGGAACATCGCAAAAATAAACAATGCTCCCAAGATGACCATGCCAATTGTCTGAATAACGCGCAGTGCCTGTTTTGGCATGCGGCGTCCTGTGATTCCTTCTAAAATCAATAAGATGATGTAACCGCCATCCAGCATAGGAATGGGAAGTAAATTTAAAATTCCCAAGTTCAGGCTCAAAAATGCGGTAAACATCAATAAATTCACGAAGCCAACAGAAGCGACCTGCCCTGCCAGCTGTGCGACGCCAATCGGCCCGGCGACTTCCGCTTTTTGCGCGCCTGTCACCATTTCATATAAACCAACGAGCATCATTTTACAAATCGTGCCGGTTCGCGTGACTGCCATTCCGGCAGACTCAAAAAATCCATGGGACTGTTCGGTAATCACAGGCATGACACCCAAAACAGCCCGATTAGACTGCGTATCTGTCTTAGGAATCATTTCTAATGTTATCGTTTCGCCATCACGCTTGACAACAACGGGTACGACTTCCTTACTGTGTTTTGCAACGACTTTAGAAATATCGCTCCATGTATCAATGGCCGTGCCGCCAATAGAAATAATTCGGTCTCCCTGCTGCATAGAGGCTTTTTCAGCTGCTGAATCTGCAATGACGGAGCCTACTACTGGTTCCGGCGATACGTCCATCGTGCCGACAGCAAAAGTTATGCCCCATATCAACACCAACGCTAAGATAAAATTCATTATCGCGCCGGCAGCAATAACCAACAAGCGGGACCGGACCGGTTTGTTCAGAAATGATTTTTCATTGAGTTCCTCTTCTTCGGTCATGCCGGCAATGCGGTTAAAGCCGCCAAGCGGCACAGCCCGCAGTGAATACAAGGTAGAACCGTATTGATGGCTGTAAATTTTGGGGCCAAAGCCAATAGCAAATTCATCTACTTGCATGCCAGTTAATTTAGCAGTCATAAAGTGGCCAAATTCATGCACAAAGACAATCAGACTAAATACAAAAACAGTTGCTGCAATTGTAATTCCCAATGTATGACAACCTTTCTATAGCAACGACGCAGCACATTGCCGTGACCAAGCATCAGCACGGCGAATGGCATCCAACGTCACGTCATGGCATACAGCATGCTTTTCCATGACTGTACGCACAATATCAAAAATACGCGTAAATGAAATTTCCCGCCGCAAAAACGCATAGACAGCCGTTTCATTGGCACCGTTCAGTACACAGGGCATAGTACCGCCGATTCTGCCGGCTTCATAGGCTAAAGGCAGCGAGGGAAATTTTTCATTATCAGGCGCATAAAAATCAATGCGGCGCAATGTTTTCCAATCAATAGGCTGTGCGCCCTGCACAGCTTCTCGTTCCGGATAGGTAAAGGCATACTGAATAGGAAGCCGCATATCCGGCATTCCTAGTTGAGCCAATACAGAACCGTCAATAAACTGTACCATAGAATGAATGATACTTTGCGGCTGAATGACGACGTCAATACGTTCGAACGGCATATCAAAAAGCCAATGCGCTTCTATTACTTCCAGCCCTTTATTGAACATCGTAGCAGAATCAATCGTAATTTTTCCGCCCATGTTCCACGTAGGATGTTTTAGACATTGTTCAACTGTAATATGGGGAAATTCTTCCAGCGGCCGCTGGAAATGAGGACCGCCGGAAGCCGTAATTAACAGTTTATCAATTTCTTCTTTTTTTCGTCCGGCCAAACATTGAAAAATGGCGCCATGTTCACTGTCAACCGGCAAAATCCGCACGTGATGCCGGGCAGCTTCTTTCATTACTAACTCGCCAGCGGCTACCAGCGTTTCTTTATTGGCCAAAGCAATGTCCAAACCATGCGCAATCGCATGCAGCGTAGGTTCAATGCCGGCAGCGCCTACGAGAGATGTCAAAATCATGTCAGCGTCAGCTTCGTCAATCAAACGGAGCATTCCTTCGGCACCGCTGAACACGACACACTGGCTGCCGACTTGCTCCTGCAGCTTACGGGCCGCCTGCACATCAGTCATGCAGGCAAAGGGTACACGGTACTGCTGAATCTGCTGTGCTGCCTGCTGCCAACTCGTATGGGCAGCAATCGCTGCAATGGAAAACATATCTGGATGCGCCTTAATAACATCTACAGCCTGTGTTCCAATAGAGCCTGTACTGCCAAGTAAAATAATTTTTTTCATATTGTTTCTCCCATTGGTTAGGAAATAAGGGTCAAATATACGTAGACAGCAGGTGCTGCAAACAGCAGACTGTCAAAACGGTCCAACACGCCGCCATGACCTGGAATCAATGTTCCAGAATCTTTGACATCACAGACACGTTTTAAAATAGATTCTACCAAATCTCCCAACGGTGCCGCTATGGCGACAATCAAGCCGATAGCAAAGGCATGGAGCAAAGAAAACTGAAAAACGAGTGAAAAAATCAGCGCCGTAAGAATGGTTCCAACAAAGCCGCCAATCGCCCCTTCTTTTGTTTTGCCGGGACTGATCGTCGGGCATAATTTAGTTTTCCCCATACATTTTCCTACGGCAAAGGCAAACGTATCGCTTGCCCATGTAGAAAAAATAAGTAAAAACAAAAGGAAACGGGCTGGTTCCAACATGACAGTCGTAAACGCATCTGTCATAGAGGACGCAATCAAGCCGCTGCGCAGTGCCAGCATGGCCCAAAAGCCACCGACAATGTAAATCAAACCATACAAGGTATACGCACTGTCAACCGGTTTGACTTTAGTATGGCAAAGAACAGTCTGCAGCAAAAGCCACAACATCATGGCAACAGAAAAAAACATCATGAGTTTCATACTGCCAAACCAATAAGACGATAAGAAACAAATAATCCAAACCGCACCTACCCGGTCGGATATATTGGCCTTTAATTTATGAACTAAATTGCCATATTCATACCAGCCTAACAACGCCAGCAGCGTCATCATAATAAAAAACAGCCAATTGCCTTCATAGATAATGAAGATTGTAAGGGCACCGCCAATAATGCCGGTGAGAATTCGTTTTGCCAACATATTCTGTATTTACCCACCTTATTTTAATCCACCAAAGCGACGTTCTCTGCCTTGAAAGGCAAGAATCGCTTCTATTAATGTTTCTTTTGTAAAATCCGGCCAGCACAAATCTGTATACCAGAATTCTGCATATGCCAGCTGCCAAAGCAAAAAGTTGCTGACGCGTTTATCCGCACCTGGACGAATCATCAAATCGACATCATTCTCCGGTTCTGTATACAAATAACGGCTTACCGTCGCTTCTGTAATATCCTGCGGCTGCAGTCGTCCTTCTTGTACATCTTTCGCAATCTGCTGCATAGCTTGGGTTAATTC
>CAVKOP010000148.1:0-4953 GCA_963657835.1 Lachnospiraceae bacterium | reverse complement strand
GTGCTGGAAAAAGCACGGGAAGGCAAAACGACAGCAATTATTTCCAGCGGTGATGCCGGCGTGTACGGCATGGCAGGCATCATGCATGAAGTAGCTGCCGGATGTGACGATGTAGAAATCACTGTTGTTGCCGGCGTGACGGCTGCCTGCTCGGGAGCGGCTCTCCTCGGTGCCCCGTTGGTCAGTGACTTTTGCTTGATTTCCCTGAGCGACTTATTGACGCCGTGGGAAACGATAGAAAACCGCCTGGATTGTGCAGCTGCCGGTGATTTTGTCATTTGTCTGTATAATCCGTCGAGCAAAAAACGGGCTGATTATTTGGAAAAGGCTTGTGATATTATTTTACGGCACCAGTCGGCCAGCACGCCGGCAGGCATTGTCCATCACATTGGCAGAGACGGTGAAACAGCAGAAATTACGACGCTGGGTCATTTGCGCAAAATGCAGGCCGATATGTTTTCTACCGTATTTATCGGCAACAGCCAGACGAAGGTATTGGACGGTAAAATGGTCACGCCGCGGGGATATACTGTATGAAACGGGCCGTTTGGATTGTCGGCGGCACGACAGAAGGCAGGCTGCTGACGACCTATATCAGCCAGTTTGATGTATCGCTGCATGTATCTGTAGCTACGGCGTACGGCGCCTCTCTGCTGCCAAAAAGGGAAAATATTACTGTTTATGCGAAGCGAATGGAAGAACTGGATATGGAAGCCTTTTTGCAGCAGCAGCAAATTCAACTGGTGATTGATGCAACTCATCCGTACGCTACGGCTGTGACGGCGCATGTACAGGCGGCCTGCACGGCGCAGCAGATTGCCTATTGGCGTGTCGTGCGGCCTGAAGATACGTATACGGACTGCGTGACTGTCGATACGATGGAAGAAGCCGTCGATGTCCTAAGTCATACGACAGGGGCCATCTTTTTGACAACAGGCAGCAAAAACTTGGATGTATTTACACAGATACCTGAGTATACCAAGCGGGTGTATGCTCGTATTCTGCCGACGATGATGTCACTGAAACGGGCATTGGACCTGGGCTATGAGCCATCTCACTTGATTTGCATGCAGGGACCTTTTTCTGTGCCGCTTAATACAGCCATGTTTTCTCAGTATAAAGCGGCTTATGTCGTTACCAAAGATTCCGGCAAGCCGGGCGGTTTTGCAGAAAAAGTCACAGCAGCCCGCAGCGCCGGTGCTACGCTCATTGTCATCAAACGGCGGACGGAGCAGGGCCGTTCTTTGGAAGATATCAAACAGGCGTTTCAGCGATGGTACAAGGAGTGATAACACGATGCATATCTATATCATTGGCATAGGGCCGGGCCATCCGGACCTGCTCACTATAGAAGCTCAAAAAGCGATTGCAGCAAGCAGTATCCTTGTCGGGGACAAACGCATGCTGCAGTTTTGGGATAGTGCAGCCAAGGAAGTACACGAAACGTACAAGCCATCGGAAATCCGCCGTATTGCCGCATCCCATGCGGCGGGAACAGACACGATGGCAGTTCTTGTATCCGGTGATGTCGGCTTTTTTAGTTTGGCAGAGCTGCTGCGCGATATTCCCGGCTGTACGGTTACGCGGATTCCCGGCATCAGCAGCCTGGTATATTTTGCAGCCAAACTACAGATTTCCTGGCAGGATGCCTATATTATCAGCCGACATGGACGCCAGGCGCCGCTGGTCTGGGCCGTGCAGTGCCATCCTAAAGTATTTTGCCTGACCGGCGGTGAAGATTCCGTGTCTGCGTTGTGTCAGGAACTTTGCCGATATGGACTGCAGGAGGTATACGTGCAGGCTGGCATCGATTTGTCATATCCGCAGGAACGGATTGTTTCCGGTACTGCTGCGCAGCTGGCACAGCAGAAGCTGCAGGGACTGGCTGTTATGATGATACAAAATGACCGAGCCGCACGTCGGCCGCTGCCGCTTCACGGACTCGATGACAGCTTGTTTCTGCGGGGTCATGCGCCCATGACGAAGCAGGAAGTCCGCTGTATCGCCATATCCAAGCTGCAGCCGCAGCCTGATGATACGATCTATGATATTGGTGCCGGTACGGGCTCCTGTTCTATAGAGCTGGCTCTGCAGGTGCCGTGGGGCCATGTCTATGCCATGGAAATCAACGCAGAGGCCCTGCAGGTGCTGCAGCAAAATAAAGAACAGTTTGCCGTCAGCCAATTGACCATCGTACCGGGTGATGCGGCTGACACCATACAGGCTCTGCCTGTGCCGCAGCGAGTATTTATTGGCGGCACCAAAGGAAGACTAGAACCTATTTTAGATAGGATTTACCAAAAAAATCCCTGCTGCGTCGTCGTGATGACGGCCATTACCGTAGAAACATTGGCAGCCGTGACGGCATATTATGCCTGCCGTGCAGGGTATACGCTGGATATTACCCAGGTCAGCATCGCTAAAAGTAAAGCCGCAGGTCCGTATCATATGATGATGGGACAAAACCCGATTTATATTTTGTCTGCGTACCCAAAGGAGAAAGCCTAAATGAAGCAAGCAGCCATTCCGCGCATACTCATCGCTGCCCCGCGCAGCGGCAGCGGCAAGACGACGATTGTCTGCGCCCTGCTGCGTGCTTGGCAGCGGCAGCATCTTCATGCCGAAGCGTTTAAAAACGGCCCCGATTATATTGACCCGATGTTTCATTCCCAAGTGCTGCACACGCCGTCGCACAACTTGGATTTATTTCTGTTGGGGCGGGGGCATACGGGAGAAACCAACGTAACATATCTCTTGGCCTCTCACGCCAAACAGGCAGACATTGCCGTTTTGGAAGGGGCTATGGGATACTATGACGGTATTGGCACGACCAGTGAAGCCAGTGCTTACGATTTGGCACGGGCGACCCAAACCCCGGTTGTCCTTGTCGTAGACGGACGGGGCGCGGCTCTTTCCTTAGGAGCGCAGCTTCGCGGCATGGTACAATTTTATGAACCCAGCTATATTGCCGGCTTTATCGTAAACCATGTCAATGCCATGGTATATGCCTATTTTCAATCGGCTTGGGAAAAGGCGGCCGGGATTCCTGCCCTGGGGTATTTTCCGGATATGCCGGCATGCCGTTTTTCCAGCCGGCATTTGGGGCTGATTACAGCAACAGAAATTACCGACTTGCAAGAAAAAATCGATACGCTGGCTGTGACAGCTGAAAAAACACTGGATATTCTCGGCATCCTGTCGATAGCCCGTCAGGCTCCGATGCTTGCCTATGAAGAACCTCAATTTGCAAAGATCGCTTCTGTCCGTATTGCCGTTGCCCGCGATGAAGCGTTCTGCTTTTATTATGAAGACAGCCTGCATGTACTGGAACAGCTGGGGGCCGAGCTGGTCTTTTTCAGTCCCCTGCATGATGCGTCACTGCCGCCCTGCGACGGACTTTATATTGGCGGCGGCTATCCGGAATTATATGCCGAAATCTGGGCAGCCAACCATACGATGAAACGGCAGATTTTTCAGGCGGTCAGCCAAGGATGTCCCTGCCTGGCCGAATGCGGCGGCTTTATGTATATGCTGCAGGCGTTTCGTGATGATGCGAAATCCTATGCAGGCGTAGGAAGCATTGCCGGCATATCTCATATGACTCCGCGGCTGCAGCGGTTTGGCTACGTGACACTGACGGCACAGGAAGATACGATGCTTTGCCAGGCCGGCGAAACGATTCAGGCCCATGAATTTCATTATTCGGACAGTACCAACAACGGCACGGCATTTCTTGCGGCTAAAGCCCAGGGAAAACGCAGCTGGCCCTGCATTTACAGTCAGGGCCGCCTGCTGGCAGGATATCCGCATTTCCATTTTTTAGGCAATCCTGCCTGGGCACGGCGTTTTGTGGCACAGTGTGATGCATACAGAAAGGAACATCAGCATGAAAATTGAACATATTTTGCCGGCAGATATAGAAAAACGGAGCATGGAAATCATCGAAGAGGAATTGGGTGAAATCCAGCTGCCGGCGGCAGAAAAAAATATTATCAAGCGCGTTATTCATACGAGTGCCGATTTTGAATATGCCCGCACGCTGCGCTTCAGCCCAGATGCTGTGGCCAAAGGATTAACAGCACTGCGGCAGGGATGCACGATTGTTACCGATACCAACATGGCTTACATGGGCATCAGCCAGCGGGGCTTGGAAACACTGCACAGCACGAAAGTATGCTTTATGGCTGATGCAGACGTAGCCCGCATGGCCAAAACGCAAGGGACTACACGGGCTGTTGCCTGCATGGATAGAGCCTGTACCATTCGCGGTCCCTTGATTATTGCCGTAGGCAACGCGCCGACGGCATTGCTGCGGCTTGACGAATTAATCCGGGCAGGAAAAATGCATCCAGATCTTATCATTGGCGTACCTGTAGGGTTTGTCAATGTTGTCTACGCCAAAGAAATTATCATGCAGTCCGGCGTCCCCTACATCGTAGCCAAAGGCCGCAAAGGAGGCAGTACGATTGCCGCAGCCATTTGCAACGCCTTAATTTACACATTGACTCGGAAAAAAGCATAATAAGGTAAGTATACATATAATACGTATGTTCTATTACGGTAAGATATGCGTTTTTGTTTCAATTCATCGGTATATATCATCCATTATTTTGATTTATACGTACACTTTTTTGCATATACGAACATAAAAAATACGTGCAAACCTAGCAAAAAAGCCATTTCCAGCTGTATCAACTTTACGATGTAACGCGTTACCTTTATAGATAAGAATAAGAAGAGATAAGAAAAGAGAAGAAAAAAATATATAGGTTTTATTTTACCAAGATATATGTGACGTACTTTTTCTTTCTTTTTGATATAACCTATGGTACAATAAAAAAGAGATAGTCCGATGGTGGTACATCGGCTCTCCTCTATTGTTGTAATTTTGAAGAAGACCGTGTACCGCAAGGTATGCGGTTTTTTTCAGTTATATACTACGTATTATTTACG
>CAVKOP010000147.1:0-4984 GCA_963657835.1 Lachnospiraceae bacterium | reverse complement strand
ATCCACGGCCGTGATTTCCCCCATTTAGAATTGGTCTTTTCTACAATAAATCCCATAATAATATCAGAAAAACCGTCAAAGCAACGGGAAATCAGCATAACCAGGCCGACTACAGCCGCATCAATACCGGCATAATCCGTATAGAAAAACGTTAGGATAGCCATACCGCCCCAAACGACATTTTGCGCCGTATCCCCCAACGCATAGGATATGCGGGTAAACCAAGACAATTGCCCTTGATTCGGCACCGTACTGCTTACAGAACCACTCATATTATGTACCTCCATTTTCATAATTTGATATAATCGTGATACGTTTCCATGTATCTTTTATGTATATTATAAAGTTTGATTTCTTGCTATTTCTATAAAAAATTGCTATTTCACCAGTTGAGCAATTTTTCTGTGTTTTTTTAAAAAACAGCGATATATATTGGGAAATACGCATTCATAGCTAATTGATTTTTATGCTTTTTGTGCAACAACTACAATATATTGCTTATTTGCGTCGTTTTCTCTAAAAAATTGCTTTTTCACTATATTTTTTCGTATCTAAAATACATCACCATTATATATACAAAAGATAGTCAAATCATGTTATAATATCACCATTAAAAACTATTAATATGCTCATTTACCCATATTACGGAGGACTTATGCGACATGAAACATAATCATTTCTCACTCAATATACCAATTCATTCACGTTGGCGTCATACAGCATCTTCTCATATGCGGCGCCGCATTCTTACCAACATTTTGGCCATCAATATCATGTGCCTGGCTACGTCTATGCTGCGCTTGAGCAACTTTGGCACCGACCCCTACTCCTGCATGAATCTAGGTCTTAGTCTTTGGAGCAGCTTTTCCTTTGGTACCTGCACATCCATTGTTTGTTTCCTCTTATTTATCCCCGTACTGCTGTTAGGCAGGCAGTTTATTAAGGCCGGTACCATTATGTATCTGATTTTGCTCGGCCCTTTGTGTGATATATATAGTTTTATTTTATTTTCCTCTATCGGTCTTCCCGAAACACTGTCTGTAACCAGCCGTATTTGTTTTCTCGTTGTCGGTATTTTCACCTCCTGTCTAGGCGTTTCGTTTTATCTTTGTTCCAACATAGGTCTTGGCCCCTACGATGCCATCCCCTGGATTTTGGAACACCGCAGCGACGGACATATTACGTATAAATGGGGCCGTATCCTCTGCGACTGCACTTGTATCATCATCGGCTTTTTCTGCGGCAGTATCATTGGTATTGGCACGCTGGCCATGGCCTGCTGTACCGGCCCGATTGTTTCCTTTTTCAATCGTCATGCCGCTGTTCCTTTTATTTATGGTAAAGGAGCCGTAAACCCGCTGGAAAAACATCATTGCTGATAGGACCGCATACATCGGCTTTTTATCAAATATTGGGATATTTTTTTAATTTTTCGATAAAATGATATATCTATACTCTTTTCGCTTCTTCATGATGGTTGAATTGAAAGGTGGTTTAGATATGTCTTGTTTTATATAAGCAAAGAGGTCTTGTGAATAAAGATGTTCACAAGACCTCTTTGCTTAATAGCCATGGTTCCATTTAGCTGCAGCCCCTTCTTTGTAGACAGGCCGCTGTTATTTGCTGTGTGTCGTAGCGTATACACCAATAAAAATGCAGGCCGCGCCGACAAGTTCTTGTATGCCAATGATTTCAGAAAACAGAACATACCCGCCTATCATACCGACAACCGGTGTGACGTTTTGAAAAATAGCCGTCAGACTGGGACCAGCATTTTTTACGCCAATGTTCCAAAACAGCATAGCCATAATGCCGCCAAAAATAACTGTATAAGCAAAAGACACAGTAAGCGCCATATCTAAAGGTGCCGGATAAAAATCCTGTGCTGCCATGCCATACGCAAGCGTCATGCAGGCACCAAACAAGCCAGCCCATCCTGTTGTCAGCACGGGCGGCATATCTTTCATGACGCGCACGCCGATAATCGAATACGTCGTCCAAGCCACTTGAGCAAGCAGGAAAAAAATATCGCCCCGATTAAATTCAAAATGCGTAATTACATACAGCGAGCCATGACTAATTACAATGACCGCCCCGATAAAAGACAAGCTAATCCCCAGCCAAGCCTTCAGCGGCAGCCGTTCGCGAATCCAAAAGGAAGCAAAAAAGGCCGTAATGGCCGGTGAGGCAGCGGCAATAAGTGTACAGTTGGTCACTGTCGAAACCTGCAGTCCCGTAAACTGCAGTACATTATTGATGCCAATACCGGTCACACCCATCAGCAGTAAGGGCATGATGCATTTCTTTTTCGGAAGGATTCCCTCCCCCCGCACCAGCGAAAGGCCCAATAAAAAGGTACCGATCAGTACATAGCGCATCGTCGTAATCGTTACGGGCGACCATGCCGCTACCAGCCATTTAATGCATAATGGCTGAATGCCCCAAATAAACGTGGTAGCAATTAAAATAGCATATGTTTTTTGTATAGTATTCATATATATTTTTTTCTCATCTGCACAGACTATGGCCCACATGCTAAAAGCCGCCCTGTATAGAGCGGCTTTCAGTATATTTAAGAAAGTGGTATTAGATGTGTGCTTTTTAGGTATATATTTAAATGTGTTCTTATAGATGTATGTTCTTATTGGTTGTGTCTGTTGTTTGGAAGTTTGAGTTTTAAATATGAGCTTTTTCTTTGATGTATTTACGAGCTTTGATAGCATATTCAAGCGGATTGGCTTTAGCCGGATCTTGTTCTGCTTCTACGATAAACCAGCCGTCATAATCGCTGGCGTTAATAATGTCAAAAATCGGTTCGAAATCAACATCGCCGTCACCAGGAACTGTAAACATGCCGGCACGAACGCCGTCGAGGAAGCTCATGTCTTCAGCTTTCACTTTGTTGCGGATGTCCATGCGAACGTCTTTCAAATGAATGTGACGGATACGCGGCAAGTATTTTTTGAGGATTGCCAAGTAATCTTCGCCGGAGCATACGAGATGGCCCGTATCATAGAGAAGGAATACGAGGTTCGGATCTGTCATTTCCATGAGACGGTCGATTTCTTCCGTCGTCTGAACGCCAGTACCCATGTGATGATGGTAGGTCATCGTAAGACCGATTTTTTTAGCAACAGCGCCGAGTTTATTCAGGCCTTCAGCGAGAACTTTCCACTGTTCTTCCGTATTGGTCGGTTTGCCTGCAAATACAGGAACGTCCAATTTGCCCTGTACAGAGTTGCCCTGTTCTGCGACGTTGCAGAATTTAGCGCCCATAGCTTTCAAAAATTCGCAGTGTGCGATGAAGTCTTTTTCGACCTGTTCGTACGGCTGTGTTAAAAGGAACGAGCTGAACCAAGCGCTGGCGATAGACATGCCGCGAAGATCCAATGCTTTTTTCAAAACAACGGGATCTTTCGGGTATTTGCCGCCGACTTCACAGCCTGTGAAACCAGCCAATGCCATTTCACTGACGCATTGTTCAAATGTATTTTCCTTGCCGAGGTCAGGCATGTCATCGTTTGTCCAAGCAATCGGTGCAATGCCTAATTTAATGTTTGCCATAATAAAATGCCTCCTAAAAATGTATGCAAAAGGGAATCTCTTTCTTTAGGAACCCTCTGCGGCTTCCTAAAACTGCGTACAGAAAGGGATCCCTTTACATCCTAGTCTGTCGATTAGTATTTTCTTGCTTTTTCGAAGTTTGGTACCATAAGGTTTTGGTATACATCCTGAATCTTCTGGCTCTTGGATACCTGAGCTACGCCTACGCGCCACCAATCGCCATAGCCGTGAACCATTGTCTTTGGCAGTACTTTTACGTCGATAAGTGTAGAAACAGTCTGTTTCTTAGCGTCTTCCAATGCCGCTTTCAATTCTTCTGCACTGTGAACGGTATATGTCTTGCAGCCATAGGACGCGCCATTCATGGCAAAGTCCATCGGTACGAAGCCGCCGTCCAGTTTGCCTGTTTCCGGGTTGCGGAAACGGAATTCTGTACCAAAGCTGCCTTGGCCGTGGCCGATTTCCAAGTTGTTGATGCAGCCGTTTGTCATGTTGTCGAATACGATAACGTTGATTTTTTTGTGTTCAGCAATAGACTGCGGCAATTCGGAGTGCAGCATCATGTATGCGCCGTCGCCGACGAGAGCATAGACTTCTTTGTCCGGTTCTGCGTATTTTACGCCGAGTGCTGCATTGACTTCATAGCCCATGCAGGAGAAACCGTATTCTACGTGATAGCCGCCAACGCAGGTCGGACGGAATGCACGCTGTAAGTCGCCGGGAAGAGAACCGGATGCACCGACAACGACAGCCTGATCGCCGATAGTTTCGTTTATAACGCCGAGAGCGCGTGTCTGCGGCAAAGAAGAACCTGTCAATTTGATGAATTCTGCACTTACTTTTTCAAAGTCCAAATCATCGTTTACTTCCGGAACAAAGTCTTTGCCTGTATATTCGAGATGATAAATGCGGTCGATTTCTGCATCGTTTTTCGCTTTAGCATCAGCCACTTCTGTCGTATAGCCAGCTTTCCAGCCCGTTTGTTCCAACGCAGCCTGCAAGTCTTCGAGGCAGGCTTTCGCATCGCCTACGACCTGTACGCCGTCCATTTTATAGGCATGGAATTTGGAAATATTGATATTGACATAGTCAACGTCCGGGTTCTGGAACAACCATTTGGAAGATGTCGTAAAGTCCGTATAACGAGTACCTACGCCGATAACGCAGTCTGCATCTGCGCCAATCGTGTTGGCACCCAAGCAGCCTGTTTCACCGATACCGCCGAGATTGAGCGGATGTTTCCAGTCAATTGTGCCTTTGCCGGCCTGTGTTTCGCCGAAAGGAATGCCGAATTTTTCAGCAAACGCTTTAAATTCTTCTTCAGCTTCTGAATATTTAACGCCGCCGCCAAAAATAAGAATCGGTTTTTTCTTATTTTTAATCAGTTCCACAGCTTCCTGAATAGCACGGGCTGTAGGAC
>CAVKOP010000146.1:3833-5020 GCA_963657835.1 Lachnospiraceae bacterium | reverse complement strand
GCAGACGTATTTGTCTGCATTCACATCGATTCCTATTCGACAGCAGATGCCAGAGCAAAATAGGCATCAATACAGCAGCACAGAAAAAAACGACGGGTACTTCGATGAACACGAAGAAGGTAACCGTACCTGCTGTGAGCGTGCCTTCGTACAGCAGCAGCCAGTCCTACAGCCTGACAAAAGGGCTGAAAGGCAAGATTATTGCTATCGACCCGGGCCATGGCGGCAGTGATACCGGTGCGATTGGCTCATACTCTCAGGAAAAAGACATTACGCTGGCGATTTCTAAAAAGGTCGCAGCCTTGTTGAGCAATGCCGGGGCCAACGTCATTATGACGAGAACGACAGATGTCGATGTGTACGCTCCGTATGACGGCGCAGCAGAAGAACTACAGGCACGCTGCAACATTGCCAATGCTGCCAACGCAGACGTATTTGTCTGCATTCACATCGATTCCTATTCGACAGCAGATGCCAGAGGGGTAACGGCTTATTACAACAGCAAAACGCCGTATGATTACAGCTTGGCAAAATATATTCATGACCAAAACATGAACGCAACGTCCTTCTCGGACCGCGGCGTGCGGACGGCTAACTTCTATGTCCTCCTGCATACCAACATGCCGGCAACGCTGCTGGAACTGGGCTTCATTTCCAACCCGACGGAAGAAAACGCCCTGAACTCTGAAGCACAGCAGCAAAACTTTGCAGAAAGCATCGTCAAGGGCTTGGCAGATTATTTTGACAACAGCGGCAAATAAGGTTGGGTATGTTTGACAATAAAGCGACTGACTGGATTGACAAAGTCAGTCGCTTTTTGGTATGCTATAAAAGAAAACAGAATACAAGCAGCAATGAAGCTTTGCACATCGCCTATGATGATGCAAAGCTTTTTTTATATGACTGTATCTGCAGACAAATTAGAAGAAAAGCGGGGGATTTGAATGTATAATAAAACAATGTATGCGTTAGGCTCTAATCGGTCAGCGATTCGCGCCTTGTATGACTATGGACAGGAACAAGCTGCCAAAATCGGCAAAGAAAACGTCTACGATTTTAGTATTGGCAATCCGAGCATTCCGGCACCGGCATGCGTGCAGCGGGAAATGATACGGTTGGCCCAAGAAGAAAATCCAGCTGATATCCATGGGTACACGCCGGCTCCGGGAGATCCGGCGGTGCGGCAG
>CAVKOP010000146.1:0-3823 GCA_963657835.1 Lachnospiraceae bacterium | reverse complement strand
GTGCGGCAGTGCTTGGCAGATTATATGAACAAGACCTTTGCTGCGCATGTCCGGGCTGCCAATTTTTACATTACCTGCGGTGCGTCTGCTTCGTTGGCGATTATTATGAAAGCCTTGGTGGAAACGTCAGACGATGAAATTATTGTCAATGCACCGTTCTTTCCGGAATATCGCGTCTTTGCAGAACGTGCCGGAGGAAAACTGGTCGTCGTGCCGGCAGATACCAAGACGTTCCAACTGTCTCTGGACGGCTTGGAACAAGCCATTACGGCACACACCAAGGCCGTCATCATCAATTCACCCAACAATCCGTCCGGCATTGTCTATCGTGCCGATACACTGCAGGCAGTAGGCGACTTGCTGCGGCAAAAGGAACAGGAACTGGGCCATCCGATTTTCTTGATTTCTGATGAACCGTATCGAGAAGTTATCTTTGATGAACTGCCTATTCTTTACGTGCCGAAATTTTATGACAATACGATTGTCTGCTATTCATACAGTAAATCCCTGTCATTGCCGGGAGACCGCATCGGCTATATTCTGATACCGGATGCAGTCAGCCAAAGTCAAGCACTGTTTACGGCAGTCTGCGGGGCCGGCCGGGCCTTGGGATTTGTCTGCGCCCCCAACGTGTTCCAACGGATTATTATGGCCTGTCAGGGACAGACGGCTGATATGGGCGTATATGATGCCAACCGTAAATTAATATATGAGGGCTTGACCCGCATCGGCTTTGAATGCGTCTATCCGTCCGGCGCGTTTTACTTATTTGTCAAAGCCCCCGATGGCGATGCCAACGGGTTTATGGAAAAGGCCAAAGCCTTGAACATCCTGATTGTGCCAGGCGATGAATTTGGCTGCCCAGGATACTGCCGCATTTCCTATTGTGTAGACGGTGCGATGATTGCCCGCTCGCTGAAAGCTTTTGAACAATTGTATGCGTTGTATCCAGCCAGCGAAGAAAAGGCATAGGGGCGGTTTTTTCTAGTTTCGCTGAAATGGGACTTTACACCGGCATATCCATATAGTATAATGAATATTGTCGTACGGGTGCTCGGTGCTGCGACGACTCCGACGCACACTTAGCATTTAGCGAATATTCAATATTCTATGGAGGAATGAACATGTTAACAGTAGAAGAAAAGAAAAACATTATTGCCAAATTTGGCGCCAACGAAAACGACACCGGATCTCCGGAAGTACAGATTGCGCTCCTTACGAGCCGCATCCTTTACTTGACAGACCATCTCCGCAGCCACAAAAAAGACCATGCGTCCCGCCGCGGCTTGTTGAAATTGGTCGGCCAGCGCCGCAACTTGTTGGCATATTTGCAGAAACACAACTTGGAACGCTATCGCGCTATCCTCGAAAAATTGAATTTGCGTAAATAATGTATGCTGTGAGGCTGATGTGGGAGCATCAGCCTCTTTTTTAGGAAACACAGGGTGGTAGGTTGTAGTGTGTAGGCGAAGAATGCGCCTGTATACTAGTGCCTATCACCTGTGAGACACAAGGAGGTAGTTGGAATGGAAGAACAAAAATTCCAAATGGATTTTGCCGGCCGCCCGCTCGTCATCGAAGTAGGCAAACTGGCAAAACAAGCCAGCGGCGCAGCACTCGTCCGCTATGGCGATACGGCTGTATTTGTAACCGCAACGGGTTCGAAAGAAGCACGTGAAGATGCTGATTTCTTCCCATTAACAGTCGATTATGAAGAAAAAATGTATTCCGTAGGGAAAATTCCCGGCGGTTTTATCAAACGGGAAGGGAAACCGCCAGAATCGGCAACGTTGTTTGCTCGTCTGATTGACCGCCCGATTCGTCCGCTGTTCCCCAAAACCTATCGTCATGATGTACACGTCGTAGCCTATGATTTTTGCGTAGACCATGACAATGCCCCGGAAATTGCCGCTATGATTGGCGCATCCGTTTCCCTGTGCATGTCTCATATTCCCTTTGCCGGCCCGATTGCCGGTGTTCGTGTCGGCCGCGTTGACGGACAGTTTGTCATCAACCCGACAGTAGCCCAGAGCGAACAGAGCGATATGGATATTGTCGTTGCCGGCACCAAAGACGCTATTTTGATGGTAGAAGGCGGCGCCAAACAAGTACCGGAAGCTGACGTACTCGATGCCATCATGTTTGCTCATGAAGAAATTAAAAAAGTTGTCGAATTCCAGCTCAGTTTCTTGGACAAAATCAGCGTCCCCAAACAAGAATTTGTAGAAAAAGAACCGCCGGCAGACATCGTAGAAGCTGTTCATACATACGGTGAAGAAGCCATGAAGACAGCTATTTTTACAGCAGATAAAGTAGAACGTGAAGAAAAAATGAATGCTGTTGAAGCAGATATTTACGAACATTTTGCTGACATTTATCCGGATGACCAAGATACGATTGCTGAAATCACGCAAAAAATGATTAAAGAAATCGTTCGTCATATGATTGCTGTCGATAAAATCCGCCCGGACGGCCGTAAAGTCAACGAAGTCCGTCCTGTCAGCTGCGAAGTCGGCTTGTTTGCTCGTACACACGGCACGGGCCTCTTTACGCGCGGCCAGACGCAGATTTTGAGCTTTGCCACCTTGGCACCGCTTTCAGAGGCACAGCATATTGACGGCGTAGGCATCGAAACAGACCGCCGCTACATGCATCATTACAATTTCCCATCCTTCTGTGTTGGCGAAACCAAATCGTCCCGCGGTCCGGGCCGTCGTGAAATCGGCCACGGTAAACTGGCAGAACGGGCATTGACCCAGGTTATGCCGAGTGAAGAAGAATTTCCATATGCTATCCGCGTCGTATCTGAAGTCCTCGAATCCAACGGCTCCAGCTCGATGGGCAGTGTCTGCGGCAGTACGCTGGCATTGATGGATGCAGGCGTACCGATTCAGGCTCCTGTAGCCGGCGTAGCTATGGGACTTGTTACCAAAGGCGATGACTTTACCATTCTGACGGATATTCAGGGTATGGAAGATGCTCTCGGCGATATGGACTTTAAAGTAGCCGGTACGACCAAGGGCGTTACAGCCATTCAGATGGATATCAAAATCAAAGGCCTCAGCCGGGAAATTTTGGCCCAGGCATTAAAACAGGCGCATGAAGGCCGCATGCACATCATGGATAAAATGATGGAGGTCATCAGTGAACCGCGCAAGGAGCTCTCGCCCTATGCGCCGCGCATCATCTCCATGCATATTCATCCCGATAAAATCCGCGATGTCATTGGGCCGGGCGGCAAAATGATTAAGCAGATTACAGAAGAAACAGGCGCCAAAATCGATATTGATGATTCCGGCCTCGTATACATTGCCGCAGTAGACGGCGAAGGCGGCGACAAAGCCAAACAGTGGATTGAACGCCTGACAGAAGATGTCGAAGTAGGCAAAACCTATGTCGGCAAAGTTACGCGCTTGATGAACTTTGGTGCCTTTGTCGAAGTACTGCCGGGCAAAGAAGGCCTCGTACATATTTCCCAGCTTGCCAAAGAACGGGTGGAAAAAGTAGAAGACGTCGTCAATGTGGGCGATGAAATCATGGTCAAATGCGTTGAAATCGACAACCAGGGCCGTATTAACTTGTCCCGCAAAGCCCTTCTTGGCGGCAGTGACGCACCGACACATCGCAGCCGCGGTCCCCGCAACGGCCACGGACATGATGGTCAGAAAAAATAAGGTGTACTATGACAGGAAGAGGATTTGAAGTCGTAACGGCTTATCAAGATAAACACATTACGCTGCCAGTCCGCAAGACAGGCGGCAGTGCCGGCTATGACCTGGCAGCAGCAGAAACAGTAACCCTGATGCCGCACGCTGTCACGGTC
>CAVKOP010000145.1:0-5150 GCA_963657835.1 Lachnospiraceae bacterium | reverse complement strand
CTCCCTGCGGTGTCGATGTACGGGGCGGCGGTCCGGCAAGCCGAGAATTGGAACTGCTCAATCCGGCAGCCAATGCGGACAGGATTCATGCTGTCCTTCTTAGCGGCGGCAGTGCGTATGGATTGGATGCGGCAGCAGGCGTCATGCGGTATTTGGAAGAACATGATATTGGCTTTGATACGAGAATCTGTAAAGTGCCCCTTGTTGTAGCTTCTTGTATTTATGATTTAGGATGCGGTAAAAATGTCCGCCCCGATGCGCAAATGGGATATGATGCCTGTATCGCGTCGGAACGCAATGCATTTGCCGAAGGCTGTCAAGGTGCCGGCACAGGTGCCACTGTTGGCAAATTGTGCGGCCCGGCTCATATGATGAAATCCGGCATCGGTGCCTACGCTGTCCAAGTCGGCAGCCTGCAGGTAGGAGCTGTCGTTGTCGTCAATGCCGTTGGTGACGTTCTGGGGGAAAACAATCAAATTATTGCTGGTATGCGAGCTGACGGCGGCGGCTTTGCCGATTCCAGGCGTGTTATGCTGGAAGAATATGGCCAGACAGAGACGCTCTTTTCCCAGCGTGACACTGCGACGACGAATACAACCATTGGTGCAGTCATCACGAATGGAATGTTTGACAAAGCGCATATGAAAAAAATCGCCGCCATGGCCAGCAACGGCATCGTCCGTACCATCTGTCCAGTCAATACTACAGCAGACGGCGACTCCATGTATGCCATGAGTGTAGGGGATATACATGCCGAAGTCAGCCTGACAGGAGCACTGGCTGCCTATGTTGTAGAACAAGCAGTGCGCCGGGCAGTGCAGACGGCACATAGTTGTTATGGCGTACCGGCGATAGAATCATGGCATTAGAAAAAGTGATTAAGAAAAATAAAAAGCCACAAGATACAGCACGTAGGTATCTTGTGGCTTTTGTGATTTGGGGTAAGAATAGTTTTTTTAATCTAATTTTAATCTAATTCTAATCTTATTTTAATCTTTGTCTGGTATAGTAAGGGTATACTCATAATGACGGAGGTATACCTCATGAACGATAAACAATTAGGTGTGCGCGGCGAAGAAGCAGCTGCGCAGTATATTCGCTCTCAGAAACATTATAAGCTTCTTTGTCAAAATTACCGCAGCCGACTGGGAGAAATCGATTTGATTGCTCAGGACGGCAGCGTGATTGTTTTTATTGAAGTGAAAACCCGCAATTCCCGGCAGTACGGCCAACCTGCAGAAGCTGTCGAAAAACACAAACAACATAAAATCACACTGACAGCCAAGTCCTATTTATCCCGTTACGGCCTATGGCATAGCCCCTGCCGCTTTGATGTGATTGAAGTCATGCCGTCCTCTGCAGGATTTCGTATTCATCATATTCCCCATGCTTTTTTGAGCGTAGAATAAGGAGCTGCCTATGTTTGCACGTATCTATGGTGCTACCATTTTAGGGTTGCACGGCAATATTATTACCGTTGAAACAGATATTTCCAATGGGCTGCCGGCTTTTGAAATCGTCGGTCTTGCCACTACATCAGTCAAAGAATCCAAAGAACGAGTCCGTTCTGCTATGAAAAACAGCGGCTATGAATTTCCCATGCGCCGCATTACGGTCAATTTAGCTCCTGCTGACCTCAAAAAAGACAGTGCTGGCCTAGATACAGCTATCGCTATCGGTATTATGGTGTCCAGTGGTCAAATTCCGGCTGAAAAATGCCAACAAACGATGTTTATCGGCGAATTGGCATTAGACGGCAACGTCCGCCCAGTGACAGGAATTCTGCCCATGATTTTACAAGGCGTAGCCGATGGGTTTCATACGTTTTTTGTCAGTACAGCCAATGCTGCTGAAGCGCTTCTCTGTGGTGATGCTGTTATTTATGCTGTGTCTGCATTTTCTGATATTGTCGAGCATTTATTAGGAACAACACGGCTTTCCCCGGCTGTTCCTGCTGCGGCACTGCAAAGTACGCCGGATTATACCGTGGATTTTTCTGAAGTTCAAGGTCAGTTTACAGCTAAGCGTGCCTTGGAAATAGCCGCTGCTGGCGGCCACAACGTACTTATGATTGGTCCGCCCGGTTCAGGAAAAACGATGCTTGCCAAACGTATCCCTACGATTTTGCCTCCCATGAATCATCAAGAATCGTTGGAAGTTACCAAAATTTATAGTGTTGCCGGTTTATTTAAACAATCACAAATGATGTCAGTCCGTCCGTTTCGCAGTCCGCATCACACTATTTCCACAGCTGGTTTAATTGGCGGCGGTTCTATTCCTAAACCGGGAGAAGTGACGCTCAGCCACAACGGCGTCCTTTTTCTCGATGAACTGCCCGAATTTCCCCGTTCTGTGCTGGAAGTACTGCGGCAGCCGTTAGAAGACGGCATTGTCCACATCGCTCGTGTCAATGCCGCCTTATCCTATCCGGCTCGTTTTGTCTTAATTGCTGCCATGAATCCATGCCCGTGTGGCTTTCTTGGCGATAAAGATCACCCTTGTACGTGTACGACCGGGGAAATTCGCCGCTATGCACGCAAGATTTCCGGGCCGTTGTTAGACCGCATTGATTTACATGTTACGGTAGAACGTCCCAATTACGCCGAGCTGATAACAGAAATTCCACAAGAATCTTCAGCTGCTATCCGCAGTCGTGTTTTAAAGGCCCGCCAAATCCAGGAAGAACGGCTTCGTACATACGGACTCAGCTGTAATGCCCATATGGGACACCGGGAAATCAAGGAAACGTGCCCCCTTACTAAAGAAGCTCAATTGCTGCTGGAACAAGTGTTCAATAAACTCAAGCTCAGTGCCCGCAGTTATGACCGCATTATCAAAGTATCCCGAACGATTGCTGATTTATCTCATTCCGAAAAAATTAACGATACACATGTTGCTGAAGCGGTCAGTTACCGCAATACCCTGCAGAGGATGTGATTACTATGCTAACAACGTCACTGGAATCAGAACGTTTATACACAGCGGCACTTCTTGCCATTCCGGAATTAGGCTCCCGCAGCATCCGCGCATTGATGGCGCTGTTCGGTTCAGCCCAAACAGTATGGGAAACACCGGCATCGACACTGCAGGAAGCTGTAGGATTATCTGCTAAAACAACAACGTCTATCCAACACTATCGGCCCGTTTACGATTGGGACAAACAGCTGCGCTGTCTCCAAACACATCATGTGCATCTCGTATCGCTCTGGGAAGACACCTATCCGGCAGCACTGCAGCAAACGTTCAACCCGCCAGTCGTGTTATATTATCGAGGGCAGCTTCCTCAAACCAACCGGACTGCTGCTATTGTCGGAGCAAGAAAAGCCACGCCGTACGGACTGAATGTATCGCAGACGATAGCTGCAGATATGGCTCGGCATCAGATTACCGTCGTCAGCGGCGGCGCCAGAGGCATTGATACCAAAGCCCATCAGGGGGCGTTGTCGGCTAATGGAAAAACCATTGCTGTCATTGCCAATGGGCTGGATATGGCCTATCCCAGCGAAAATAAACGTCTTTTTGCCGAAATCGCCGATACGGGCGGGGCGGTTATTAGTGAATATCCTTTTGGCATGCGCCCGTTAGCTATCAATTTTCCTGCCCGCAACCGCATCATTGCCGGACTTTGCCGCTGTACGGTCGTCATCGAAGCTGCACGCCGCAGCGGCTCACTAATCACGGCCGATTTTGCCTTGGAAGAAGGACGGGATATTTTTGCTGTTCCCGGCAGTATTTACTCTACGATGAGTAAAGGAACTCATGAGCTGATTCGTAAGGGGGCTATTATTCTTACACAGATAGAAGACATTCTGCAGGAATACGGCTGGGACCAAACGAAAAAAGCACCTGATTCAAAGCAGACTTATACCCTTACATTGGAAGAATCCGCTGTCCTCAATGCACTCTCTTACGATGAAGCGATATCTCGTGAAACACTGACTATCAAAACCAAATTCACACCGGTTCAACTCAGTCCCATTATATTAAAATTACAGCTGCAGGGGCTTGTTGAAGAAGTCAATAATGCATGGATTCGAAAGGGAAATGTATGAGCGGCGTACCAAAGAATGTAGTTGTAAGCCTTTATTATGCAAAAAAGTAAAAAATATGCAATATGTTAGGTAATTTTATGATAACTATTTTTGGAAAATAAATAGTTCACTTTCTCTTCGTTTTTTCAGCATGTTGGATCCGAAAATACTTCTTATGAGCTGTGCCTGGCAAGAATGAAAGGTAGTATGAGATACTTCAAAACAGCGTTGAAATACGTTGAAGCTGTACAAGTTGTGTTTGGCCGTCGAGACCAACTAAAATGATATGAGATACATGATAAATTTAGTAAATTTCGTTTATAGCAACCTGAAAATGCTGCCGTATCTGGATGAATATTTTGCCCAGTACAAGATACCAGCCTCTAAGAGCTGCAAAGCTAGCTGAGCCGGCAAATGTAGTGCAAAATACTTTTTTGTACTTTGATTACTAAAAATTGGATTGCTAAAAATTCGACAAACTTAGTTCAGGCTTTATTGTAGTACCAATTCGTTTTATCATAAAAAAAGAACGCAACTCATTTTGAGTTAACGTTCTTTTTCTATGAGACTACGTATCTTACAGTCTTTTATTTGTTTGGTGCGCCTAGAAGGATTCGAACCTTCGCACCCGGTTCCGGAGACCGGTGCTCTATCCCCTGAGCTATAGGCGCATAATTTATATCGCATAGCGAATACTTCACTATAATAGCATATCTCTCTATAAAAAACAAGGGTACATCAAGAGCATTTTGTAAAAGAACTGCAAATACGTTCTGTCAGAAAATATAGGTGTGTGTGTCGTTTGTTAATATGGGATATACAATAGTATACACTTTATAAGAAAATTTAATAAATAAAAATTATTAGTTGATTATTTTTAAATATTATGCAATAATGTAGATATAGCAAAAATGAAATGAATTCCTTTTTTGGGTGAAGGAGGTATGTATATGAATATCGTTGTTTTGGTTAAACAAGTACCTGCTGTATCAGACATTCAAATTGATGCTAAACATCATAATCTGGTTCGTGTGGGTGCGCCTTCGATGTTGAATCCTGTCGATGCGCATGCTGTAGAGGCTGGGGTGGCATTGAAAGAGGCGTTGGGAGGTACTGTTA
>CAVKOP010000144.1:0-5264 GCA_963657835.1 Lachnospiraceae bacterium | reverse complement strand
ATTTCCTATTGTAAATACAAATGATTTTGCTGTTCCTGATGTTTTTGATAATTTCTTCAACAACTTTATGTGGCCGGCAGACAGCTCGTATAACGTACCCAAAGTTGATATTGAAGATAAAGGCGATGCATATGTTTTGACGGCAGATATGCCGGGCGTTGCCAAAGAAGATATCAATCTGACTTATGACAACGATGTATTGACTTTGTCGGCTTCTCACGTAGAAAACAAAGACGAACAAGATGAACAGAAAAACTATATTCGCAAAGAACGGATGAGCAGCTCGTTCTGCCGTCAGTTCCCAGTCAGCGGTATTCAAAAAGAAGGCATTCAGGCATCCTTTGAAAACGGTGTGCTGACGATTACGCTTCCTAAAGAAGAACCGCAGCAGGTAGAAGCAAAACATACGATTGAAATTCAGTAAGATACCATTCCCTATCATTTGATTAGTTTATTCCCATCCCCCTATTCAGACAGCCGGACCGGCAGCGGTTCGGCTGTTTTTTTTATGATATACTAAGGGTGCAGTCAAAAAGAGAGGAGTTGCAGAATGGAAATTAATCAACATCTCTGTAAGGGATATTTTATAGACAGGCCTAATCGCTTTATCGCCCATGTCGAACTGGCTGGGCAGATGGTTGTCTGCCATATGCCGAATCCGGGCCGCATGTGGGAATTGTTGTTTCCACACGTACCGATGTACCTCCGCAAAGCAGCAAAGCCGGGGCGAAAGACGGCCTATGATGTCGTAGGTATTGAACGGGACGGCATGCCGATTTTATTGGACACGCAGTATAACAATGATACAGCTGCTTGGTTGGTGCAGCAGCATTTGATTCCCGGCTGGGAGGACTGGAATCTGCTGCGGCGGGAAGTGACGGTTGGCGACAGCCGTTTTGATTTGCTCCTTTGCCGGCAGGATGAATTATTTTATGTCGAAGTCAAATCCTGCACGCTTTTTGGCAGAGACGGGGCGATGTTTCCCGATGCCGTAACGGAGCGGGGAAGAAAACATATTTTGGAATTGGCTGCCATGCATGATAAAGGAATTCATACGGGTGTATTATTTTTGGTTCATTGGGATAAAGCGCACTGGTTTTTGCCGGATTATCACACGGACCCGGCTTTTGCCAGCGCCTTTGCTCAGGCGGCTCCTGTACTGGATTGGAAAGCACTGGCACTGCGGTGGGATGCCCGCTTTACGACACCAACGCCGATGCGGCTGCTGACATATCCGGAAGAAATTCTCCGGCAGGAAAATGAAGACCGAGGCGATTATATGGTCGTACTACAGTTGGCAATGGATGCGGATATCAGCATCGGTGCCAAAGGACGGATTCATTTTCCTAAGGGCTATTATGTATATACCGGGTCGGCTAAGAAGAATATGGTTGCCCGACTTGCGCGGCATCAGCGGAAACGCAAGCAGATGCATTGGCATATCGATTATCTGCGGCAGCAATGCAGCGTTACGGCCGTCATTCCCATTCGGACAACGGCGGATTTAGAACATGATATTGCACAGGCCGTGGATGCGATTGCCCCTTGGCACATACCGGGGTTTGGCTGTACGGACTGCAGCTGTGTGTCGCATCTTTTTGGTTTTAAGGATAATCCTATACATCGCAGCGATTTTATGCAAATCGTAGAAGATTTTCGCATGAATCGTCTTACGGCGTTGATGCAGTAACCAGCTAATAGCATAGTAGGTATTGGGGCATAAAAAAAGACGCCGACACTGATTGAGCAATGAGTGTACGGCGTCCTTCTTGTCTACGTATTATAAAGCTTCAAAGCTAATGATAAAAATAACCATAAGGAGTATTCCCAAACCTAACGAATACGCGCAAAGCTTTTTTTCTATAGGCTGCAGTTCAAAATATTCATCAGCATCCGCATCGAGCTGTGTCTGATTGGTTTGTTTACTGATTTGGTTGTTCGTATGTTTATAGTAATATTCATCTGCTGTTGAAGAAGATGAGGTAATCGTATTTGCCATAGTAAATGTCTCCTTTCTGTTTGAGAAAAATTTTAAATCGTTGGCGGTACAATACCGTGGTAGAAAATATAAGAAATAAAGAGACCGACCCAAATAATAAAGCCGATGAGCGCGATGGCGTATACGCCGACTACTCTGCCAAGACCGGCTTTCCATAATTTGCGGACATTGGTGACAAGGCCGATAGAGAAAAAGCAAAGGCCGAAGAATACAGCGCGCAGGAGATTGGCTTGTCCGGCGCCGGCTTTAGCAGCTCCGACAATATCCGGATTGGCATAGCCTGCTAGAAAAATGATAACAAGGGAAGCAACAAAACCGATGATAAATTTGGGGAAGCGGTCCCAAATTTCTCGTTTGGAAATTTTATAATTCGTGTCAGTAGCGGCACTGCGGCTGTTGAGATGATATACGGACCAGACAATAGCCAGAATAAAAGACCAAACCCCGATGAAAACATCAATAAAGACTTTGGAAGTCGTCGTAGCCATGAGAATCCAGCCTTCTTGATAATTGACGCCAAATTGCTGCAGGGCACTGTTGCGAATCAGCGTATCGGCAATCGCGCCGGAAGCAACGGCACCGCCGTCACTTTTGACGACTAAGCCAAGCCAGGAGCCAGCTACCATCGGTTCACTAGGCAGGAAATAGGCTGCGGCAAACGGCAGAATGAGCAATTCGACAGCAACAAAAACGATAATAACAGAAGCCAAAATGGTAGGAATAATTTGACGTGCCCGAATGGCGCTGCCTGTAGCAATCGCTGCGGCAACACCGCAGATAGAAATGCCGGACGCCATGGGAGCCGCCCATTCCGGTGTAAATTTGAAAAATTTGCGGGCAATAAAGTATACAATAGGCCAGTAAATGAGGTAGGCTTCAACGACGGCGCACATGCCGCGGATGATAACCGTACTTGCCAGGTTCATGGCACTGATAGTTTGGATGCCGATATTCATGCCTAAAATAACGATGCCTGTTTTGATATACCATTCCGGTTTGGCAGCATCTGAAAGAAAGGCCGTAATCTTTGGAAAGAAATTGCCGATAATCAGACCGGCAAGAAGGGCAAAGACAAAGCCTAATTCACCTAAACTTAAAGACCAGCCGATATGAAACACGTCTCTTTTATTGGGAGTTGCTGCTAAATAGGCATAATTGCCAAAAATATTCGTAAGTATAGTAATCCAATAAATAACTGTAAAACCAAGAGCAAATTTCTTTATTTTATTTCCCATAAAATGCGCGCCAATCGAGGTAACGATGAGCGTAAACAGATACGTCGCAATGACGGAACCGATGCCGCCGAGCCAGGCAAAATTTTTGGAGTTGGCGGTAATGGATTTTGCCGGGTCTATCCAAACGCCAAAAGCCGTTACCCAGCCGAGTAAATCCATATTCCAAATTTTTCCTGCGCCTAATGCGAATATAAAGAGTCCCAGCCATACAGCCCACCAATCTTCACTTTGAAGCAGGCTGGAACGATGTATTGTAGTTGTTTCCGTTGCCATAAAAAAACACCTCACGTTTTCATTGTAAGAAATTGGCACTAAAAAAGCGCCACCTATACAGATGGCGCATAAAAAGGCAAAGAGGCACTTTACATGTTGCTCATCTGTCAGGTAAAAAATCCTGCTGGAATTGGCACCGTTCCTATAGGAGGTTGCCGCAGCGTCATTAGGCCAGTCCTTCAGCTGCTCTGGATGATAGAGTGTGCAGTTAAATTATAACTTCTTTTGTAGATATTAGAAGCGATGCCTGCTGCACATTCGCTGGCAGCAGCAACACATGATGGTCAAATTTTTTAAGTACCCCATAGTGAAAACCCCTTAAATGTCTTTTGTAATCAGTAAAAATATAAAAAACAAGTAAATTACATTGCAATGTTGTAATGAATGGTACATGATTTATGTACATTTGTCAAGTAATTTTATAGAAAAAGACACAAAAATAGTGTTGTTTGTACTAAGCAGACAGTACGGTTTATTTTTAAAAATACACTAAAAAAGCGGCATTGTTACACAAGATACAGGCAGTACATATAAAATAAACAGCGTTTCCAATGCAAGTGAAATGATTTGGAAACGCTGTTTGTAAGGGATTACTTATTATTTTTGCAAAGCGGCTAATTGTGTTTTGAGTTCTTCATTTTCTCTCTTTAACGACGATACGTCGTTAGCCAACGCATTTACTTTCTGAAGCAGGGCATCGTTGGCAGCTGCCGAGGAGCTTTGTGTACTGCCGGTACCGATGCGGAATGTGGCGCCGACGTTGGCTGCTGTTTTATGGTTGTTGAAGGAACGGGAAGCGGCAAAGGAGAGGAGAACGTTTTTATTGGCATTGTAAAAACCGCCGAGAGCTACCGCTTTTTTGCCGTCATAGTTACCCATGGCCGTAGCCAGCTGGAATTTGGATCCCGTACCGTCATAATCCAAGGGATGCAAACCGGCTAACGCCGCAGAAAGGGCGCCGACATTGTCAATTTCCTGACCTAAGGCAGCGTCTGCCGCGAAACGGGCTTGTTGTTCCAAATACAGTTGGCCGCCTGTTGCTGCATCGTGAGAGCCAGCGGCAACACTGCCGTCTGCTATGTTGGAAAGGGGATGATAGAAACCTTTAGAAGCATCGCCAAAGGATATTTCATTTTCTTTAGTAGCTACACTGTTGGTGCCGATTGCAGTAGCATTGTTAGCACTGGCATTGGCACCATAACCAATAGCATTGGAATATTTTCCTTTAGCAGATGCATAAGCTCCAATGGCTGTGCCTGTTTGCGATGCATTTGTTTCTAGGCCAATATCGGTTCGTTCATTGAACACGACGACTTTTGCTTTTTTAGGAACAGATTCTCCCTTGTCATTTGTCTTCATAGCGCCACGATTCGAAACCAATACACTGGCTCCTGTTGTAGCATCGATAAGATTTTTTTTTGCAGCGGCATTGATGGTTGCGGTGGATGATGTATCTTTGCCAGTATCGATAATAATATTAGCTTTGCCAGGAGTACTGGATGAATTAGGTATAATGTTTTCCGCAAATACAGCTCCGCCTGCCATACTAATTGCGATGCATGTGCTTAGTATGGCTTTGCTTTTCTTTGTAATCAATTTCATTATATATACCTCCATATTCTATATTTGATATTGCATGGTATGTGATTTTTATTTTCATATAATACGTAGTAACTTTTTTGACATAGCAACAGGAAACGAGGATGCACTGAAGAGTCTGTTCGATGTCTATGTGATTTAACATGATGATGTACTGT
>CAVKOP010000143.1:0-5336 GCA_963657835.1 Lachnospiraceae bacterium | reverse complement strand
ATAGTGCAAATTCGCTGCCTGATAATCCGCTTTTTGTTCAATGCCGTATGAGACGTAGCGGCGCTGCAGTGACGGTGCCAGGGCACGAATTTTGTCGTTTTCAAAACAAAGAACAGCCGTGCCTTCGCAAACATCCAGTTTCTGAATGAATTCTTTGAATGCTTCAATTACATTGGCTAATGAACCATAATGGTCCATATGGTCTGCATCGATGTTGGTTACGACAGCAATATATGGATTCTGTTTAAGAAACGTACCGTCGCTTTCATCTGCTTCTGCAATGACATATTTGCCTTTACCCAAAATAGAATTGCTGTGCAGATAATCGACTTCGCCGCCGATAACCAGTGTCGGATCTGTGCCGCATTCTTCAAACACTTGCCCCAGCATGGAAGACGTCGTCGTTTTGCCGTGCGCGCCGGCTACCGAAATGCCTTTGCCCCAGCTCATGATGTGAACCAGCGCATCGGAGCGATGAATGACCGGAATATGCCGGCGGTGTGCTTCCACTACTTCCGGATTCGTGTCCCGAATAGCCGAAGAAACGACGACGACTTGGGCATCCTGCAGGTTTTCTGCACATTGTCCAATACAAATACGCGCTCCTTTTTTGACAAACCGGTCTGTAATCACGGACTGCTTAATATCGGAACCGGAAACATGGTATCCTTTTTCTATGAAAATATTGGCAATGGCCCGCATGCCTGCGCCGGCTATGCCTACAAAATGAATATTCTGAATTGTATCTAAATTAATCATGCGCTTACGTACCCTCCTACAGATCCCCTCAGCGACGATGACGGGCAATGGATAATGCCAATTCGGCAATATCATGAGCAGCCTGTGGTTTGCCCAGCGCTTTGCTGGCTTTTGCCATAGCTGCCAGAGCACCCGGATCTTCTTTTAAATGCAAAATTTCTTCTAATAAATCGCGTCCTGTCAGCATTTTATCCAAAATCATCTTGGCAGCGCCGCACATGACAAGAGCCTGTGCGTTATACCGCTGATGGTCTTCCGCTGCATACGGATAGGGAATCAAAATAGACGGTACGCCGCGTACAGTCAGTTCTGCCAATCCTACGGCACCAGCCCGGTATACAGCTAAATCAGCCGCTGCCAGAGCCGACGGCATATGATGCAGGTACGGAATGATACGGCTGCCTTTGCCATAGCGTCCTTTGCCGTCAATGCCGTCTAATTGTTTGACGACGCGGTCATATTCATGATCGCCTGTAACATGTAAAATTTGTATGCTGTCATCATCTTTAAAATATTTATGTACTTCAATCATGGCCGTATTGATACTGCGGGCGCCGCGGCTGCCGCCGGCGACAAGAAGCGTAAATTTATGCGCATCCAAACCCAAATACGCTCTGCCTGCTTCTTTAGTAACCGTAAGAATATCTTTACGGACAGGATTGCCTGTATAAACCAAAATATTTTTCTTTTTGAAACGATTGGCCGCTTCCTGATATCCCAAGGCAACACGATTGACAAACTTGCTTAAAATCGTATTCGTTACGCCGGGTATGACATTTTGTTCCTGAATCAATGTCGGAATCCCGCTCAGACTGGCAGCCAACAGCACTGGGCCGCAGACAAATCCGCCCGTGCCAATGACGACATCTGGCTTAAAATGACGAATAATGGATTCCGCTCTAAATAAACTGCCTGCTGTTTTTCCCAGCGTCACCAAGTTGCGGAAGGAAATTTTTCGTTCCAGTCCGCGCACATCCAAAGTGACAAAAGGCAATCCTTCTTTAGGAATCAATGTGTTTTCCAATCCAATTTTAGAACCGACATATAAAAATTCAGTCGGTTCAATATCAGCAATGGCCCGCGCAATAGTAATTGCCGGATAAATATGGCCGCCGGTTCCGCCGCCGGAAATAATGACTCGCCGCATGGTTGTGCCCCCTACTTTTCACCGAATTATATCGCATTGACGATGCCTTTAAAGACTCGTCCTCGTTGTTCAAAATTATCATACATATCAAAGCTTGAGCAGGCTGGTGAAAGCAGTACGGCCTGTGGCGCCTTGGCAATGTCTCGTGCCAGCATGATCGCGCGTTCCATACTGTAGCCTGCACGGCGAATATCTGCCACGCCGGCTTTTTTAGCCGCTTCTTCAAAACGATCGGCTGCCTTGCCAATTAAAATCAGCGTATCAACCCGTTTGGCAGCCAGCGCCATAAATTCATCCAGCGGCGTCATTTTGTCATAGCCGCCGGCAATCAGAATCAAATGTCCCTGCGGAAATGCTTCCAGCGCCTTGATAGATGCATCCGTATTGGTGCCTTTAGAATCATTGTAATAGGTTACGCCGTGAATCGTCCGTACCTTTTCCAGCCGATGTTCTACACCCTTAAAGGACTGCAGCACCGTGCGTATCGTATCCAGTGACACGCCAGCCGTATACGCCAGCAAAACAGCGGCCAGGCAGTTTTGAATATTATGCTTGCCAAAAAGATGCAGGTCCTTTTCCTGGCAAATAACCGTATCCGTACCATGCATACGCAGCATCAACGTGCCGCCTTCATAAAAAGCACCGACGGGAACTTCTCCCTGTGTAGAAAACCAAACAACATTGCCGGTCATATCGGCTTCCATGGCCTTGACGCGTTCGTCATCATAGTTTAAAACGGCATAGTCCTCTTTATCTTGATTGCGGAAAACCCGTTCTTTCGCTGCTGCATACGCTTCCATCGTATGATGACGATCCAAATGGTCCGGCGTAATATTCAAAATCGTCGCCGCTTTGGCTTTCATGGTCTGCGTAAATTCCAGCTGAAAGCTGGACAGTTCTGCCACTACGACAGCATCTGCCGGCAAATCTTCCGCTTGTTCTGAAAGGCCGATACCGATATTGCCGCCTACGACAGTCTGCCGTCCCGAAGCTTTCATCATTTCACCGAGAAGCGTCGTCGTCGTCGTTTTGCCATTGGTTCCTGTAACGCCCAGCAAGGAAGCATTGGTCACACGGCACGCTACTTCGACTTCACTCCAAATAGGAAGGCCGCGCTTAGCCGCTTCTTTCATAATAGGAATTTCCGGAGAAATAACAGGTGAAGGAACGACAATATCTATACCGTCCAATAACGATGTATCTTGACTGCCAAACACCAGCTGCACGCCTGCCGCAGCTATATCTGTCCACGGAGCCTCGCTGACATCCAGCTGCTTCATATCATTTAAAATAACGCTGCCGCCATGACGGACAAGAGCCATAGATGCAGCACGGCCGCTGATTCCTGCACCAATGACTAATATTTTTTTCCCGGAAAAATCCATTATGCTCATGATTTACACCTGCTTTATGTGAATGATAAAATAGCTTATTTACAAGATAACACAACAATAATCGCTAAAATAGCCATAATTGCTGAAAAACTCCAAAATACGGTGACAACCTTTACTTCACTCCATCCGGATAATTCAAAATGATGATGAATCGGGCTCATTTTGAATACGCGGACACCGCGTGTCTTGAAAGAAACGACCTGAATAATGACTGATAACGCTTCGATGACGTACAAACCGCCGGCAATAATGAGCAGCAATTCTGTTTTGGTCAAAATAGCCATCGCTGCCAGCGCGCCGCCTAACGCCAAAGAGCCCGTATCACCCATAAACATCTTGGCCGGATGCTGGTTGAAGAACAAAAAGCCCAGGCAGGCACCTGTAAGTGCTGCGCCAAATACGGCAAAATTAGCATAGCCCAGCGCAATCGCAATGACGACATAGGCCACTGATGTAATGGCACAGGAACCGGCTGCCAGACCGTCCAATCCATCTGTCAAGTTGACGGCATTGCTCGTGCCGACAATCATGACGAAGACAAAGACGTAATATGCCCAGCCTAAATCAACAGTCCAAGACGTAAAAGGAATCCACAGCGTCGTTGGAAATTGAAGAAATGCATCTAATATATAACAAAAAATGGCTGCCATAATAAACTGCCCCAGCAGTTTTTGTTTTGCCGTCAATCCCAAATTACGATGCTTGATTGCTTTGATGCTGTCATCCAAAAAGCCAATCACGCCATGACCAAAAGTCAAAAACAAAGCCAAGCCTTTTCGCAAATCCCAAGGGTTAAAAATAAAACAGGAAACGATTAATGCCACTAAAATCAAAATACCGCCCATCGTCGGCGTGCCGGCTTTGTATTTATGGCTCTGCGGTCCCTCTTCCCGTTCCGATTGACGAGCATGAAATTTCTTTAATTGAGAAATGACTGGGCGTCCCAGTACTAACGCTATAATCAAGCTGACTGCAAATCCCAGCATCAGCGTATTCAACATTCACATTACTTCCTTTCAAAATATGGCAGTATTTTTTCCATTTCAAACGTCCGGGACCCTTTGAGAAGAATCGTATCCGACGGCTGCAGCAGTGCCTGCAGTTTAGCCGCTGCTTCGGCATGCGTCTGCACGGTATACACCGCTTTCATGCCTTCATGGCGGGCCGCTTCTGCAATATAGGCACCCAAATCCCCCAGCGTAATCAATACATCTATCTGTTCCTGTACGATAAGCCGGCCAATAGCGGCGTGTTCTTTGGGAGCCCAATCTCCTAACTCGCCCATGCCGCCCAATACGGCAATTTTGCGGCCCTGCGTCAAGGATGCCAGCGTATGAATCGCGCTGCTCATCGAAGCCGGGTTGGCGTTATACGAGTCATTAATAAACGTATACGGTCCAATATGGACTAATTCTTCCCGCAGCGGCACGCCTTTATAAGAAGCCAGCCCCTGCTGCATTTGTTCGGCTGTCAATCCGACAAGCTGTCCGACGGCAATCGCAGCCAGCGCATTATATACGTGATGGCGGCCAATAACGGGCACCTGAACGGCAAAAGTTTGGCCCGCGCAGTGACACGTAAAGTGAAGACCCGTTTTATCCATGTGCACGTCATCAGCCCGCACAGCGGCAGTTTCTTTCGTTCCGTAGTACATAACACTGCCTTTGCAGAGTGATGCCATCGGACGCACAAAGGCATCATCGTCATTTAAAATGGCCGTTCCCTGTGCATCCAACGCCTGTACCAGTTCGCTTTTCGCTTTAGCAATGTTTTCCTGAGAACCTAATAATTCAATATGGCTTTTGCCGACATTAGTCACTACGCCTATCGTCGGTTCTGCAATAGCTGCCAAGGCTTGTATCTGTCCCAAGCCGCGCATTCCCATTTCTACGACGCAAGCCTGATGGTCTTTCGTCAGCTGCAGCAGTGTTTTCGGCAAGCCGATTTCATTGTTAAAATTCTTTTCTGTCTGCAGTACGTTATATTTTTGCGCCAGTACCGTAGCAATCAGGTTGCGTGTCGATGTCTTGCCGACA
>CAVKOP010000142.1:0-5467 GCA_963657835.1 Lachnospiraceae bacterium | reverse complement strand
CATGGAGGCTTTGCATATGATACAGGTTCATTAAAAGCAAAATTTTGTATTAAAGCAAATCGGGAAATGGGGGATTTAGCGGATGAACTCGACTTTGCATTTAAGCGTTGCGGTAAAGTATTGGTTGGCAATACAGAAGAAGATATGCAGCAGCTTAAACGCACGATGGTACAGGGAAACGCAAACGGAGCTACAGGGCTTGAACTGATTGGTGAAGAAAAATTGCATGAACTGGTTCCGGCTGTCGTGGGCAAGTTTGCTATGTGGTCCCATAACAGCGGCATTATGGATCCCTTTGAATTTACGGTTGCGTTGGCAGAAAATGCACATGCCAATGGTGTCCAATTCTTTTTTAATCAAAAGGTTACAGCCATTCATCGAGAAGAAGATGGATTATATCATGTCCAAACGAATCATGGGATGTTTATGAGCCGCTGGATTGTTAATGCCGCAGGGCTGGGTTGTAAAGAAATATCAGATATGTTGGGAATTACAGGATATAAGGTGATTGGTTCTAAAGGCGACTATATCATTTTAGATAAAAAAATGGGAAAATTGCTGCCTATGCCAGTATATCCTGTCCCTAGCAATACCTATATGGGTGTACATGTTACGAATACGATTGATGGAAATGTTACAGTAGGCCCAAATGCGGAAAATGTTACTGACTTTGCGTATTACGGCGTACCGCAGCGCAATATAGATTTTCTTGCGGAAAGCGCGTCTCGCCTTTGGCCGCATATCCATAAGCAAGATCAAATCCGTAATTTCTCCGGTATTTTGCCAAAATGGGTAGATGATAATGGGAAAATTCAGGATTATAAAATTGAAATTCGCGATGATATTGCGCCGCAAGCTGTGAATTTAGTCGGTATTGAATCTCCGGGTCTTACTTCAGCCGTGCCCATTGCAGAATACGTTGTAGACATGATGAAGGAACGAGAAGACTTTAAGGAAAATACGGCATTTAATCCCATTCGCAAAGGGATTCGACGGTTTGCTAAAGCAACGCCGGAAGAAAGAGCACAATTAATCGCAGAAAATCCAGATTATGGAGAAGTTGTCTGCCGTTGTGAAAAAGTAACGAAAGCAGAAATATTGCAGGCCATTCACAATCCCTTGGGCGTACAAACGATGACTGGCGTCAAGTATCGGACGCGTAGTATGATGGGGCGCTGTCAGGGCGGCTATTGCCAAATGAAAATAGAACAAATGCTGGAAGAAGAATTGAACAAGAAACCGACAGAAATCAGATATTGCCGACCCGGTTCTTGGGTTCTTACAGGAAAGGTGCGTGAAGAAAAATGATGGAAAAAGATGTTGTCATTATCGGCGGCGGCCCGGCAGGACTAGCCGCAGCGATTGAGCTTTGGAAAAAAGGTATTACGAATATTCTGATTTTAGAACGGGAAGCCTATCTTGGCGGGATTTTACGGCAGTGTATTCACGATGGGTTTGGCCTTACCCGATTTGGTGAAACGTTAAGCGGACCGGAATATGCGCAGCGGTTCATCGATGAAGTGGAAACTTTGAAGATTCCGTATATCACAGATGCGATGGTTCTAGATATATCTAAAGATAAAGTAGTAACAGCTGCATGCCGTGACGGATTAAAAACATGGAAATCCAAGGCTGTTGTTTTAGCAATGGGCTGTCGGGAACGTTCCCGTGGTGCTTTGGGGATTCCCGGAGAACGGCCGGTTGGCGTTTTTACAGCCGGTACAGCGCAGGCGTATATGAATATATATAATCGCATGCCCGGTAAGGAAGTTATCATTTTGGGTTCCGGTGATATCGGCATGATTATGGCACGGCGTATGACGTTGGAAGGAGCGCACGTCAAAGGCGTATTCGAAATTATGCCGTATGCAGCTGGGCTGCCGCGTAACATTCAACAATGTTTAAAGGATTATGATATTCCCTTATATGTAAGTCATACGGTTACCGAAATCAAAGGAAACAGCCGCTTGCAAAGCGTTGTTATATCAGAAGTCGATGAACATATGAAATCGATTGCCGGGACGGAAAAAGAATATACATGCGATACGTTGATTTTATCAGTAGGGCTTATTCCGGAAAATGAATTGTCTTCCCGAGCCGGTGTTGCCTTGGATGGGCAGACAAAAGGGGCTGTTGTAGATGAACACTTCCAAACACAGATACCGGGTATATTTGCAGCCGGCAATGTGCTTCATGTTCATGACTTAGTCGATTTTGTATCTATGGAAGCAGAACAATTGGCAGATAGTGCGGCCTTATACGTACAGGGAAAATCGCTGGATACTTGCAACATTACGGTTCATTGCGGAGCCGGTGTAGGAAATTTGGTTCCCCAGCGGATTAGTGCTGATGAAGATGTGACATTGGCATTTCGGGTGCGGGCACCTAAACGCGATGGAAAAATAGTGATTACGCAAAACGGACATGTTGTTTTGACAAAATCTTTTAAACGAGCTGTTCCGGCTGAAATGATGCATATTAATGTACAAAAATCAAAACTACAACATACAGGTGATTTGGAGGTGACCATGGCATGATACAGAAATATACATGTATTATTTGCCCAAATGGCTGTGAAATAGAAGCAGAAATGAATGATGCAAAACAAATTACGAAGGTAACCGGTAATCTTTGTCCCAAAGGCGAGGAATATGTGCGACAAGAAGTGATTGACCCGCGCCGGACGATTGCTTCTTCCATTTTAGTCAAAGGCGGCAGTATGCCGTTAGCTAGCGTGCGGACGACAAAAGCGATACCTAAAGACAAAATTTTTGAAGTCATGGAAGAAATAAAGAAAGTAACTGTTCAGGCTCCTGTACAAGCAGGAACAGTTGTTATAGCCAATGTATTGGGATTGGGCAGTGATGTGATTGTAACGCGGACTGTAAAATAGGAGGTGTTCATATGCCTTTGTCGTTTAAAAATATGAAATGGCTGATTATCGCACTATGCTTTCTGGCAAATGCAATTAATTATATTGACCGGGCTAATTTGGCAGTAGCTGCTCCTCATATTCGGGCAGAGCTGGCATTAGATCCGGCAACGATGGGAATTATTATGAGCGCCTTCTTTTGGACATACGCATTGTGCCAAATGCCGTCTGGATGGTTTATTGATAGAGTAGGTGTTCGCGTCAGTTTAGCATTTGCCGTTGCCTGGTGGTCTATTTTTACTGCAGTAACCGGGCTGGTTCATACCTTTGGACACATGGTTGGTTCTCGTTTATTATTGGGTGTTGGTGAATCAGCAGCCATGCCATCGTTTAACAAAGCGGCATATAACTGGTTTCCCCGCAGCGAACGAGGAATTGCCTGTAGTTTGTTTGACAGTGGCTCACGTGTAGGTTCCGCGTTGTCCTTACCATTGATAGCATTAATTATTTCATATGTAGGTTGGCGCGGCTCGTTTATCATTACTGGCGGTATCGGTTTATTATGGGCTGTTGCCTGGTGGTTTATTTATCGAGATCCAGAAAAATATCGGGATATTGCACCTAAACAAGTAGAAGCGTTATTGGCAGATAAGGGCATACAAGATGCTTCTGCGCCGCAAGCTGCGCAGGAAAAAGTATCCTGGCTCAGTTTATTCCACTATAGAACGATTTGGGGATTGATGATAGGCATGTTTTGTTTGAATTTTGCCATATATTTCTTTATCACATGGTTCCCTAGTTATTTAATGGAAACCCGAGGCTTTTCTTTAAGTGCATTAGGAACCTTGGGCATGCTGCCGGCATTGCTTGCGATTCCTGGCGGCTGGCTCGGTGGATTTACATCAGATTGGCTGGTACGTCATGGACATACAGCAACCTTTGCCCGGAAGAGCTGTTTAGTTGGTGGGATGTTACTATCTTCTTGCATTGCTTTGTGTGCATGGACTGAAAATATTTACATGTGTTTAGCTTTTTTTGCTATATCTTATGCATCGCTTTCTTTTGCAGGCTCCAATACATGGGTTATAGTAGGAGAAATTTCACCAACCCCTAAACATGTTGCGTCTATTGGCGGCATCATGAATTTTGCAGGCAATTTGGCAGGCATATTTATTACGACGTTTACAGGCGTTATGCTTACGCTGACCCAGGGCTCATTCTTGGTACCCTTGGCAACAGCCGGTATATTATGCATATTGGGAGCGTTATCGTACTTATTCTTAGTTGGCCGGGTCGATCCGTTGCCTATAAAGAAATAATAAGAAATGGGGCTGTAACAAAATGAGAATTTTTCATCCATTTTGTTACAGCCCCATTTATAATCGGTAATTTATAAATGGAAACTTTCACGTGTTACTAACTCTGCGTTAAATTCAGTACGCACGGGAACGGAAATTTTTTCTTTGCCTGTTAAATCCATAACAATGCGGACAGCGGCATTGCAAAGGCTGGATAATTTGTTGTCTAAGCTGGTCAGGGTAGGCGTGGCGCATTGGGCCAAAATAGAATTATTGCAGCCGATAACGGGTATATCGCGGCCGCGGCGGCGTGCGGCTCGTTGTGCTCCTATGGCGAGTACGTCTTCAGAAGTGACAATGGCATCAAAATAGATATTGCTGGTCAACAAGTTCTCGATTAATGTTTCGGCATCTTTTAGCGTACGGGGGATTTGATAGAGAAGTTGTGAGGAAGCAGTTAGCTTCAGTTCGCGAAATCCGTCTTGAATGCCGCTTAATTTTTGACGTCCGCTATACGTAAGGGAATCGTAGATATACAAAATGGAATGATAGTTTCGTTCGGCCAGTTTATGAACGATATCACGCATCCCATCTTTTTCATTGCAGACGACACTGTACATATTCGGTTGATGGTAATCGCTGTTGATGGTAATAATCGGCGTATGTTCTGCTATGCTGCACAGTTGGCGAATATCGGCTTCTGATGAAAATGGGGTACCAATTGTAATGATAGCATCGACATGTTTGGCAGCCATGTCGGTAATATATTTGCTGTTGCGGCCTGTATCCGTACCTGTATTAGAAAGCATAACATCAAAGTGATGTTTGCGCAGCCCTTCTTCTATCAAGGAAACCGCGCGGGCATAAAAAATATCAGATATGTCAGTACATACGACGCCGACTATTTTCATTGAATCTAACCCAAGGCCGCGTGCAAAAGGATTAGGTTTGTATCCCATTTCTTTCATGACTTCGAGAATGTGTTTTTTTGTTTTTTCGCTTACTCGACTGCTGCCGTTCAGTACGCGGGATACTGTAGCAATAGAGACATTGCATTTTTGAGCGATATCATAAATGGTTATATTCATAACGGTATAATTCCTTTTGTCTTTTTAGTTTTATTATAGCATATTTATTGTAAAACTTAACAAATAATAATGTAAACGATTACATAAAAGACCAATATCAGAACAGCTTTTTATGATAAATTGTTGTAAAATATGATGAAAATGTAAAATTTCTCATACGATATGCAGAGAACGCTCGATTTTTCACATACTATATGATGACAAAAAGG
>CAVKOP010000141.1:0-5479 GCA_963657835.1 Lachnospiraceae bacterium | reverse complement strand
GCGGTATAGTCCGCTAACTTCATGCACATGAGGTGGAACCGATGGAATTTCGGTACCGACAGTATAGTCTGGATGGGAAAAGACGACGACTCTTTTATTTTGTTGCGCTTTTAAGGCTATTGGGTTCCTATGACCCTATAGCCTTTTTTTATTGAAATCAGAATCTATCAGGAAAGGAAGGAAGAAATGTGGAACCGATAGATTATATGAAAAAAGCTCTGGCGCTGGCTAAATTGGCGCTGGGGTATACAACGCCGAATCCGGCGGTTGGCTGTGTCATCGTCAAAGACGGCGAAATCGTCGGGACTGGCTATCACCGCAAGGCAGGCACGCCGCATGCGGAAGTCTGGGCACTGCGGGAAGCTGGAGAAAAAGCCAAAGGAGCGACTGTGTATGTGACGCTGGAACCATGCGCCCACTATGGCCGCACGCCGCCGTGCGCGCGGACGCTTGTTGAAAAAGGCGTAGGGAAAGTCGTCATTGCCATGCTCGATCCCAACCCGTTAGTAGCGGGAAAGGGAGCCGCTATTCTGCGGCAGGCAGGCATACCCGTCGAAGTAGGGCTTTTGTCCAAAGAAGCCGCCAAGCTCAATGAAGTATTTATCAAAAACATGATGGTGCAGAAACCGTTTATTGCTGTGAAATTGGCACAGAGTTTGGATGGCTGTATTGCTTCCCGTACACGGAAATCGCAGTGGATAACCAACGATTGGGCGCGTCAGGAAGGTCATTACCTGCGGTCTATCTATGACGGCATCCTCGTCGGCGTCAACACGGTACTGCTGGATAATCCGCTTCTTACGTGCCGCACACAGCGGGAAGCGCAGGAACAACCCCATCAGCCGGTACGCATCGTTTTGGATTCACGGGGACGGACACCGCTTCGTTCGCTCGTAGTAACTGACAAGACGACAAAAACGGTGATCGTGACGACGTCGCTGTGCCCGGTTGAAAAAATGCAGGCCTTGAAAAAAGCCGGCGTGCAGGTACTGCTGGCACCGCTGAATAAAAACCAGCAGGTCGATTTGCCGGCAGCGATTGACATGCTGCATGAACTGGGACTGCAGAGCATTCTAGTAGAAGGCGGCAGCAATGTCCAGGGCAGCTTTTTTGACAATCGGCTGGTAGATAAAATCTATGCGTTCATCGGCGACAAAGTTATTGGCGGCCGGGATGCCTTGTCTTCTGTCGGCGGCCAGGGCGTAGACTCATTGGATGAATGCATTCCGTTGTACTATGATTCAGTAGAACTGCATGAAGACAATATTTTGATTACCGCATATAATGCGGACAGGGAGGGTGCGTATGTTCACTGGCATCATTGAAGAACTCGGCACCGTGGGACAAATGGACCGCCGTCCCGATTCGATTAAACTTACCATACAGGCCCATAAAGTATTGGAAGGAACGCAGCTGGGCGACAGCATTGCTGTCAACGGCGTCTGCTTGACCGTTACCTCGATGACAGATACGGCATTTACGGCAGATGTCATGCATGAAACGATGCGCCGTTCATCCCTGCGGGATATTCAAAGCGGCTCAAAAGTCAATCTCGAACGGGCTATGCAGCTGGGCGGCCGTCTGGGCGGACACATCGTCAGCGGCCACATTGACGGCACAGGCCATGTGGCGCGGATTGCCAACGACGGCATTGCCCGCGTGATTACCATTTCTATTCCCCAAGAAATGGAACCCTATATTGTGGAAAAAGGCTCGATTGCCATTGACGGTATCAGTTTGACTGTCGTTTCTGTCGGCAATAGTCAGTTTTCTGTTTCGATTATTCCGCATACGATGGCTAATACGACGCTGATTGACAAGCGTCCCGGCTCCATTGTCAATTTGGAAACCGATGTCATTGGGAAATATGTCCATAGCTTTACTGTAGGATACCAAGGAAAAGGCCAGGGCCTTACGATGGAAAAACTACTGGAAAATGGATTTTAAATAGTATTTCAGAATAGGAGAGTGTGTATCATGGCACAGATTAAAGAAGGTCAATTAATAGGTTCAGGTTCTAAGTTTGGTATTGTAGTAGCTCGTTTCAACGAATTTATCTGCAGCCGTCTTCTCGGCGGCGCGTATGATGCATTGCATCGTCACGGCGTAGACGACAACGATATTACGACAGCCTGGGTACCGGGCGCATTTGAAATTCCGCTGATTGCCCAGAAAATGGCAGAATCCGGCAAATACGATGCTGTCATCTGCTTGGGTGCTGTTATCCGCGGTGCTACAAGCCATTATGATTTAGTCTGCAATGAAGCAGCTAAAGGTATTGCACAGGCATCTTTAAAAACAGGCGTACCTATTATGTTTGGCGTTATTACGACAGAAAATATTGAACAGGCTATCGAACGTGCCGGCACAAAAGCAGGCAACAAAGGCTTTGATGTAGCAACCAGCGCGATTGAAATGGTCAACCTCATTAAAGAATTATAAACAGCATCACAATATCATCAGGGAAAAAGCCATTGCATAATTGCATAGTATGCGTACTGTTGGCAGACTTATACGGTGTCCGGAGTACTGCTGCAGCCAATGCAGTGGCTTTTTTACTGCTGTATGAAAAAAGTGCCGTTGAGGCACCTGCCTAGAAAGGATGAACCGGATGAATAAAAAAGCGGAGTTGTTTAAACAGTATTTAGCGGAGAGAAATATAGACGCGTTTGTCATAGATGACACGGTGCAGGATGAATTGGAAACCGTCGTCTTTCGCTCGCATTTGCCTGTGCAGGGCCATAAACTTCCTGTGATTGTTATCTTGGATAACAGTGTCTACGGTATGATACGGCTCCTCGTCGCCTCGAACGCCGTTCATGACGGCAATGAAGCAGTCGTGCTGAAACTGTTGAATGACTATAATAAACAATTCAAATCCTTTAAATACTATATTGATGATGACGGCGATTTGATGATGGACACGTGTGTGTTGTGCAAAGAAGGGGACGCAGACGGCGACATGATGTATGCCATGTTCCAAGTTATGGCGGACCATCTGACTGCATCGTATGAAGATATCATGAAGACGATTTGGCAGTAGCGTATACCGCTGCAAAAAGTCGCTGTCGTGCCGCCGCCAGCCTTTTCAGGGCCCAAAGGTGTATTGTCAAACGATACTCTCTCCAAATAAGGGGGACAGCACGGCAGCTTTCTGCAGCTGCTTTTTCCCGCTGGATTTCTGATTTTTGTCATTATAGTTTTGAAACAGGTGAAGATGATACATGAACTGCCATCATATATATAACCACAAAACGCTGTCATGGAAACAGTATATAGATGTCCTGGCAGCGTTTCTTTTTGCAGGTGTGACAACCCTTGCCGTACCGTTTTCTTTGCCGGAACTCATCACAGCGATTCACGGCCCGCTGCTGTGTACGCTGTTTTGTCTGATGGCTGTGATTGCTGCTTTTCGGCAAGGCGGCATGTTGACGTATGGATACAGCCGCTTTTTTACTCAGGCAGTCAGTCTGCGTACACTCAGCGGCTTTTTTGTATTTACCTGTTTTTTCATGTCCATGGGCATTACCAACGACGTAGCGCTATTGATTTTTGTCCCTTTGGCGATTACGGCCCTGCAGACAGTAAAAAAAGAAATGTACCGTGCCTATGTCATTACCTTGCAGACGATAGCAGCCAACTTGGGCAGTATGCTGACGCCAATTGGCAATCCGCAAAACCTTTTCCTCTATTCCTTTTATCAAATGTCATTGCCAGATTTTTTATATACCATGGGACCGGCCGCAATTGCCAGTGCCATCATTTTGTGGGTGTGCTTGTGGGTACTGCCGCAGGATCGTGTCATTGTTCCGGCTGTACCGCCGCCGACAATGCCGAAAAAAGACAGGCTGTTGTTTTTAGGCTATTTTCTCTTGTGCATTGCCAGTGTGCTGCGCATGTTTTCGCCTTGGTGGGTATTCATCCTGTTGGTTCCTGTTTTGCTGGTACGATACCGAGCCGTGTTGATTGCTGTCGATTATAAACTGCTGCTGTTATTTGTGTTATTGTTTATTGGCGTAGGCAATCTAGGAAAACTGCCAGCCATGCAGAATATGCCCGCTCATATGATACACGGACATGAATTCACAGCGGCGATTGCCTTGAGCCAGGTCTTGAGCAACGTTCCGACGACTGTCATGTTGGCCCCGTATAGTACCGACGGTACGGCATTACTGCTGGGCGTCAATATAGGCGGGTTGGGGACGCTGATTGCTTCTATGGCCAGTATTATTTCTTTTAAAGCATACAGCAATATGCCCCAAAGCCGCCCGCTGCGATATATAGCTGTTTTTACTGTCATGAACCTGCTGTTTCTCATAATGCTGGCCGGGGCCGTACTGATATGGAACGGCTAGATACATCATGGGAAGCATTTCTATAGGTAGATATTAGAAAACGTCATAGTTTTGTTAGCCCAGTGTGACAGAATTGTAACATAGCATGTGTATACTAAAATTATTCTTAGAAAAGGAGTGGATGGGCTATGAAATGGGCTACATATGTACGAAAACGGATATTGGCAGTATCTCTGGTAAGTGCTGCAGCCGCTATAATGGCAGCTATGCCGTACGGAATAGCATCTGCGGCAGATGCAGAAACCGGGCCGTCCGTGCCGCCGCCAAGAATGGAACGCCGCATGGGGCCGGGACCGGCTGTGATGCCGCAGGCAAAACTCGCATTTTCCCACCGGATTCAACAAATGGTGAGAGACGGTAAATTGACGTCAGACCAAGCGTTGAAACTCAACAAAGAAATGCAGCGTTTTCAAAAGAAACAGCGCAAAGAACGCCGCCAATTTATGGAATCCCTGCCGGACAAAACAGGCATTGATCAAGATACATTGAAAGAAATTTTTACACCGCCCCAGCGAGACCATATGATGAAGCATCATGATACAGCGGACTGGGATACCTAACAATTTTGCAATAAAAAACAGCCGTCTTTTACTCCCATCTAAGAGTAGAGACGGCTATTTTGGGTTATATCATGAACGAAAGGAAATATGTGTGTGGCGTACTTCCTTAACAGCCTTATTCATAAAGATTGCCGCAGCGAATACAGACACGGCAGCCCCGGCCGTAGAAACAAATATATTCTGCGCTGTTTTGGAAATCAAGGACAACACGCCCAAGACAGCCAACACAGCGTGCATGACAAATTCAATCGAAATGCAGGACACAGCCAACGCGATAAAGAAAACGGCTACGGACACCGGAGAAACTAAAAGATATGGTACAATATATTTGACAAATTTCATATGTCATTCCTCCTAAAATTACCCATATACTATTTCATATCGCTGCGCAACGAATACTGTTTCCTATAGTATATACCTCATTCTCAAAAATATCAAGGAAAATGAGAAATAAATTGAGAGAAAAATTGAGAATAGAAGCACAGCATGATGACAATTCAGCCATAATACGGCATCAGTAGCCTCCAGCCTTCGAACGTCAGCGTGAAATAGTGCCTGTAATAC
>CAVKOP010000140.1:1295-5595 GCA_963657835.1 Lachnospiraceae bacterium | reverse complement strand
CTGTAGATCCTGTTGCTTTTGTAGAAGCTGGCATCCTCAAAAATGTTTGCGACGGCGTTCGTATCCTCGGCAATGGTGAAATCGAAAAGAAACTTACTGTCGTAGCTAATGGCTTCACCAAATCCGCTAAGGCTAAAATCGAAGCTGCAGGCGGTAAGGTTGTAGTACCGGGAGAAGAACCGGTAGCAGAACAGTAGGGGTGATTTGCGATGTTAGATAGCATCCAGAACGTACTGAACGTACCGGAATTTCGGAAACGGGCAGTCTTCACCTTAATTATGTTCATAATTTTCAGACTAGGTGTCCATATCCCTGTTCCAGGGGTAGACGCCTCAGTCATTGAAAATCTCTTTAGCAGCGGCAACTTATTTGGATTGCTTGATTTGTTTTCTGGTGGTGCATTGAGCAAGTTTTCTATTCTTGCCATGAGCATTACGCCGTATATCAATGCTTCCATTATTATGCAGTTGCTGACATCGGTAGTACCTACTTTTGAACAATGGGCTAAAGATAACCAAGATGGCCGTGATAAAATCCAAAAAGTAACGCGATATGGTACTGTTTTACTTGGATTTATTCAGGCTTTTGCCATGAGCTATGCGTTGAAAGTAAATAATGCGCTCATTGACAACAGCTGGGCAATGGTCATTATGGTAGCTGTTATTTTGACAGCTGGTACTTGCTTCCTCATGTGGCTGGGCGATCAGATTACAGCCGGCGGCATTGGTAATGGGATTTCTCTTATTATTTTTGCTGGGATCGTAGCTCGTTTCCCGAATGGCTGCATGACTGTATACAAGTATATTCAAGCTGGCTCTATTAACATTTTCCAAGTGCTGCTCTTTGCTTTGATTGCAATTTTTATGATTGTAGTCGTTATTGAAGTAACACAAGGACAGCGGCGTGTAGCTGTGCAGTATGCAAAACGTATTGTCGGTCGTAAGATGTATGGCGGTCATTCTACACACATTCCGCTGAAAGTAAATCAGGCAGGGGTAATTCCTATTATCTTTGCATCTTCTGTATTGATGTTCCCTGTTACTATTGCACAATTTGTACAGAATGAAACGATTCAGATGATTGCAGGATGGTTTGCATGGGGTACGGTAACAAACACTGTAATGTATGCAATCCTGATTATCTTCTTTACTTATTTTTATACCGCTATTTCGCTGAATATTCCGCAGCTTACGGAAAATATGCAAAAATACGGCGGCTTTATTCCTGGGATTCGTCCGGGACAGCCAACGGCTTTGTATATAGATAGAATTATGACTCGTATCACTCTTGCCGGTGCATTTTTCTTAGCATTTATTGCGATTCTGCCAAACTTTATTGGCTGGATTACCGGTATTGAAGGCGTATACTTCGGCGGCACGGCACTGCTTATTGTCGTCGGCGTTGCTATTGATACGATGAAACAAGCTGAATCCTTAGTTTTGAATAGACAATATCAAGGATTTATGAAATAATAAGGGGGTAGTTTAAGTGTACATTCTTTTAATGGGCCCTCCGGGTGCCGGCAAAGGCACACAGGCCGAACGATTGATTGAAAAATATGGTATTCCCCAGATTTCTACTGGTGATATGTTCCGTGCAGCGGTTAAGGAACAGACTCCCCTTGGATTGGAAGCCAAAAAGTACATGGACAACGGCCAGCTCGTACCGGACGCTGTAACCGTCGGTATTGTCAAAGAACGTTTGGCAAAAGACGATTGCAAGAAGGGATTTATCCTGGATGGTTTTCCGCGTACCACTTCACAGGCCGTATCCCTCGATGCTATTCTCAGCGATTTAGGCATTAAGCTTGACGGCGTTGTAAACATTTCGGTTCCGGATGAAGAACTGATTAAGCGCACAACAGGCCGTCAGATTTGCCGTTCCTGCGGTGCGACGTACCATGTCGAATTTAAACCGTCTAAAGTTAAGAATGTCTGCGACAAATGCGGTGGTGAACTGTATCAGCGTGATGACGACAAGATGGAAACCGTAAAGAAACGTCTTAGCGTATATGCAGCTCAAACAAAACCACTCATTGATTACTACAAAAATTCCAATTTGTATATCGAAGTCGATGGTAAACAGGATATGGAACATGTATTCAATGATATCGTAGCAAGTCTTGAAAAGAGTAAATAAAATGATTATTTTAAAATCTAAACGGGAAATTGAGTATATTCGCGAAGCTGGCCGCATTACTGCCAATGCGTTGCAGCTGATGAAAAAGCTGGCGAAGCCGGGCGTCACAACGGGTGAGCTGGATCAGCGCTGCGAAGAATACATCCGCAGCTGCGGTGCTTTTCCGAGTTGCAAAGGCTATTATGGATTTCCGGCAACTATTTGTGCCAGTGTAAATGAAGAAGTTGTTCATGGTATCCCGGGCCGACGCAAATTAAAAGATGGCGATATAATCAGTATTGATTTGGTTGTAAATAAAAATGGCTACCATGGAGACTCTACAGTGACTATTCCTATTGGTCACGTTGCCCCGGCTACTCTTCAGCTGCTCAAAGTAACAGAAGAAAGTCTCTATAAAGGCATTGAGCAGGCAGTTGCTGGCAACCACCTGGGCGACATCGGACATGCCGTTCAAGCCTATGCTGAATCATTTGGGTATGGTGTTGTTCGTGACTATGTAGGTCATGGTATTGGCACGGATATGCATGAAGAACCAGAAGTGCCGAATTATGGCATGCCAGGTCATGGGGAATTACTGGAACCGGGCATGGTTTTAGCTATTGAACCGATGATTAACATGGGAACAGAAAAAGTTCGGCAGCTGAAAAACGGCTGGACTGTTGTTACTCGTGATAAAAAACCGGCAGCTCATTTTGAACATACAGTAGCTATTACTGAAAACGGTCCGGAAATCCTGACCTTACCGGAATGATGGAGCGGCTACAGTTGCCTGACTACGCAGTTGTTAAAAGCTGTGCAGGCAGGGATAAAAATAGCTTGTATGTCGTTGTCGGCAAGTTGGATTATCCCTATGTATGGATTGCTGACGGTAGAAAGTACAAATTGGATAAGCCGAAGAAAAAGAATTGCCGGCATCTCCAGATAGTGGGAACGAACGGATCCATTGGAAGCGTTGGTCCCCTGAGAATCAGCAATGAATGGATACGGTCCGTTGTGAACCGGGCCAAGATGGATTTGACCAGGGAGGTTACACATGTCTAAGGAAGATGTCATTGAAGTAGAAGGCGTCGTCGTTGAAGCACTGCCTAACGCAATGTTTAAAGTAAAATTAGAAAACGAGCACATCGTGCTGGCTCATGTTTCAGGAAAAATGCGTATGAATTTTATTCGGATTCTTCCTGGAGACAGAGTTACAATGGAATTGACACCGTATGATCTGAATCGCGGTCGTATTACGTATCGCTTCAAGTAAGATTGTATTACGCAGGAGGTTAATTATGAAGGTAAAACCGTCAGTAAAGAAAATTTGCGAAAAATGCAAAATTATCAAACGCAAAGGCCGTGTAATGGTTATTTGCGAGAATCCGAAACATAAACAGAAACAAGGTTAATAGACAGGAGGTGGATGAATAGATGGCACGTATAGCCGGTGTGGTTTTACCACGTGATAAACGAGTTGAAATTGGTTTGACTTACATTTTCGGTATTGGTCTTTCTTCTTCTCAGGAAATCCTGAAGAAAACAGGTGTTAATCCGGACACACGCGTTCGTGATTTGACAGAAGATGAAGTACAGAAAATCCGTGAAGTAATCGGTCATGATTATAAAGTAGAAGGTGACCTTCGTCGTGAAGGCGCTCTCAACATCAAACGCTTAATCGAAGTTAATTCGTATCGCGGCAAACGTCATCGTGCAGGTCTCCCTGTTCGCGGTCAGCGCACAAAGACAAACGCACGTACACGTAAAGGTCCGAGAAAAGCAATCGCAGGTAAGAAGAAATAAGATTCTTAAGTAAGGAGGGAAACGATTTTGGCTAAGAATAACGTAAGAAGCAATAAAAGAAAAGAAAAGAAACATGTAGAATCGGGCGCAGCTCATATTCGTTCTACTTTTAATAATACTATTGTTACTATTAGTGATGCAAAAGGCAATGCTTTGTCTTGGGCAAGTGCTGGCGGCCTCGGCTTCCGCGGTTCCCGTAAAAGCACTCCGTTTGCTGCACAGATGGCTGCTGAACAGGCTGCTAAAACAGCAATGGAATATGGTCTTCGTCAGGTTGAAGTTTTTGTAAAAGGCCCTGGCTCTGGTCGTGAAGCTGCTATTCGTGCATTGCAGGCTGCAGGTCTCGAAGTTAACTCTATCAAAGACGTAACTCCTATCC
>CAVKOP010000140.1:0-1285 GCA_963657835.1 Lachnospiraceae bacterium | reverse complement strand
CTCCTATCCCGCATATGGCTGCCGTCCGCCGAAACGCAGACGTGTATAACAGACAATCCACCAAGTTGTTTTGATTCTGGAATGGGAGGATTTTCCTAATGATTGATGATAACAAATTTAAAGTTAAAACCGTTGAAAGAAGCGACGACGGCACCTATGGAAAATTCGTATGCGAACCTCTTGACAGAGGTTACGGAATCACATTGGGCAATAGCTTGCGGCGCGTCCTCTTGTCTTCGTTGGACGGCGTAGCAATCACCTCTATCAAAATTGACGGCGTATTGCATGAATTTTCAACGTTGCCTGGCGTTCGGGAAGATATTTCAGAAATCATCTTGAACCTCAAACAGTTGAGCTTGAAATTCACACGCGACGAAGTTGATGAATTGGACATCACAGTAGATGTTAGTGGTGAATGCGAATTTACCGCAAAAGACCTTGATGTAAACTCAGACATAGAAATTTTAAACCCGGAACTTCATATTGCTACACTCGATACAGATGCGCATATTCATATGCAGTGCCATATCGAACGGGGCAAAGGATATGTTCCTTCGACTAAGAACAAAAGAGATACAGATGTAATAGGTGTAATTCCTATCGACTCCATCTTCTCTCCAATTGTTCGGACCAATTACGAAGTTGGCAATATCCGGGTCGGCAACGAAATGGATTATGATTCGTTGACGCTTGAAGTAACGACCGATGGCAGTATTGCTGCAGAAAATGCAGTAGCAAAAGCTGCTTCTATCATGGTCAGCTATTTGGATTACTTCCAAAAAATCGCTTCTGATCCTGCTGCTAATGAAGCATTGGCACCGTTTACTACTCCTGATGGAGAAACACCGGAAGAACCTGCTGGGCCAGAACTCAGCCAGGTTAAAATTGATGTACTGGATTTGTCCGTACGTGCTTCTAACTGCTTGAAACGTGCTAATATCTACACCTTAGGTGATTTAGTAGAACGGACAGAAGATGACTTGTCTAAGATTCGCAATCTGGGCAAAAAATCAGTAGATGAAATTATTGAAAAATTAAAGGATTACGGATTCGATCTGAAATCCAACGAAGAATAATTCGAGGAGGATGAACGATGGCTTATAGAAAGTTGGGACGTGACAGCTCTGCACGTAAAGCATTATTGCGCAGCATTGTTACCTCTTTATTCCAACATGAACGCATTGAAACAACTGAAGCAAAGGCAAAAGAACTTCGCAAAGTTGCTGAAAAAATGCTTACTCTTGCTAAACGCGGTGACTTACATGCTCGCCGTCAAGTATTAGCA
>CAVKOP010000139.1:4560-5602 GCA_963657835.1 Lachnospiraceae bacterium | reverse complement strand
CAACATAATGCAGTACATAGAAAAAGCCATGACCGTATCGTATGTAATCGTATACAGCCGTGGCTTTCTTGGTTATTCCATATGATATTCTCGATACAGTCTTTTATAGTCGTTTGGTGACATATCAATGGCTATGAATACGCACGGTGTTGTAAAAAGCATGGATGTATTCCAATACCAACAGGTACGCTTGTTGGTCATTTTGAATTTTAAATCGATTCAGCTGTTTCCGTTTGATTTATCAGCCCGAAAAGCATGAAAAAACCTTGCTGAAGAATGTACTTCGGCAAGGTTTTTTGTATCGTGTCGTTTCAGTTTCTATGAGTTTATACGGTGATATGGCTGAATACTTGGCCAATCGGTTCTTTGATGACTAAATCTGCTGAGCTGTCCATGTCGGTTGAGGATTTGTTGATGAGGACGAGTTTATGACCGTTGTAGTAGCGTACTAGTCCAGCTGCCGGATAGACGACGAGGGATGTGCCGCCGATAATCAGCATGTCGGCGTGGCTGATATAGTAGAGGGATTGTTCGATTACATCGTTGTCGAGGCCTTCTTCATAGAGGACGACATCTGGTTTGATGGGGCCGCCGCAGGCATCACATTTGGGAACGCCGGTGGAGTGGAGCATGTATTCAGCATCAAACAGTTTGTGGCAGTGTTCACAAAAATTGCGGTGTACGCTGCCGTGCAGTTCCAATACGTTTTTGCTGCCGGCTTTTTGATGCAGGCCGTCAATGTTTTGGGTAATAATGGCTTTTAATTTGCCTGCTTTTTCGAGTTCTGCCAATTTAATATGAGCCATGTTGGGTTTGGCGTCCAGACAGAGCATTTTGTCGCGGTAAAACCGATAAAATTCTTCCGGGTTTTCTCTGTAAAAAGTATGGCTCAGGATATGTTCCGGCGGATATTTGTATTTTTGGTTGTACAGGCCGTCAACGCTGCGGAAATCAGGAATCCCGCTTTCGGTCGAAACGCCGGCGCCGCCAAAAAAGACGATGTTGTTAGAATGCTGTACCATATCTGCGAATTGTTCTACTG
>CAVKOP010000139.1:0-4550 GCA_963657835.1 Lachnospiraceae bacterium | reverse complement strand
CCTTGTGATTATATATCAAATGTTTCTTTGAGTAGCCGAATGCCGCTGGCCGTGCGAAACACGCGCTGGCAAAATTGGCGAATGGCGTCTTTGCCGAGATGGTCTTCATAGGCATTGACAAGAAAATCGGCTTCCAAGAGAATTTGATAGTCCAGTCCATCAATGTCATGATACGTATGATGGTGGGCAATGAGAAAACATACGCGTTCGATGACGTCTTCGGGATAGCCGAGGGATGTCAAAATATCTCGTGCCGGAGCCGGACCTTCTTTTTCTTGATAGATGCCGCTGGAGCTGCCGTATTTTTTTTCGGCCGCGTGAATGCCGATGTCATGAAGAACAGCTGCCGTGACCAGCGTGTGCTGCGTGGAAGCGGGTATATGTTCCAATTTGCCGATAAGGTCGGCATACGTATATACTTTAAGAAAATGCTGAATGCGCCGCGCGTCGCCATGGTCAAAGGCGATGGCTTTTTCAATCAGTTGTGGAAGTGCTGTCATATACATCTCCTGCCTTTCTGTTTTTTATTATACTACAGGATGCACGTAAATAAAAAAATAGAGGAAAAAATATGTTTATTTTTTTTATGGTAAACAGGTCGTTTGCCGTGGCATATGTTGCTTTTTCTTTACTGTGCGACCAGAAAGAAAAAGATGACAAAAAGAAAGAAGTCGCCGCCCAAAACGGACTTAGCCTTACTGCGTTTGCCGATGACGGCGCGGCAAATTCGCTTCGCTCAGACGCCGCTTGTTCCCGTCATCGGCAAACTCCGTATCCGGTCTTCGACCGGTCGGCACGCTCGTAACGGGCGGTGTTGGCAGTCATGCAAGGTAGATTTCGCCTGGTTGCCGGGAAAACATATCAGGCAAAAAAAACATTAGCAAACATAGGCTCATCTACGCTAAGGCAATAGGTAGTATCACTTCATTATGCGTAATAATAAAAAAAAGAAATATGTAGAAATATCGATAGCACATACGAGTGGTGGATTGAATGATACATGGTTTTCCAGCATATTCTCATCTGTAATTGGTTGTATTTGTTTTCAAGCCGCCCCGTTACGGGAATGACTGGTTGTGCGGCTTTGCCGCACAATGAGAATGGGTGGCATTGCGTTAAAAATGGGCGTTTGTTTGAGCGTAGCGAGTTTCGCCCATTTAGCAATGACGGACATTCTCAAAGGAATGGGAGTTTCGGGCGGCCGCCTTTTTCTTCGTCTATTCTTTTTCGGCGGCTCGAAAAAGAATGGACATACGAGGGTCAGAGGGACACGTCCCTATTTTCTGGTCGCACAGAAAGAAAAAGTACATAGCATATGTAATCAGCACATTTACAAAAGATTAGAATTGAAAATAATGCGTAAAAGCAGTGCGAATTATTTAGGAATACGCATTAAACTGTATAAAAATGTAAAGTGCATTTGCCTATATGTTGGTTTCATAGAGCCGACTCTTTTATCTATGCAAAAAATGTACTATAATATATAAAGTATGAAACTGTCAAAGAAGGATTTTTATGATATAATATAACTCTATGTGACACGTAGTAATGGAGGTGCATTATGGCTACAGTTCAGGAAAAAATTGACCAGTTCCATGAAAAACTCGCGAAAATCGAGATGGGCGGCGGTCAAAAACGTATTGATAAACAGCACGAAAAAGGCAAGATGACAGCAAGAGAACGGTTGACAGCTCTTTTTGATGAAGGAAGCTTTACGGAAATCAGCCAGTTTATTCGTCATCGCTGCACAAATTTTAATATGCAGGAAAAAGAAATTCCTGGTGACGGTGTTGTTACCGGCTATGGTACGGTACATGGACGCTTGGTCTATGCGTATGCAGAAGATTTCACTGTAGAAGGCGGTTCACTGGGGGAAATGCATGCCCACAAAATCTGCCAGGTACAGGAAATGGCATTGAAAATGGGTGCGCCGATTATCGGTATTAATGATTCCGGTGGTGCCCGTATTCAAGAAGGGGTCGATGCCTTGTCTGGGTTTGGCCGTATTTTTATGAATAATACGTCTGCATCTGGTGTCATTCCCCAGATTTCTGTTATCATGGGGCCGTGTGCCGGCGGCGCCGTATACAGTCCGGCATTGACGGATTTTATTTTTATGGTTAAAAATACATCCAATATGTTTATTACGGGCCCGTCCGTTATCAAATCCGTAACGGCAGAAGAAGTTTCGGCAGAAGAATTGGGCGGCGCTGTGACGCACAGTACCGTATCCGGCGTGACGCATTTTGCCTGCGAAAACGAAATGGACTGCATTCAAAAAATCAAAATGCTGTTGGATTTCCTGCCCAGCAACAATATGGAAGAAGCTCCGATTGTTGACAGCAGTGATGACCCGCAGCGTGCCGATGAAAGCTTGAATACGGTCATTCCAGACAGCAGCAACATGCCCTATGATATGCTGGATGTTCTTACATCGTGCGTCGATAACGGCGAAGTATTTCAAGTATTGGAAAGCTACGCGCAAAATATTATTACCTGCTTTGCCCGCTTTGACGGCCAGACAGTAGGTATTATTGCCAACCAGCCGAAGTTCCTGGCCGGCTGCCTGGATATTAATGCATCTGACAAAGCGGCTCGGTTTATTCGGTTTTGCGACAGCTTTAATATTCCGCTGGTTACGTTTGTCGATGTACCGGGATTTTTGCCGGGCACGACGCAGGAATTTGGCGGCATTATTCGCCATGGCGCCAAAATGCTGTATGCATACTGCGAAGCGACGGTTCCCAAGGTCACTGTCGTAACGCGTAAAGCCTATGGCGGTGCGTATATTGCCATGTGCTGCCGTCAGCTTGGCGCAGATATGGTATTTGCTTGGCCGACAGCTGAAATTGCCGTCATGGGGCCTGATGGCGCAGCGAATATTATTTTCAAGCGCGATCCGGAAAAAGAAAAGAAAAAACAGGAATATATTGAAGATTTTGCCAACCCGTACAAAGCAGCTGAACATGGCTATGTAGACTGCATTATTGAACCGAAGGAAACACGGCCGCGCATCATCAGCGCGCTAGCTATGCTGTACAGCAAACGGGAAGAAAGACCGACGAAGAAACACGGCAACATGCCGCTGTAAGGGGAGGATACGCTATGGAAGAAACAGCAGTTGTTTCGATGGAATTTGTCTTGGTAGCTCTCATTGCATTGGCTGTCTTGCTGGGAATTGTTTGGTATGCCGTATCTAACAGGACGCGTGAGTTTGATCGGCGTATTACGAAACTGGAAGAAGAAAATGCCAGACTGCGCGGTCTTTTGGATGAAGCCTGCCAGTCTTACAAGAAACAAACGGCAGCTGCGCCGCAGCAAACAGCTGCAGAACCCGTGCCGGCAAACCCAGTTATCAGTGCGGCTCCTGTGCAGCATCCGGTTGTGCCTGTAGGGACGCGTCATCCCGTTGTCGTACCGGCCCGGCCTATGACGATAGTTCCCAAGACGGAACAAGCAGCCGGTGCTGCGCCGCCGGAAATTGTGGCTGTTATTATGGCTGCTGTCGCAGCCTGCGGCTATTCTCCCGCAGCCATTCGCTCGATTCGGCCAATTCAGCGCCGCAGCCAGAATTGGATTATGGCTGGTCGTTTGGCCAATATGAAATAGACAATACCATCACTATGTGCATTATCCAGGAGGATATAGAATGAAAAAATTTAAAGTAACCGTCAATGGACAATCATATGAAGTAGAAGTTGAAGAAGTAGGTATGCCGCAGGCAGCTCCTGCTGCTGTCCCGACGCCGGCACCGGCTCCTAAGCCGGCAGCACCGGCACCGACCGCTGCCCCTAAAGCAGCACAGCCTGCAGCAGCTCCTGTTGCCGCAGGCCCGATTCCAGACGGCGCTGTTACGGTAAAAGCGCCTATGCCTGGCAAAATTTCGGCACTGAAAGCAGAAGCTGGCAGCGCTGTCAAACGAGGCGATGTTTTGCTCGTCTTGGAAGCCATGAAAATGCAGAATGATATTACGGCTTCGGCAGACGGCACGCTGCATGAAATACGCGTTAACGTAGGCGACAATGTAAAAACTGGCGACGTGTTAGCTGTTATTACGAAATAATTCACTCCCCATTTAACTTCAATCCATCCTATTGGCGTATAACAAAAAAGAGATACATACTTTTTTGTTATACGTTGATAGGATTTCTTTTTTTATATTGACAAGCAGACGGATACTTTGGTATAGTATAGACAACAAATGAACAATTACTCATATGTTCATAACATAAATGAAAAGGGGAGACTGAATGATGAAAAAAAGTTATAAAATTGAAGTAGATTGTGCCAACTGTGCTAATAAAATGGAAGAAGCCGCTAAAAAAACAGAGGGCGTCAAAGATGCAGTAGTCAACTTTATGCTTTTGAAAATGAAAGTAGAATTTGAAGACGGACAGGACGCCAAGGAAGTCATGGAACGCGTTCGTCAAAACTGCAAGCGCGTCGAAGATGATTGTGAAATTTATTTGTAAGACCGGAAACGGCACGTTTTTCCCATTTCAAAAAAGACTTGCCTAGTCAGGCGTCTTTTTTTACCATAACATATGAAC
>CAVKOP010000138.1:0-5623 GCA_963657835.1 Lachnospiraceae bacterium | reverse complement strand
TCGGCGTTCGCGTATCCAACCTCGAAAACAAAGTTGGCAACGTAAAACTTACAGGCGACGCTCGTCTCCGTTATAAATACCAGAATAAAGCTGTAGAAAACGACAGTTCTTGGGATTATCGTATTCGTCTCCGTGCTACAGCTAATGTTAATGATAAAACAACTGTTAACTATGGTATCAGCACGAATAACCACAGCTTTGCTGATAACAACAAAGCCCAGGATGGTTATATGAGTGTTAACGGTACAGAATCTTCTGATTTGTATACCGATATTGCTAATGTTAGCACGAACTTTGCTCCGAACTGGAACGCTACAGTAGGTCGTTATCAGTATGTATTGGGTAATGCCTATGGCTATAACTACGGTGATACTTTCGATGGCGCACAGTTGAAATACAACAACGGCCATTTCGCAGCAACTGCTGGTTATGGTAAATTTAAAGAAGGTACTGCTCTCGATAAAGTTAAAGAAGGCAAGTCTTTGTTAGGTGCTAAAACTGGTTATGGCGAATTAGAAGGCTTCTTCGGTAACGGTTCTGCAGCTGGCGTATACTATAACTCCTTCAATACAGGTAATAAAGTTTCCGATAATGATGGCAGCGAAGATGTCGTATCTAATGCAGATAATCTTTGGGGTGCTTATGTATCTTACAACTTCGGCTCCAAATGGAATGCCCTTGCTAACTACGAACATATTAATTTGATTAATAAAGCTGGCGTCAATAAGGATGACAGTGCTGATGTTTGGATTGGCAAATTGACTTATGGCAAAGCTTCCATGGCAGCTCCGAAATCTTGGGACGCATGGGTTGAATACCTCAACGCTGAAGACGGCGCATTCCTCGGTGGTTCTACAAACTCTTGGAGATTCGGTAAGATGGATAACATCACATCTTGGGGTGCTGGTGTAGACTACACCTTCGCTAAGAACGCACAGTTCCAGGTAATGCAGTCCTTCGCTACCAGCACAAAAGATGGTAAAGATGCTGATCCGGAAGAACAGACACGTGCTCAGTTCGTATTCGCATTCTAATCTCTCCCGATTCCGGGCAGCTTAGAATCAAACATACAACAAAAGGTCACTCTGTAATGAGTGGCCTTTTTTGCTGTATATAAAACATTAATTATATACGGCGTTCGGGTACATCGAAACAGAAACGAAAAGGGAACCGCGAGCACTGATGATGAATCAGAGCGGGTAACAGCATAAATTTATTATATGGATGGACTATCTTTAGGTGTAGTATACGGTATGAAAGAGGTGAGGAGCTGTGGCAGTTTCTATTCATTTGACAGACCGAGAATATCAGTTAGCAGACAGCTACGCAAAGCGGCCCTGACGATAGAAGAAGCCTTTACACAAGCATTGTTTGAACAAATAGAGGAAGAATACGACCGTGCTATTGGGGAAGAAGCATATCAGGACTACGTAAAAGACGGCAAGAAAAGTCTGCCTATTTCTGCGCTGTGGAAGGAGATAGGCCTATAAGATGTTCTTGAGCCTCTCAAGAAGTCATAGAGCGGGAAAATAATTCAATTAAAATGTTCCCGACAAGCTTAGCGTAACGCTGATTTCATATGTATACCCCAATGTAATAAAAGTGGGGCTATCGTATTGTAATATGGTATAGATACAATAACGTGGAGATACAGCTATTTCTCAGCAGACAGCATAAAAATGATATACTATGCGTAGGAGGGGAATCGTGACTTGGAATAGGCCTGTTAATAACGATACAAGTAAGGCGGGTGTGTGGTATGGCACAAGTAAATCATTCTACCGTAAGACATGGCGAAATTTTAACTTTGGAAGATTGCGCATGATTCGTGCAGGCGGGAGTCCATGGCCTCATACCGCGGCACTGAAGCGGCCGGAAAAAGAACCGCCCAAGAAAAAACAGGCGGCAATCATGATATAAAAAAAGATGTGCATGATACTGAGAAACTTCATGCACATCCTTTTTCTTTAAAAGTTTTTAGTTTTTTGTTTGAAGAAAATGAATAGTAATGCTGTAAACTATGCGCCGAAAACTGCAAACTAAAAGGGCTGCCGCTTTTTGCGTCAGCCCTTTGCGTGGTGCGAGTGAAGGGACTTGAACCCTTACGTCGTAAGACGCTAGATCCTAAGTCTAGTGCGTCTGCCATTCCGCCACACTCGCATGTAACACGTAGCTAGTATAGCATATACGCATGTACTTTTCAAGGTTGTGTTTTTTTTCACAACATGCCTGGGATACTATTGGCAAGATGGGGGAAGTATGATATACTACGCATGATATTATTTTGGTGATTACAATAGTGTATCTGGTCTGCATCGAGAGAGTGAAACCGTGATAGTAATCCCATGTGAATAATATACAGGTTGTTGCGACTTGCATCTTGTAAGCGAGAGCGAGAACGGAGGTAGTATGATGCAAAAAGAAATTCATGCAAAGGCGCCGGTACGGGCACCGCGGCGGGCGTTGTTTACGACGCGGGAGTTGACGATTATCGGCATGCTTTCAGGTATTACGATGCTGTTGGGCTTGACGGGGTATGGATTTATTCCCTTGCCGATGATGAAAGCGACGATTCTTCATGTGCCGGTCATTATTGGCGCATTGGTTGCCGGGCCGCGTGTTGGCGCAATGGTTGGTTTTATTTTTGGCTGTTTTAGTATTTTTCAGGCCATTACCGCGCCGGTGGTACTGTCTTTTGCCTTTTTAAATCCATTGATTTCTGTCGTACCGCGCGTTTTGATTGGCGTCGGTGCGTATTATGTATATAAAGGGATATATTCTCTTATCAAAAAACAGTCCATTGGATTGGCTGTAGCCGGCTTTGTCGGGTCTTTGATTAACACGGCTGGCGTAATGGGCGGCATTTATTTGATTTATGCGAAAGATTTTGCGCAGGTCCGCAATATCCCGCTGGATAACGTGGTAAATATTATTGTTGGCATTTGTGTTGCCAATGGGATTCCGGAAGCGGTTGTTTCTGCTATTATTACGGTGCCGGTCGTTGCCGTGCTTCGCCGTGTAGTAAAAAATAAATAATATGCCAGCAAGAGAACCGTAGCCGTAGATATGGTTCTCTTTTTTTTGCAGGAATGAGTCCCTGTATTCTGACTGCGAAGAAAGAAAAAAAAGAGGGTTAAAGGGATACATCCCTACATTCTGCCAACGCGTACTAGTCACTGTGAGGGGTTTATGGTATGATACATAATAGGCTTTTGTAAAAGAAGGGGAATTGAGATGGAACGAATTTATTTGGATAACGCGGCTGCTACGCCGTTGGATTCACGGGTACTGGCAGCGATGATGCCGTATTTGACGACACAGTATGGAAATCCTTCCAGCTTGCATTATTTTGGACAGCAGGCTCGGGCTGCCGTCCAAACGGCACGGGGGCAGGTTGCCTCGTGTCTGCATGTTAGTCCGCAGGATATCGTGTTTACCAGCGGCGGCACCGAAGCAGATAATTTGGCCATACTGGGGTATCTGCGGGCCAATTATCCGCAGGGAGGCCATCTCATTACGACGGCTGTTGAGCATCATGCCGTACTGCGGACGTTTGAAGCGATGCGGCATAAGGGATATGATGTGACGATTCTTCCTGTCGATGAAACGGGGAGAGTGCAAATAGAGGATATCAAACAGGCGATACGGCCGGATACGGTTTTGATTTCTGTCATGTATGCCAACAATGAAACGGGCATGATACAGCCTGTCAAGAAAATCGGTGCGCTGGCACAGCGTGCAGGCGTCGTCTTTCATGTCGATGCCGTTCAAGCCTATGGCTATATCCCGATTCACCCGCTGGAAGACCATATTGATATGCTGACAATATGCAGTCATAAGATTTATGGCCCCAAGGGCGTTGGGGCCTTGTATATACGGCATGGCCTAGACGTAGCGGCCGATGCGTACGGCGGTCCGCAGGAGCATCGGCTGCGTGCCGGAACGGAAAATGTTGCCGGTATTGTAGGCTTTGGCATGGCTTCGGCCCTATTGGACAAGGAACGAGAAGCACGGTATGCCCAGGCAGCGGCACTGAAACAGCGATTATATGAGAACTTGGTCTGCCAGGACGCATCGCTCCATCTCAATGGCACGATGGCGCATGCACTGCCGAATATTTTAAATATCAGCATAGCCGGTACAGACAGCGCCATACTGTTGATTGCCTTGGATATGCAGGGTGTGGCCGTGTCTGCCGGCTCTGCCTGTGAAGCCGGGGCTGTCGAACCGTCCCATGTTCTGCAGGCGATGCACACGGATGATAGATGGCTGCGCAGCAGTCTGCGCATTTCTGTAGGCAAAGAGAATACGATGGAAGAAATAGATGAAGCAATCTGCCGCATGCAGGCTGTACTGCAGTCTGTCAAGGCAAAGGAGGAATAATATGGCTAAACGAGTCGCTGTCGCTATGAGCGGAGGCGTAGACAGCTCTGTCACAGCGGGATTATTAAAAGAAAAAGGATATGATGTCATTGGCATTACGCTGCGTCTGTGGGAAGAAGACCCGCATAAACCGGCAGTGGAAAACATACATGCCTGCTGTTCGTTATCGGCAGTAGACGATGCGAAGGCCGTTGCGGCTGTATTGGGCATTCCTCATTATACGCTGGATTTTAGAGATATTTTCCGCCGTGATGTCATTTCGTATTTTGTCGATTCGTATCGGCAGGGCAAGACCCCCAATCCGTGTATTGCCTGCAATAAATGGATTAAATTCGGCCTGCTTTGGGAAAAGGCGCAGCAGTTCGGCGCTGATTTTTTGGCAACGGGACATTACGCACGGATTGAGTACCATGAAGATACGGGCATCTATTCGCTGCTCCGCGGTACGGACCGGCGCAAGGATCAATCGTATGTCCTGTATCAGCTGAACCAGGAGTTACTGCCTCATATCCTCTTCCCGATGGCAGATTTGGAAAAAACACATACGCGGGAACTGGCAAGAGAATGGAATCTGCCTGTGTTTGCCAAGCCGGAAAGCCAGGATATTTGCTTTATTCCGGACAATGACTACAAAGGGTTCCTGCGGCAGGAAGACAGCACGATGTTCCGCAAAGGGGACTTTGTCGATCGGCAGGGCCATGTTGTCGGGCAGCATCAGGGGATTCCGGCCTATACGATTGGCCAGCGCCGGGGGCTCCATCTCGGCGGTCCGGGCGGTCCGTACTATGTAACGGCCCTGGATGTAGCCCATAATAAAGTGATTGTCGGCGCAGAAAAAGATTTGTTTTCTGCTACGGTGCATGCCGGCGACGTATCCTGGGTAGAAACGGCACCAGCTGAACCGTTTGAAGCATTGGGAAAGATACGGTATGCCGCTCAGGAATCGCCGTGTATGGTATATCCGAAAGACGACGGGACTATTCGTGTCGTCTTTTCACGGCCTCAGCGTGCTGTAACAAGCGGACAGGCGTTGGTATTATATGATGCAGCCACAGGGGAACGTGTCCTTGGCGGCGGCGTGATTTTATAGATGAAAGAGGAGATGCAGCATGGCAACAGAACATATTCGCAATTTTTCTATTATTGCCCATATTGACCATGGCAAATCGACATTGGCTGACCGGATGCTGGAAATGACCGGCACGGTTCCTAAACGGGAAATGGAAGCACAGCTGTTGGA
>CAVKOP010000137.1:1975-5695 GCA_963657835.1 Lachnospiraceae bacterium | reverse complement strand
ACTATTTCCAGTACGCCTTCTAATATTCGCGTCGTTTCAGCCAATGAAAACAAAGTCGTCCTTTCTTATGATTTGAAATCACGGGACAGAAATGGCTCTGCTGTCAAAGTACAAGAATTTCAAGGAAAAACGACCTTGATTAAGGAAAACGGCGATTGGGTCATTGATGCGATAGAAGCGAATAAAAAAGGTGAGCATATGGAATCGTAAGGGGGTGTTGCTATGAAGCGGTATAGAAATTTATTCATTGTCATAGGCCTATTATTGCTGGCCATCGGCGGTGTATACAGTTTTTTAAAAACACCATTGGATGCGAAAGAAACAGTAGCTGTATATGTGATGTCCGGTCTGCAGCGAGATGCATCTCCGGCACAGGGAACAACGATACAAAACGAAGTAGAAGACATGGTAAAGCAGATTAGAGAGAGTGAAAAACGCAAGTTTGATACTTCGTTGGGAGCTGCTGTTTTGTCAGAACCTGAATATAACCAATTGGATGCTTGTATGCATCGTATCGGTGTCAAGGCTAGAGTACAGACGCAGTATCTGAGCCAAAATGATAATACAGCGGTCATAGGTGTTGTAGTTCAGCCAATAGATAAAAATGAAATCAATCGGTATGTAGACAACAAAATAAAAGGACAGGCCCTGCAGATGGCAGGTACAGCTATAGGAAGCCTGTTGGGAGATAATTCAGGTATGCAGGCTGCGATTCGCAAGATTGTTCCGACATATATCGATGCCTATAAGGAAGCAAGTCAAACTATATCAAAGTACGATAAGCCATATCAGTTTAAAGTAACTTGTGTATATAACGAAGATATGAAGAAATGGGAAATTGCCAACATGAACGCATTGGTATCTTGGCTTTAGTAAAACATGAATGGAGACGTGACATATGAAAGCAATACGGCGCATTGTAAGTGTATCCGGCATGGTCGTTATGCTGGCTGGCAGTATGGCATCAGCCAGCTGGTTTGGTGATCTAGCCAATTCTTTTTTGGACAGTGGCATGAGTACTGCGACTTCGATTTCTGCAGAGGATATGCAAAATTTGACGGGAAACGAAACGGATATTATTAAAACCATGGCTACAGGCATGATGTTTGCTGCTAAGGCTGATGAAGAACTGCGAGTAGCCGTAGGCCAAAGTGCTAATGATGATATTGAAGCTATCAATTTGCTTAAATCGGATAAGAGTAAGAGCGGATTGGAACAGGCAGCGAAGCTGTTGAAACAGAGCAAATCGTTGGAAAGTAAAGATTATGATTCTTTTGCCAATGGTACAGAAGAACAAAAGAAAACGCTGAAAGGCGCGATGGAACGGGCCAGCCAGTACCGACATGTTAGTGATATTTGTTTAGCTGCTGCAGCGGTACAGGGAGTCAGCGTTATTAAAGACGCAAGGGCTTTGTTGATGTCAAGAGACTTATCAAGAATTAGTGAGTTGAACCATATTATTTCTACAGGAAAAATGGCGAACAGCCTGTTAAAACAAACACGGAAGGGATTTGCTGCGTACGATAAGAAAGCCAATAAAGCAAAGCAGATTTTGAATCCGGAAGAAGCTACTTCAGATAGTGAAAAAGTAAAAGAAATGGCAAAACAGGCAAAAGATGGTGGATTTCCTTTTTAGAGTATACGTATGTATTTTTATATGAGGAGTGAGAGAGCATGAACATGACAAATGAAATGAAACGCAGTATCCGGCTGATTATAGTTTCTATGGCACTATGTGTCCCTTTGGCGGGTGGTATGTACGAGGCTCAGGCTGCGCCGCCACCTCCGGGTTGGTATGATAACAGGCCGCCGCAAGATAGAGAAAGGAACCCACTGCCACCGGCGCATAGACCGGGTATGACGCCACTGCCGGCACACAGATCGAGTATGACGCCACCGCCGGCACACAGATCGAGTATGACACCGCCGCCGGCGCATAGACCGAGTATGACACCGCCGCCGGCGCATAGACCGAGTATGACACCGCCGCCGGCACACAGACCAAGTATGACGCCACCGCCAGCACACAGATCGAGTATGACGCCACCGCCAACTCACCGACCTCACATGGTTCCACCACATAAAACGGACAAAGATGTACCGCCGCCAATGGGACCGGGATTCCCGCGCAGATAATCTATCGATATATTGGCAGAGATACATTGAATAGGCAGTTCAGCAAAGGGAGTGGATCAGGATGAAGAAAACAATCGGTACAGTATTGGTATTAGCAGGACTGGTACTTTCATCAGCTACGGCATTAGCTGAAAATGTGGATTGGCAGAATAAACAGTATGATTTTAAGAAAATTCATAAAGTATATATTGAACCGGAAGTCACCATTAATAAAGAAGCTCAGCCGGATTTTTTGGATTTTTCTTCAATCGTATCGGAAAACAGCAAAAATTTAAAAAAGTACCAAATCGTTCAGAATAAAGAAGAAGCAGATGCCATCATCAAAGTGACGGTTCTTACATGGGGTATCAAAGAACGAACGATTCCTACCTATGATTATATTACCCGTGATAAAGTAGTTCATTACAAAGATAAAAAGACTGGAAAAGAAAAATATACAGTCACGCCGCGAAAAGAAACCTCCTATGAATATATAGAAAGAACGTTTTATTTTTCATCAGCCTATGAAGTAACGGATAAAAACGGCGTGCTGCTCTATGAGCATGCAGAAGAACGCTCTAGCCGTAATAAAGCAGGGAAGGATATGTTTTTTCGAGCAACACAAAGCTTCTTTAAACGTTTCAACCGGACGGCCAAGTAAAGGGGGAATAGGCGATGAAACAAATTTTTATCAGTATGGTAGCTGTATGCATGATGATGAGTATGACTGTATTTGCTGAAAGCTCGGAATGGAAGGATACATCGTATGATTTTAATACGATTAAAACTATCTATGTAGATACAACAATTCAGTATGATGCTAATACGGCTGTTTCGGAATTGGACCATCTGAAAAATCTAAAAGCCATTGATGACCATGCTAAACAGTTGAAACACGTTAAACGCGTCGATTCACCGGCCTTGGCTGATGCAGTAATTACGCTGCATGTATACAAATGGGGTGAGAAATATATCTGGATTCCACCTCGGGATTATACGGAAAAAGACAAAATTGAGTATGTTGATGAAATCAATGATACAAGAAGCGAAAAAGAAGTCGTGTTTAATATGCATTCAGATGGGTGTTATGGCCGGGATGAATTTTTTGATGCGGAATTTATTGTTACAGATAAACTGGGAAACAGTATCTATCGGAAACGGGATACCCGCTATTCCGGTAAAGATTCATTTTCCATGTTTGGCAGAGCGATTCGAGATTTTTATAAGAGTTTTAATAAAATCAATGAGGTGAAACGATGAGAGTCATACGATATGGCGTTGCGATTTCAGCAGCCGTAATCATGACGATGTCCTCTATCACTGCGTCAGCCCTCTTTATGAAGTCCGATCCGGTGCCCTTGGCAGAACCGCCGGCACCGTATGAAGAGCGAAACGTCCTACCGCCTCCACCACCACCACCGCCGGAATATACAGAACCGGCACCTGCGGCACCGCCGGGCCTGGATTTTGTGACGGAAAAACAGGGACGGCTGTTATTGGCTGCTGGAGCTGCGACTTATTTGGCAGTCAAAGCGGATTTGGTTATTCGAGATGCCTTGGAAATGAATACCGATGATGATATGGCGGCGATTAGTCTGCTGCAGC
>CAVKOP010000137.1:0-1965 GCA_963657835.1 Lachnospiraceae bacterium | reverse complement strand
AGCAGACGCGAAGCAAAAAGAATATGGAAAAAGCAGTCAAACTGCTGAATCATTCAAAGATTGAAGAAAAAGATTTTGACATCATCATTCACGGTACGGATGCACAGCGAGCCAAACTCAAGCACGCTATGGAAGAAGCCAGCCGATACCGGGCAGCCAGCAACATTTTATTGGGCATTTCTGTGCCGCTGGCCGTACAGGTTATACAGGAAACTGTAGATGCTGTGAAAAATGAGGATGTGGTGACAGCTATTGTGAAAGGCAGAGGATTTATTTCTACAGCCAGAACTGTAAAATGGATGATTGGCAAAATCAAAGAGCATCATGCCGATTACAATTTGAAAGCCAATACGGCCAAACAAATGCTGAATCCCATGGAAGCGACGACCAAGGACAAAGATATACAAACAATGGCCGATACGGCACAGGATGGTGGGTTGGACAGTTGATAAAAAGATGGATACAACGAATACGAATTTTAGCTGTTGTTGTGGTTATAGGCATTGCGGGCAGTACCTTGGCAGCATCCAAGGAACCACCGCAGGTATTATGGCCGCACAGCACGGTGAATGCAGCGGCGAGCGGCGCAGATTCATTAGTCGATGATACGGTGCTGCAGGCTGTCAGTGAAAGTTTGGACCGTCAGCTTCATGTGTTGGAAGAACAAGGCAAAGTACCATTTACGATTAAAGAAACAGATGACAGCTTTACCGAAGATGTTACAGAAAACGGACTGGTCACGATGCTGCCGATTATACAAAACGATGAATGTTTTCTTTCGCATTATACGATTCATGGGAAATCATTTTATAAAGCTGTCGTCATGACGCAGATTGATGTGAATTTCTGCTATTATCCCGGTTCCGGCAACAGCTTGCGTATTTTACATACGATTCCCTTGACAGGATATGCTGTTATCGGCACCAACGGTGAATATACATCGCCTATTTCCAAACAAGAACTGCGGGAACAGTTTATAGCCAATGCTAAACAGTTGATTCGGCAGGATTTGCAGTTTAAAAACAAGCGATTTTTAAAGGATCTGGATTTTAGAATGGTTACGCCGGATACGTACCAAGTAACTCGGGTAGATGTATCTTCTGAAGCGGCCCGGCAATTTTATGGGGAACATTTGGCAGAAGCACAGGCTCTGATTGCTTCGGCGTTTACCAGCCAGTATGCTGCAGCGCATGATGACATTACCATGCTGCCGTCTGTTATTGGCGGTAAATGGCAGGAAGACGCAGCTAAGAAAACATACCAGCTGAGTTTGGGCGATACGGGAAAATATTTGGTCATGGAAAAGGCAAACCATGAAATTACTTTGGATTTATCGCGTGTCGCAGCCTTTGATATCCCCATAAAACGGGAAACAGGCGTCTACAAAAAGAAAGGCTACGCAGCGGACATACAAAACAAGACTGAAAGAAAAACGGGTACAGCTGTCGTACAGCGATTGATGTTGGGAGACAGCAACAGCAACGAAGTACGATATGATTTGAACGGCATATTGGCTGAAGTACTGACATTGGCCGCAAAAAAGGCAGCTGCCAACTAAGAATGGAGGAGGTGAACCAATGAAGAAAGCAATAGGACCGATTCTTGCTGTTGTGCTCTGTTTGGGTGCATTTCCGTATAGCGCAAGAGCCGAATTGGTAACAGGACAGGCCTATATTGAAAACGGCAATATTCAAAAAGCTAAGCTGGATGCTAAGCGAGACGCTATGCGGACTTTTGTGGAGAAAGAAGTAGGTGTGCATATCAAGGCGTCCAGTGAAGCCGTCAACAGCCTTTTGGTGCGTGACTCGATTATTGCTAAAGATAACGGCTATGTCCTCGTAAAGAAAATCGTCGATGAAAAAGAAGAAGGAGATTTGTATACGGTAGTACTGGATTTGGAAGCGGATAAAAAACAAATACAGACTCAGGAAGCCGATATTCATGAACGATTAATGAATATAGATG
>CAVKOP010000136.1:0-5698 GCA_963657835.1 Lachnospiraceae bacterium | reverse complement strand
GTATAGCATCCGGTAGTTGCTACCGGTCAAGGGCAAACTGCATGATTTCTTCTTGCGTTTTTCAAAAAAGTATTGCACAATAAAAGTAACTTTGCAAAGAAAGAAGGATCTTTCATGACGTTACCCAAACAGAAAAAACTGCATTCGATGAAAGAAGCCTGCATACAGACCGGGCTGCCGTATGAAACGTTGAAATATTACTGCAACATAGGCCTCGTCCCCAACGTAAAGCGTTCGTCCACCAACCGCCGCGTCTTTGATGACCACGACATTGCCTGGATTAAGAGCCTGACATGCTTAAAAAAATGCGGCATGACTATTGAAGAAATGAAACAGTATCTATCCTATTGTCTTCAAGGGCCATCGTCGATTCCCGTCCGCAAGGTAATGCTGGAAAAGAAGCTGGCTATCCTGCAGGAAAAGAAAAAAGAAATTCAAGAATCCATCGACTATATTGGCTGGAAGCAGCATTTTTATGATGAAGTGCTGAAAGGAAAACGTCCCTATATCAGCGACCTGCTCCCCAACTACAACGATGATTCTGATACTTCACAATAAGCTTAACAGCGCGCAGCCTATGCAAAAGCTGTCCTACGAATACGGAAACCGTACGCTAGGACAGCTTTTTCTTTTTTTTATTTTTTTATGTTGTTTCCTGGAACACTTCGTTGGCAATACGCAGGCAATTCAGCGTCCGCGGAAATCCTATATAGGGGTTCATCGCAGTAATGACGCCAATCACTTCATCTTGCGACGCACCGGCTGCCAAAGTTCCCCGGACATGGGATTTAAACTGGGCATCCCCCGTTCCCAGGGCACCGATAGCCGCAATGGTAATCATTTCCCGTGTCTTTAGGTCCAGCGTTCCTCTCGTATAGATATCGCCAAAGCAAAAGGCTGATAAATCATCCTGCAAGTGTTTTTGGTTCGCAGGCGCTGCAGCCCGCATCTTGCGAATCCTGTCGCCATACGTGTTTACTTGAAACGCCAGTCCTTTTTCAAAGCGGTCCTCGTCCGTCGTAGTTCCCTGCGCAGGAAGCGGCAGAGCTATTCCTTGCTGTTGAAATACCTTGTTGACCGTTTTCATGGCTTCTGTTACTTTGGCAAATCCAATATAAGGAGCCAGATGGTATTCTGTTTCCCTGATTTCTAACGGAGTCACGCCATCGTGCAGCGCCCCGCGCACGTGTTGGCGCAATAGTTCCCCACTCTGATAGGTCGTAAGCACGGCCAGGGTAACTAGATGCTGGTCACGCCGTCTGATGCGGGCCTGACTGGCAATATCGCCGTATATATATTTCTTCATCATACTGTCCAGTTCCGGATCGGTCTGTTCCAACCCGGTTTTCTGCTTCCCCATCATCTGGGCATACAGCTGTTGGGCTGTTAGAGCCCGGCTGGACCCATCCGCTGCACTGGCAGCCTGTGCATCCGGTCCGGCAAGTAGTCCCAGACAACAAAAACTAAGGCTGAAAACGCCTGCTTTTACCCATTGCCACATACTACCGTCTCCTTTCTGTCGTTATTTAGCTAATCCATTCTGTTTCATCCATTGCTCCATCGCGTTGGCTACGTCTTCATTGTTTAAATCAGCCATCATGAAGTGCGTACTGCCTTTAATGCCCATGTCCGGCAGGCTAATGACTTGGACATGGCCGCCGTATGCATTGACGACAGCTTCCCATTTCTTAGCCAAATTCCAGCGAACGCGCCAATTATCTTGGCCCCAGTTGGCAACAGGCGTATCCCCTTTAGGGATATTGTCTCCAAAATAAACAACAATAGGAATTTTAGTCAGCTTCATAAAATCATCCATCGAAACGGCAAATCCTTGGGCTGGGAAGGGACTCGTCGTCTTTTCGGCAGGAGGCACGCTTCCTTCCGGAAAGGGAAATGTCCCCGGTTCCAAGGCAATAACGCCTTTTACATGACGCGAAGCTATCGCCGTTCCCCATCCAGGGCCGCCGCCGGCAGAATGCGTAACCAAAACACCGTCGCCGGCTTTATCAAAAACAGCTTTCATCGCATCGACAACCACCTGTTGGTCAAATGCACCTGTATCCGGCGTCATGGCCCGGAAAAACTGGTCTTGTGCTGCCGCATCTTTAGGCACAGCGGCGTTATCATAGTACTGCGGCCACTGGCCTATGCGGAACATATTGAACCACAGCTGGTCATCAGGGCGGGCATTCACAGCCGCAGCCACTGTCGAACGACCGGCACGGCCGCGGCGCGGTTCATCTACGAGATACGTTTTATAGCCTTTTTCCAAAAAAATATTTTGAAATCCGTCGCGGCCGTCCGGCGTCGTTTCCCAAGTCTTAGCCGACTGCCCATAGCCGTGAAGGAATACCAGGCTGTTATGACGGGCATGCTGAGGCTTTTGATAAAACACATAGGCATGGTCGCCATGCAGGGTCTCTCCCGCATTCTGCGTCGGTTCCGTCGTTCCCTTATACGTCCCAGGAGCCGTAACAACGGTACCTCCTGCCAGGAAACTTCCCTGATCGACAATGGTAACGGGCTTCATGGCAAACGCAGACCCTGTCAGTACGGTCGCCGCCAAAAGAGCGGCTGCAAGTTTTTGTAATTTCATGAGTTTTTTCTCCCTCTAATGGATAAAATTCGTAAAAACGGCTTCTTCCCGTTTAGGCAGGGTGATTCCTGCATTGCGCGCTGCTTCTTGACAGCGGAGAAAATACGCCATATTGCGTCCCAAAACACGCATGGTATAAAGACCTTCTTTATCTTGAAGTACGTCTTCCGGCACTGCGCCATGGACTTCGTTCCAATATCTTGAGGAAATAATAGGCATTTCCTGAATCGCAAAATATTTATTCATCTGATCAAAGGACGCAGTAGTCCCGGCACGGCGGGCTGAAATAACGGCTGCGGCCGGTTTTAGATAAAAAGCCTGATTGCCGTTGCCATTAAATTCCGAATAGAAAACGCGGTCCATAAAGGATGCCATATTCCCGGCCAAGGCTGCATAATGAACGGGTGAGCCAAAAACAAAACCGTCCGCTGTCAACGCTTTTTCCCGAAAGGTATTGACAACATCTTGAAACACACAGCGTCCTAGATTCCGGCATGCGTGACAGGCAATGCACCCGCCGATTGGCTTTTTGCCAATCCAAAAAATTTCCGTTTCAATACCTTCCTCCATTAATGTCCGCGCGACTTCCTGCAGGGCCGTATACGTACATCCCTGCTGATTGGGCGAACCATTGACTAATACTACTTTCATTTATTTCACTCCTCCTATTTCTTTTGACGCGTTGGAATCCCTATGCTATTCCAACAATACCCATACATCCCAATCCCACAGCCGATACGACAAAATCTTTTCCCAATGTACGACATTTCATGCTATCATTTCCTTTCCTGTCCTGCTAAGTTAATGAGTCAAATAACTGTTTGTCAACGGGCTCACGCCATTCTGTCCAAGCCCCCTGTACAGGTTCCATGACAGCAATATGCTGAAACATGTGTCCAGGTGCCGCCCCGTGCCAATGGCGTACACCTGCAGGAATCGTAACGCTTTGGCCGGGCAGCAGGACGTGTGGCGCCTGACCTTCTAGTTGATAGTATCCTTTACCGGAAACAGCCAGCAGTGTCTGACTGGTGCCATGATGAATATGCCAATACGTATGAGCACCATGAACAAACGTCACATTGGCTACAGGAACGTTTCCGTCAGACAAGGATGCGACATAGCTGTCGCCTGTAAAATGAGCCGTATTGCGTGCGTTATAGGTTCCGATGGGAAACACCGCGCCTTGAGTATGCTGCAGCATGGCAGCCACCTGCGTCGGCGCCGGCGGTATTCTGCCAGTATCTGCCGCCAACACCGTACTGTTTAAACTGATTGCCGCCGTACAAGCAGCTATCGCAACTATTTTCCACATACGTTTTCCTCCGTTTGATATAGGATTCTTTCTACCAGGCTTCTTGAAAAATCTCGAGAATTTCATGGGCGTCTAACGGCTTATAGCTTCCCGGCGAAACAGCACACGAAGCGGCAATCTGAGGCAGCAGTTTCTTTTGTTCTTCTGTGATGCCCAATTCCCGCAGCGTTGTCGGCAAGCCGATTTCTTTGATGAAAGCGGCCAATGCGTCTACGCCGGCATGCGCCAGTTCCGCTTTTGTCAGGCCTTGAGGGCCAATCCCCCATACGGTTTCTGCAAAGCGGGCAAATTTTTCAACGCCTGCCGTTTCAATATGGCGATAATACACAGGCAGAAGAACCGCCAAGCCGCAGCCATGATTGCAGTCCGTGAAAGCCCCCAGCGCATGTTCCAAAATATGGCCTTGAAAATCACCTTTCTTGCCCAGTTTGAGAATACGGTTTTCCGCCATCGTAGAGGCCCAGACTAAATTACTGCGGGCTTGATAGTCTTGGGGATTTTTGATGGCGTTGCGTAAGTTTTGAATCGTATGTTTCATCAGGGCTTCATTGAGACAATCCGATACATTGTCCGCATCGGGCGCGCTAAAATAAATTTCCATCATATGGGTTAACGAATCAAAGGTTCCCGAAATCATCTGTTTTTTCGGAACGGTATAGGTATACAGCGGATCAAGCAGGGCAAACCGAGCATTGAGCCGCGGATAATCACGCCCGGTTTTAACATGCAGTGTTTCATTGGTAATTACTGCACCGCCGTTCATTTCACTGCCTGTCCCAGATGTCGTCATCACGATGCCCAAGGGGATGGGCTGGCAGTCGATCGTGCCGGCCTGCGCCCAAAAATCCTGCCAAATGTCCCCTGGATAGACAGCTGCCAAGGCAACGGCTTTGCAGCAGTCCATGACCGAACCGCCGCCAACAGCCAAGATAAGGTCTATCTGTTTTTCTCGCGCCAGCTGTGCCCCTTCGAGCACTTTGTCGTATGTCGGATTCGCCATGATGCCGGAAAATTCAGTGATGTTTTTACCGGCTTTTTTCAGTATGCCTAGGACTTCATCATAAATACCATTTTGTTTAATCGAGCCGCCGCCATACGCCAGCAGAATATGATCGCCATAGTGGCTAAGTATCTCCGGCAGATACTGGCTGACACATTTCTTGCCAAAATACGTTTTCGTACTGTTTTCAAAAATAAAGTGTTCCATAAGGGTGTTCCTCTTTCATAAAATCGAATTATCTGATACGCTTTTGCTGTCATATACCATAATCGGCGTTACTGCCGGCAATCAGCAAGAGCGGTACGTACTAGTAATAGTAACCATAGTAGTTGTACTTTATAGGTTCGTACATGAGCATGGTACCATCCGGTAATTACTACCGGTCAAGCTTTTTTTCAAAAAATGCAAAAAAAAGACTACTGTACGAAACGCTTATCTCGTACAGTAGTCTTATGTCTTAAAAGCTACCTGTCTAAAAAAATGCTCAGTCGTGAATTTTCACTTGGCCAATGGCCATTGCCATTTGGGGATTCATTTCATCATAAATCGTACTGCGCCCCGTATCGAGTGATTGGATTTGCTGCATGTCCGTGTCATCGAGGGCAAAGTCAAAGACCTGTATATTTTCTTCCATGCGCTGTTTATGCACCGTTTTGGGAATGACGACGATGCCGCGCTGCAGCAGCCAGCGGAGCATGACTTGTCCTGTCGTTTTCCCATGTTTTTGGGCAATAGCCTGCAGAACCGGATTCGTAAATACGTCTTGATTGCCTTCAGCAAAGGGAGCCCA
>CAVKOP010000135.1:0-5800 GCA_963657835.1 Lachnospiraceae bacterium | reverse complement strand
TGTTCAAGTACGCTGATGATGTTCATTTTTATTTTCCTCCTATAAGACATTCGTTACTCCCCGTTGCCGCCACCTGCGCAGCAATCGTAAAACGAGCAGAGGACTGCCTAAATTAACAAGAAATATTATATCACGCAACCCCAAATATAGCAAGAAAATTTGCGAATTATTTTTTTGTTTCGTCCGGATTCTTTTCCGTCGGTGTCGCTGCCTGTTTGGGCGGCACGGATTCCGTGTGGCATGCCGAACAGTTGCCGGAGCAGCCTCCTCCGCAGCAGCCGGCAGTTCCTTTGAAAAGCCCGCGAACATGGCGAACCGTGTAAACGACGGCAATCACCACGACAATAGCAACAATAATCGTAGCAGGACTCATACTACTCCCCTCCTCTAGGATGAAAATATAAGGGATTGCCGCAGCAATCCCTTATATTATACATTAATATGTTATATGCTGTCTATTATGCACCTAATCCCATCAGCAGTGCGCCGTGGTACGTAATGAAAGCTAACACATAGGACAATACGAGGCACAGGCCATCGACTGCTAAAAGCATTTTCCAAGAGTTGGTTTCACGCTTAATGACAGCCATGGCAGCAACGCAAGGCATGTAAAGCAAGCTGAAGACCATCAAGGACAACGCTACAGCCGGGTTAAAGCTCGGGTCGTTTGCCAAGTATTCTACGAGGTTTGCTTCATCGTCAGAGTCAGCTTCTACACTGTAAATCGTAGCCAATGTGGAAACCATGACTTCTTTAGCAGCCGAGCAAGCAACAATACCTACGCCAATTTTCCAGTCAAAGCCGAGCGGCGCGATAATCGGTTCAATAGCATGGCCAATCGTAGCGGCATAAGACTGCGACAATTTTTCGGAGTTCATCTGATCATCCAATTTGTCATTGGCATCGTCAGCTTCTGCTTTAGCGTCAAAGAGCGGCAATGCTTGTTCGTATACTGTCGGGTTCTTAGTCTGAAGGTCGGCAAAGGCATCCGGATATTCCGGTTTTTCTGCTTCTGCTTCTTCTACCTGGGCAACGCTTTCGACATCTTTGTCATCATCGTCGTCTGCATCTTTCGCTTCGTCCGCAGCAGCAACCATAGCTTCATACATTTCATTCAATTCAGCATTATCTTCCAAGTTTTCAATGCCGTAGCCTTTGAGAATTTCAGCCTGTTTAGCTTCCATCTGTTCTTCGACTTGGTCATGAGCCGCATCGAAATCTTGAGAATATTCAACATCCATCGGATAGGCTGTGAGGAACCAAACGATGATAGAAGCACCTAAAATAAAGGTACCTGCTTTTTTGATGTACAATACCGTACGTTCCCACATATGCGTCAAAACGCCTTTGACTGTCGGAATGTGGTACGGCGGCAGTTCCATAACGAACGGTTCTACTTCGCCTTTATATACGGTATGACGCAGAATGACTGCAACGAGAACGGCAATAATAATCCCCAGCAAGTAGATACCAAAGAGAACCGTGCCGCCGTAACCGGAAGCGCCAAAGAAGGCCGCAATCAGCAGCGTATATACAGGAAGACGGGCACCGCAGCTCATGAACGGGCAGGCCATAATCGTTACCAAACGGTCTTTTTCGTTGTCCAATGTACGGGCAGCCATGATACCAGGAACATTGCAGCCAAAACCAAGAATCATCGGGATAAAGGATTTGCCGTGCAGCCCGAGCGCACGCATCGCACGGTCAATCAAGAAAGCCGCACGAGCCATATAGCCGGTATCTTCCAACAAACTGATGAAGAAATACAGTAAAACAATCAGCGGTACGAAGCTCAAAACAGAACCAACACCGCCGATAATGCCATCGACAACCAATGATTTGAGCTGTTCATCTACGATGACATCGCTGAGCCAGTCACCCAGCATGCCAAATCCCGTATCCAGCCAATCCTGCGGGTAGGCGCCGAGGTCAATAACGGCTGTAAACATGAGCCACATCAATGCCAGGAAAATAGGAATGCCCAAAATACGGTGCGTCAGGACATTATCAATCTTATTGGACAAGGGGTCCGGCGTACCGGCACTGATAATTGCGTTATTAAATGCCTGTACGGCAAATTGATGGCGGCACTGCGCAAAATAGAAATCCAAATCAATTTTGTCTTTCAAGCTTTCACGCATTTTGGCAGCCAGCGAAATAATATTCTGCGTGCCTTCCATGGCTTTTACTTTGGCAACGACATCGGCGTCGTTTTCCAGCAATTTAACAGCCAGCCAACGAATCGGATAATTAATAATGCCTGTTTTCTGAATCGCATCGGTCAATTCAGCAATAGACGGTTCCACATCAGCACCATAATCAACAGTCGCATTGACCAGATTCTGTGTTTTTTCAGCGTGGGAAACGACTTGGAGCAGTTCTTTCGTACCGATGTTTTTACTGCCAACCAGCGGTACAACAACGGCCCCCATCTGCTGACCTAATTTTTTCAAATCAATTTTGACACCCATGCGTTCCGCAATATCCATCATGTTTAATGCGACAACCATAGGGCGGCCCAATTCAACGAGCTGAGCGGCTAAATATAAGTTTCGTTCCAAGTTGGATGCGTCCAATACGTTTACGATGATATCTGGTTTTTCATTAATAATAACATTTCTTGCAACAACTTCATCCAACGAACGAGCCGTCAAGCTGTATGTGCCCGGCAAGTCAACAAAAAGCAGTTCCTTGCCGTCAAAGGTACAGTGCCCTTCTTTTTTTTCTACTGTAACGCCGGGATAGTTCCCAACGTGCTGTTTAGCTCCTGTAATATTATTAAAAATTGTCGTTTTGCCGCAGTTAGGATTGCCGGCCAAAGCAACCTTAATTTTTCCTGCATCTTCCATAACTACTATTTACCCCCTTCTACAGCTACGGTAATCATAGCTGCTTCGTTCATTCGCAAAGCCAACGCACAACCTTTTACGTTCACTTCGATTGGATCACCCAGCGGTGCCTTTTTGACGACAGAGATATGGGACCCTTTGACAACGCCCATATCAACAAGCCGGTGCTGAATGTTGCCGTGGCCTTCCAGCGATTCGACAACACCTTTTTCACCGACTTTCATATCTGCCAATGTAACGATGTTCATCTTCTTACCTCTCCTTCATTTGCCCAGATGCTATCCGCAGCTGCTGCAGCGTTCTGCGCGAGATTCTAATATACACTTAAGCGAGTTAGAACTGCTGGTATGAGAACGCACAACCTCTACGTTCTTCCGCTGCGCTTCTTTCAGCGCGCACCGTACCATGCTGTGACTAACTGTGCTAGTGAACAAAATAACTAAATCCGGCGATCCTATTTTCGATTTGAAATCACTCGGAACCTGTGTAAATACTTTGGCTTTATAGGAATATTTTTTGCATATATTTTTGTATTGGCAAACCATACAATCGTTTCCACCTACGATGACGACACTCATTTACATCGCTCCTTTCTATTAGCTCCGTAAATAATACTCACACATCCCTTCTTATTTTTGATAATGCTGTTCATTACCATGGAATTAGTATATAAAAATCAAAATCTATTGTCAATAGTTTATACTAATTTTCACTAACAAAATTTTTTAATTTGATTATTTTGCATAGATAATGGCTATTATTTCCATAAAATCATACTCAAAATGGATTGACTACCAAACGCCATTATCTAAGAGTTACAATCTAAAAAAAAGCGGCTGCATGAAGGATTTCTTCTTCATGTTCCATACCATTTTTCTGACCAGATGAAGCGTAAAGTGAATCGGTTTACTTGATACCGTCACGACTCCCAACGATAGCTAAAAAACAGCACGCTAAAAAGGGAATTGCCCTTTCGTACGGCAGTCCCTTTTGGCTGTGTCTTATTATTTCCTGTTTTACTTTTGAAATTGTGACATATACAATTCATGATACACGCCGCGGCGCGCCATGAGTTCTTCATGGGTCCCGCTTTCGCAAATGCCTTCCCGTGTCAGGACGACAATCCGGTCGGCCTGCCGTATCGTAGCCAGGCGATGCGCAATAATCAAAGTCGTGCGATTGGCCGACAAGCCCTGCAGTGCCTGTTGAATTTTCCGTTCCGTTTCATTATCCAGCGCGGACGTCGCTTCATCCAAAATCAACACGGGCGGATTTTTTAGAAAAACGCGGGCAATGGCCAGCCGCTGCTTCTGTCCTCCTGACAGCTTGACGCCCCGCTCGCCAATGGCACTGTCGTATCCATCGGGCAGATTCATGATAAATTCATGGGCATGGGCTAGTTTAGCCGCTTCCACGACGTCCTGCTCCGTCGCATCAGGCCGTCCGTAGGCAATGTTTTCCCGAATAGAATCGGAAAAAAGAAAGACGTCCTGCGGCACAATGCCGATGTTGTGCCGCAAAGAAGCTAACGTATACTGCCGGATATCCGTGCCGTCCAGGCAAATCGCTCCCTGCTGAATATCATAAAACCGCAGCAGCAGACTGGCTGCGCTGGATTTGCCAACACCAGTCGGCCCGACGAGAGCTACCGTTTTTCCCGGCGGAATATCCAGTGAAAAATCCTGCAGTACCTTGTCACAGCCGTTGTAAGAAAAATCAACATGTTGAAAGGATACATGACCTTGTACATGAGCTGCTTCTATCGCATCGATCCGATTTTGAACGGCCGACTGCCGGTCCATCAGTTCTGCATACCGCTGATATCCGGCCAGGCCGCGCTGATAGCGCTCAGTGAGCACGGTCAGCTGCATAATCGGCCGGATGAAGACCATCAGATACATCAGAAACGCTACCAAATCCCCCAGTTTCATCATGCCGCGCATAATAAAAAAACTGCCGGCAGCGATAATAACCAAGTTGGTCAAATTAGAAAAAAAGATGACGCTGCTCGTCAGGTACGATTCAAAAAGAAACGTCCGCTGCTGCGCTTTACGCAGCGTATTGCTGGCTGCGACGAATTTTTTCAGCTCTATCGCTTCATTGCAAAACGACTGTACCAAGCGAATCGCATTCAGGCTTTCCATTGCCTGAGCACTGACAATCCCCATCGTTTCCCTGGCTTTGCGGAAGGTGGTTTTCATGCGGCGATTGAGAATAATTGTTCCTCCCGTTTTGATAATAATGAGAAGCAAAACGAAAAAGGCAAGCTGCCAGTTGATATAGAATAAGAAAAAAGCGCTGCCTCCCATCGTAATCAGACAGACCATAATGAGATTAGGCATCTGAAAGACTAAATCACCGATTTCAGAAATATCGCTGATAATGTGTGACAGCAGCTGCCCTGTCTTGGCGTTGTCAAAAAAGGAAAAACTCATGGATTCGATATGCGCAAACAGCCGGCACCGCAGGTCATTTTCTATATGCGTTCCCATGCTGCGGCCAAAATAGGATACACAAAACGACAAGCACAGACACAAAACATATAAGGTCAATAAACCAGCTGCCGTACGAACCAGGCGAACCATGTCGCCGGCCGGCAAAATATCTTCCAGGATATAGCGCACAATCATGGGAAAAGAAATTTCCATTCCGGCTGTCAAAACCGACCCCATGACGACAAATGCTAAAATAGTATGATACGGCGCGTAACACGCCCACAATCGTTTCATGCCTGCTCCTTTACTAAAAAACTAGGAATGAGGCTGCAACAAAATGATATTGTTTCATTCCTTTTATCACAGCTTTTTCTATACAGTTTTACATGTATAGTTTGTCGCATTACTATTCATTTTCTTCAAACTTCAAACAAAAAACGTTTAAAAGAAAAGCATGATGCATGACAGCAAAAAACGTGAAACGGCAGCCTTTATCGCGGCCCGCCGCTTCACGCC
>CAVKOP010000134.1:5136-5824 GCA_963657835.1 Lachnospiraceae bacterium | reverse complement strand
GAGTAGATATTTATAAACATGTTGCGTATAATATGGGTGTGGTTATCAAATGCATGATGACGGCATCTATATTCTTGGCAGCATGCTGTAACTTATTACCCCTGGGAATACCTCTCCTTCTGGACAGATTGCTGCATGGAATATATTCGGCACGTCGAGCCAACCTCTCGGCGTGTCATTTTTTCTATGCCAATAAAACAGGGATTGTCACATGAAGGTTTTCATCATTATACACAATCCCTGCTTTATTAAAGCCTTAAATTTGATATTAAAAGTTAAAAATGATTCCATTTTAGAACAGCAACAACTAAAAAATGCAAGAAAAAAAGGCCTGCCGCTTTGTGCGACAGCCCTAGATTGGCAGTGTATTATGCCCAAATGACTTTCATAATATCTTTATAAGCACCTTCTAAGTGTTGGATGATGTTGCGGTACAACGCATAGACGACTTCGCCGTTTACTTCGTCTGTCGGCAAAATCAGGCAGGTATCTAAAATAAGAGAGCCATCATTGTCTGTAAAATATTTGAATGATTTATAGGTCAAGTTGTATTCATTCATTAATTGGGACAAGCTTTCCAAATTTTTATCGTTCAGCGCATTGGGAGCAATAAAAACGCGAATCATGCCGTAAATGCTGTCGTCGAGAATAAAAATAGTAGGGATGTTGGTGCCGTTTATAGTAAGAT
>CAVKOP010000134.1:0-5126 GCA_963657835.1 Lachnospiraceae bacterium | reverse complement strand
GATTGGAACGAAAGACAGCGGTGTGCAGCGAATCATCTTCCGGTACGTCAATGGTAAAATCTTTAATTTGGTGTTCGTCGAGAAACTTTTTAAAATTTTCAGCTTTTTTATTCATAGGTAGTCTCCTTTTCGTATGATACTATCAGTATATCATATTCACACACTAAAATAAAATTAGGAATTAGTATCTAATACATATAAATGAAGAATACAAATCATATCGTTTATTCATGTGTTTAGGATAACGCATACCTATATAATAAATGACTGCAGCGATGTACTGCACTAAAATTTAAATAGACAACAGACGGTGCATGTAGTATTATATTAGATAATGATTATCGATATATTCATCATGCGAACCAATAGTACGTGCTGATGCGTTGCATGGCAAACCAATAGGATAGGGGGGGGGGGCAAAATATTAAAAAAAGAAGCTTTTCGCAGGTTAAGATATAGACATGGTAAATACGTCTGCTAATGGCGTACATATACATATTGTCTGCAGAAACATAGGAATAAACATGTTCCAGACAACAAGAAAATTTCAAAAAGGAGAGGAAGTGTTACATGTTATGAGTAGTTGTAAGAAAACGACATTTTATGCAAGCAAAATTACCACAGTATCGGCAGTTGTTTTGGCTGCCTTGGCGATGCCGGTATGGGCAGCAGATACGACGGCAGACACGACGGTCAAAACCAAAGACATCATTGTGACCGCTACGAAGACAGAAGCGGAAGTCAAGGCGGTGCCGCAGGCTGTAGAAGTCATTACGGCAGAAGATATACAGCGTATGGGTGCCAATGACGTCCTGACAGCGCTGTCATTGGCCAACAATCTGAATCTTTCGCGGGCCGGCATGACCGGCAACACCGTGTCACTGCGCGGTATGAGTACCAATCATGCCTTGATTCTCGTGGACGGCAAACGATATGCTGGTGAAGATACCAGTGTAACAGCCAATGTGTACAGCTTGCAGCGCTTGAATGTCAGCGATATTGACCGCATTGAAATTGTGCGCGGGCCCTCCAGTTCGCTGTATGGCTCCGATGCCATGGGCGGCGTGATTAACATCATTACTAAATCGCCGGAAAAAGCGGCTAGTTCGATGGGCGTAGTCACCAGTACGAGAAATACCGGTACGTATTGGAATGTTGCGACAGGAAAACAAGGGCGTTGGAGTACCAGTTTTAATGGACGCATTGATAAAATAAGACCGATTAGCCGGCCTAACAATTCTGTGAATTCATCGTACATGGGATTTGGGGTCATGATGACCATGACAACGACAGGCATCGATCGTTCCATGTATGGCATGCGCCGGTTGTATCATCTATCTTCCCTGTATGATTTTGAAAATGCCAACAAAAATAAACTGAAGTTTGATATAGATTATATGAAAGAAGATTTGCGCTCTGACTATGCAGACCGTCATGTGCTGGTGGAAATGAATCTGTTTTTACCTATGATTATGGCGAATAAATGGTCCAGTAAAGATAAAAAAGAATGGTTCCACAATACCCAAAAAGGCATAGGTGTTGAATACAGTGGCAAGACGAAGCATAATGAATATCAATTTAGGACGTACTATAATCAGCTGGAAAAGAATTCGAATGTCATCAATCACCCGATCGACTTGATTAAAATGACTTCTGATACTACCTATGATATGGACTATGCCAAATACCATACGTGGGTGACAGAAGCCAAGGATACCATGTATATTGGCAACAACCATAACGTGACGTTTGGCGGTGAATACCGGCGGTTAGCCTATAAGGGGACGCGGCTGGGCGGTTCTGCAGCCGGCCTGCATAAAAAAATCGTTTCTAAAAAGGTAAACTCGTATGCCGCGTACGTCGAAGACCTGTGGCAGGTCAATGACAAGCTGCTCGTGATTCCTTCGATTCGCTGGGAACACAACAGTCAGTTTGGCTCGGCAACAACGCCCAAAATTGGCGTGACTTATGCGATTAACAATGCATGGCGCTTCAAAGCCAACTACGGCAAAGGCTATAAGGCCCCAACCTTGAGTGAATTATACATGGAAATGCACCGTTCGATGGGCCCTATGGTTGTCAATGTATATGGGAACCCTAAACTGCAGCCGGAAACGACACGGAGTTATGATTTCAGCTTAGAAATGGAAAAAGGTAAAAACTTTGGCAAATTGACGTATTTCAATAATAATGTAACCAATTTAATTTCCACAGAAGATTTGGGCGGCAATACATATACGTACGTCAATATCAACAAAGCGAAAATTAGGGGCGTTGAATTTGAAATAGGACGCCGTATTACAGACCGTTGGACTGTCAAAGCGACATATAATTACTTGAATGCGATCGATGCCGTGTCTCGTATGCGTTTAAATAACCGGGCCAGAAATACGACAACGTTCCAGCTTATATATGATGACCGCAAAGAAGATGGCTTTAGTGCCGTACTGTGGGATCAGTTTGTCAATCGCTATCGGTTTGGCGACCAAGACTATACCTACAACACGCTGAACTTCTCTATGAACAAGAAATGGAACAACAGTTTTTCTACCTATGCGGGAATCGATAACATCTTTAATAAAAAAATTGGCGACTTGTATATTGACGGCCGCATGTGGCGGGTAGGCGCCGAATGGAAATTATAAAGGAAGCCGGATGCGTCAAGCCAGACGCTGAAAACTGAACAGGTACAGTGAAAGGGGACTGCCGCACAAACGGATAGCATGCGGGGTCCCTTTTTAGTATCGTGTTCAGCCATTGGCTGGGAATCTCTTAAATGGTGAACGGCGTACGACAAGATGTATAGCTTTTGGTGTTAGTATTGTTTTAAATAAAATTGGGAATTACTATCTAATGCATATAAATAAATACTATGAGATGCAATTTATTTTTCATATATATTTTTTATAAAATTAGATATATATTGAGATAATTGGAATAAAAAGCAGGCATTATTTAGAATGAAATATATGATAATTATGATTAATTTTGCATAAAACAGCTAATTAGCATAGACAAACCAGACCGTATTTGCTATTATATTAGAGAATGATTCTTGATATATTTATAAGAATACTGCAGGCAGCATCCGTTGGGGAGGCTGCTATTTTTGAGGAGGGATTGCATTGCGAAAGACAATTCTGTATATTGTTTTGGCTGTAGTTGTATGCCTGTTTGGCGGCATCGCCTATATGATGCTGCGCGGTGATGCAGCGGCTGCAGATGTGGCGGTGCGGCAGGTAACAGACAGTACGGGAAAGACGATGGAAATTCCTGTGCATCCAAAGCGAGTCGTGTTTTTGAATGTATCCAACATGGATATGTATGTAGCGGCAGGCGGTAAGGATGCTGTCGTCGGCAAACCGACATCGAAATCACTATCGCCGGACTTGGCTAAACTGACGGAACTGGTACCGGAAGTTGGGATTATTCATTCACCGAATGTCGAAAAGATTTTATCCTTAAAGCCGGATTTAGTTATTGGCGTCAACGTGCCCTTTCATAATCAGCTGAGGGAAACACTGGAACAAAATCATATTCCGCTGTACATCAATTCGCTGGACAATTATGAAGATACGCTTAAGACGCTGCAGTTTTTTGGAGAACTGACAGGTGATAAAAAAACTGCCCAGGCTGAAATTGATGCCATTACCAAGCAGTGTGCAGATGCTGCGGCTATGACAACAGGAAAACAAGGACCTAAAACGCTGATTTTGTTCAGCAATCCGGACAGCAACAATATGGCAAGCAGCGCGACGTTTTCCGGCGATTTGCTGAAACGCCTGCACGGCGTCAATATTGCTGATTTGGACACGTCCCTGCAAGGACAGTTTATCCCGTTGAGTTTGGAATATGTTGTCAAACAAGATCCAGAAGTTATTTTTATTATTTCCATGGGCAATACGCCGGACATGATGGCGCGCTTTAAAGAGCAAATGCAGACCAGCGAAGCGTGGAATCAGACGGCAGCTGTGAAAAACGGCCGTGTTTATGAGCTGCCGATGGATTTATTTACCGTAAACCCGGGCAGCCGCATTGGCGATGCCATGGCGTACATGGCAGACTGCTTATACGGGCAGGGAGGACAATGATGGAACACGTCACTACAGAAGATACGCGGAGTGTTGTGCGGTTAGCTGCGTTGTGCGGCGGCTTGCTGCTGTTGATTTTGGCCTTGATACTGGCTGTTGCTGCCGGCGCAGTTCCTATTTCTCTGTCGGATATTTATCAAGCGGTTAAGGCGCCGGGACAAACGGATACCTACCGCATTATTTATACGCTGCGCATGCCGCGTGCCGTCTGCGCGGCACTGGCTGGCGCGAATTTGGCGTTGTCCGGCTGCATTTTGCAGGGCATTCTCCGCAATCCCTTGGCCGATCCCGGCATTATCGGCATTTCTGCCGGTGCCGGCTTGGCAGCGATGGCGTTAATGCTGATTGCGCCGGCGTTTACCAGTTTAGTGCCCTTTGCGGCATTTATCGGGGCCCTGTTTGCAGCGGCCGTGGTCTTTTTTCTGTCATACGAACGAGGTGTCAATCCGCTGCGCCTAGTATTGGCCGGCGTGGCTGTTGCGGCTTTCTTCGGCGGCGGCATGACGGCGCTGTCCGTATTTTTTTCAGATAAAATTCAAGGGACGGTTTCTTGGATGGCCGGTGGTTTTGCCGGCAGCAACTGGCAGCATGTCCGCATGATACTGCCGTACAGTGTGCTGGGGATTATGGGGACGCTTTGTTACTACCGCAGGCTCAACGCCCTGCAGCTTGGCGATGATGTCGCCAAAACGCTGGGCGTGCATACGGAACGGACGCGGGGCATCTTGGTGGCTTTGGCTGCTTTATTGGCTGCATCTGCTGTCAGCGTGGCCGGCCTGTTGGGATTTGTCGGCTTGATTGTGCCGCATGTCATGCGTTTGATTGTTGGTTCTGATTTTGAATCGCTGCTGCCGTGTTCGGCTATCTTTGGTGCCGTTCTCGTTGTCGTTGCTGACACAGCAGCCCGGACGGTGTTCAGCCCGGTAGAAGTGCCCGTAGGCATTTTTATGTCCTTTATCGGCGCGCCGTTCTTCTTATATCTATTAAAGCGGAGGATGCGAAATGCATGAGTAAAATAATTACAGAAAACCTGCG
>CAVKOP010000133.1:0-5831 GCA_963657835.1 Lachnospiraceae bacterium | reverse complement strand
CATTTGATCCACTCCTTATTCAATATTGCCATGTTCCCATTTGCCATTATTCAAATCTTCAGCAATTTGTTTGAATTTATCATCCGTTAATCCATAGAAGAAATACAAGATAATAGCAGCAATACCAAGGGCTACGCCCGGATACAATGTCATCGCAGCTTTAATACCTGTCAGTGTCATTTCACTCTGCACGGCATTAGCTACATAGCCAGTCAATACAAGAATGCCAGAACTTACAACAGCAGCAATAGCCTGCGCAATTTTACGGGAGAAGTTAAATGCAGCATAGGTAATCCCTTCTTTACGGATACCATTATGCCATTCACTATAGTCAATAACGTCAGAAACAAACGCCCAAGTAACGCCGTTCGGGATTGCTAAAGCCACATAGCCAATCGTAACGAGAATAATAAAGGAATATAAGTTTGTCGGAATCACAAAGTTTAAGATATCTGCTGCACAGCCAATCAATAAGCCGCCAATAGCCGTTTTCTTTTTACCGAATAGTTTTACCAGTTTAGGAATCAAAAGAATCCCAACAACAGAACAACCCATCATAATACCATTGACAATCGGCTGTAATCCCATATGACCCAAATTATACTGGCAAAAGAAAATCATCATCTGGTTGTTCGTATTCATAGCTGAAATGGTAAATAACGTCATCAAAATAATGCAAAGTAACGGTTTATTTGTAAAGACAATTTTAATATAATCAGAAAATTTGGCTTTTTGTTCTGCGTGCGTATTCCGTTTGACAGGTACATGTTCATGACAGTTAAAGTAACAAATTGCAAAGCCAATAACACCGATAACAGCCATTACAATAGACGCTACAAAAAATCCATGGTGAGGGGATGCAAACAAAAGAACAATCGGTACAAACGCAATCCCCGTAATAAGCTGAGCCCCAATCGAACCGGCCTGACGCGTTGTTGCCATTTGACTTCGTTCTTCTACATCACGAGTCATAACACTGGCCAATGAAGCATAAGGAATATTGGTAAACGAATAGACAAGCCCCCATGCCATATATGCACCATATGCAAAAATAATCTTGCCGCTCGTCGAAATTTCCGGCATAGTAAACGTGATAATTGTCAAAACAGCTAAAATAATAGCAGAAATCATCATGACCGGACGGAACTTGCCGCGTTTACCAATGTTTTTACGACTGTCAATGGCAGAACCAGCAATCGGATCCATGAATGCATCAAATATTTTTGTGAAAGCAAAAATCCCTGCAACGGCTGCAGCTGGAATGGTACAAACATCAATCCAGTATTTTGTCAAATATGCCTGTCCTAAGTCAAACATAAAGCCATTGCCAAAATCACCAAAGCCATAACAAATTTTTTCACGCCAAGATAATTTGACATGTCCTTTTTTAGCAGCATCTGTTTCTACTGCTGTTGTCTGCTGTTCACTCATTGAGCTCCCTCCTTACAACGTAACGCCATTTTTAAAAATGGCTAATTCATGTTTATCCAGTTTTTCTGATTTTGCATGGATTCTGCCTGATGCTACATCAAGTATATATTGGAAAAATCGGTCGGCTGCCGCTTCCTTCGTTTCACCTTCTGCCATCGTCCCTGCATTAAAATCTATCCAGTTGCTCTTATACTGTGCCAGGTGACTATTACTCGAAACCTTAATGGTAGGCACTGGGCTGGCAAACGGTGTCCCACGGCCCGTTGTAAACAGTACCATATGCGCTCCCGCTGCTGCCAAGGCATTAGAGGCTACCAAATCATTGCCCGGTGCCTGCAGCAAATTTAATCCTTTTTTCGTGACTCTGTCACCATATTCCAAGACATCCTCTACGATTGCCGTACCGCCTTTTTGTACACATCCCAAGGATTTGTCTTCCAGTGTTGTAATGCCGCCGGCTTTATTACCAGGAGATGGATTTTCATTGACTTTTTCACCGTAGCTCATGAAGTATTCTTTAAAGTTGTTGATTAAATCAACAGTTTTATCAAATACTTTTTCATTTCGTGCCCGATTCATCAGCAGCGTTTCAGCCCCAAACATTTCCGGAACTTCTGTAAGAATGGATGTACCTCCTGCGGCTATCAAGCGGTTGGATATTTCACCAACCAAGGGGTTGGCTGTAATGCCGGAAAATCCATCAGAACCGCCGCATTTCAATCCAATAGTCAATAAGGATGCATCACAAGGCTGCCGGTAAAACTGATCGGCATAAACACACAATTCTTTGATAATCGCTGTCCCGGCTTCTACTTCATCTTCTACATCCTGGCATACCAAAAATTTTACCCGGTCCGGATTATAGTCGCCAATAACCTTCTTCATCAAATCTACCTGATTGTTTTCACAGCCTAAGCTCAGTACTAATACGGCGCCGGCATTGGGGCTGTGTACCAGGCCGCTGAGAATTTTCTGCGTGTGAACCTGGTCATCTCCTAGCTGTGAGCAGCCATGCGGATGGCTGTATGCATAGATACCGTCAATATGCTTTGTCTTAAACTGCTGCCCTGCGGCTTCTATCGCTCTGGCTATGCTGTTGACACAGCCGACTGTCGGAATAATCCATACTTCATTGCGAATCCCAGCACTGCCATCTTCCCGCTTATAGCCTAAAAATTCGTATCGTTTACTGCCTGCCAGTTCCGGCCGTTCTGCCTGCTGCGGTTCATAGGTATAATGAAGCAAATCTCCTAATTTGCTTTGCACGTTATGCGTATGCACCCACGCACCTACAGGAATATCCATTTTAGCGGTACCGATGGGAAAACCGTATTTGATAACATCTTCTCCCTTAGCTATCACTTTTATGGCTATTTTATGACCAGCTGGTATGTCATTTTGTGCTACAATCTGCTGCCCGCGGACCAAGACCGTGTCACCTTTGGCAACGCGGTCTACGGCTACGGCAACATTATCTTTATCATGTATCTGAAACACTGCCATGGTTGTTCTCCTTATGCCTGACCCAGTTCTTCAATATGTGCCTTGATTCCGACTGCGGCGATTCGTTCCAAATGCGCTGCAACGGCTTCGGCAAAGCCGTCTATTTTTGTCAGGTCTTCACCCCACCAATCGTTCTGGCTCATGACAGCCTGTACATAGTCTGCTGTCGAACAACCAGCATATTCCTTGATAACAGCCAATTTATCAGCATCATCATGGATTTCATAGGTGTTTGTACCGCGCGTCCCAATCAGGCAGCCATCTCCTTCCTGCGTTGTGCGGTAAAATGCCAGCAAAGCTGCAAAGGAATACGTAAGCCACTTAGGCAGTTTGCCAGTTGCTGCTATACTGTCTTTAAACGTCGGCAACACACGAGCTTTCCATTTAGAAATGGAATTCAAGGAAATTGCCAACAAGGCATGTTTTACAAACGGATTTTCAAAACGTTCATATACTGCTTGAGCAAACGCTTCTGCCTTTTCTTTTGGCAGGTGTACCGTCGGTACAATTTCTCCAAAGACGGTTTGGTCAAGCTGACGGCGGATAATCGGATCTGCCATGCATTGACCTACATAATCCAAACCTGCTAAATAAGCTCCCAGCACCATGGATGTATGGGCGCCGTTGAGAATACGCACTTTTTGTTCTTTAAATGCTTGTATATGATCCGTAAATTCTACATGAAACTTGCTAGATCCTAACGGCAGCCGGTCCGCAATGGCCGGATTGCCAATAACCCAAAGGGAAAAAGGTTCTGCTTGTACGAGCAAATCATCTTCATATCCCAAGTCCTGCTGCAGGGCATCAATTGTATCTTTCGGATACCCGGTTACAATGCGGTCTACCAATGTATCGACAAATAAGCAGCTGCTTGTCAGCCAAGAAATAAATTTTTCATCCAGCTGCCAATGATTAGCATACTGAAGCACGCACTGCTTCAATAACTGACCGTTGTTATCATTCAATTCTGTCGGCAGCATCGTCAGCGCTTTGTCAGCAGCACCTTGATAGAACGTATACCGTTCATATAAGAACTTAGTCAATTTGGCTGGAAATGTCTTGGGTGGGCAGTCTGTAAATGCATCGCTGCTGTCAAAGGTAATACCGGCTTCTGTCGTATTGGAAACAACAAATTCCAGCGAATTTTCATGAGCCAAAGCCATAAATGCATCATATTCATCTTTGGCACTGATAACAGAGGATACCGAAGTAATAACCCGGTTTTCCGTATAGGTACTACCGTTTTGCTGGCCGCGCAAGCATACAGTATAAATGTTATTCTGTTTGGAAAAGCGGTCCGTTTTGCCAGAACGAGGCATAATAATGGCAGCATTACCATTAAACCCATTTTCTTCATTAGCTACATCAATCGCGTAATCTACAAACCCCCGAAGGAAGTTGCCTTCTCCAAACTGTAATACTTTAATCGGACGGGAAACGTTTTTATAACATTCACTTACGTTTTTCATCGTTGTATTGCTCCTTCTCTGCAGAACATAGTATTAAAGTTGAAATTGAAAATAGTTGGCTACATTGTTATAGCAAATATCTTCCACAAGTTGACGCAATGCATCTTCATCGTTAGGATATTCTCCGTTTTCTACGAGGTTGCCAATCCAGTTGCAGAGAATACGGCGATAGTATTCATGACGTGCGTAAGAAAGGAAAGAACGGGAATCGGTCAGCATACCCAAAATGTTGCCAAATACAGAAAGGTTAGCGATACTGGTCATTTGGTCAATCATGCCCTGCTTGGTATCATTGAACCACCATGCAGCCCCCTGCTGAATCTTGCCGCGAGCTTCGGGGCCCTGGAAGCAGCCAATAATCGTACCAATCATAGCATTATCGGATGGGGTACCGGAATACAATACCGTTTTCGGTAAAATATGAAGTTCATGAAGATGATCCAAGAAGGCAGCCAAGCCTTTACCGCAGTTGCCTGCTGCAATAGAATCAAAACCTGTATCCGGTCCTAATTTTTTATACATTTCTGTGTTGAGGTCGCGAAGCGTAGCAAAATGAAGCTGCATAACCCAGCCACGTTTGTAATATTCTCCGGCCAAGTAGGTAAGAACTGCTGTTTTATACGCTTCTGTTTCTTCTACAGAAATGGCTTCACCGCGTAATGCTTTAGCAATAATGCCATCTACAGTCTTTTCATCTGCTACACGGCAGAATACATATTCCAATGCATGATCTGTCGCACGGCATCCCATTTCTTCAAAGAAAGCAATTCGTTTGTCCATAGCTTTGCGAATATCTGCAAATGTTTTAATTTCTATACCAGCAGCCTTACCCAATTTTGCTATATATGCTGCATAACCTTCTTTATCAACGTTCATCAATTTATCCGGACGCATAGCTGGATATACTTTAGCACTGCAAGTATGTTCTTCTTTTAATTTTTGATGCCATTTCAAATCATCAGCCGGGTCATCTGTCGTGCAAATAACTTTGACGTTGGACTGTCTAATCAAACCTTGTACGCCCATATCTGCTTCTTTCAATTTAGCATTGCATGCATCAAAAATTTCTTTAGCACTTTTTTCATTTAACGGCTTTGTTATTCCAAAGTAACGCTGCAATTCCAAATGGCTCCAATGATACAGTGGATTACCAATTGCTCTTGAAAGAGCTTTCGCATATTCTACAAATTTTTCTAAATCTGTAGATTCTTTACCTGTAACTTTTTCTTCCGGTGTCCCGTTAGAGCGAATCAAACGCCATTTATAATGGTCACCGCCAAGCCATACTTCCGTAATGCTTTTAAAGTGATGATCTTCAGCGATTTCTTGTGGAGAGATATGGCAGTGATAATCGATAATCGGCATATTTTCTGCATAATCGTGAAAAAGATGACGTGCTGTTTCCGTATCTAATAAAAAGTCTTTATC
>CAVKOP010000132.1:0-5841 GCA_963657835.1 Lachnospiraceae bacterium | reverse complement strand
TTTATCACCTAGTCTGCTTCTATAGAAATAAACGAAAAGGATTCTACATCAAATAAGCCTGTATCCATGAGTTTGATGGCAGGAATAACCGGCAGCGACATAAAGCATAACGTCATAATAACATCGACATCTTCATGGATGCCCATAGTATGATGGCCTATTTGATATAAATCTGCCATCTGTGCATCGACCCAAGCACCGCTTTGGTCACTCATCAGGCCGGCAATCGGCAGCGGAATCGACGCCAAGACACGCCCATTTAGTACCAATACCATGCCGCCTTTTTGCCGTTCCAATTCCGTTACGGCTGCGGCCATATCGGCAGTATTCGTGCCGGCCGTGATAATATTGTGGGAATCGTGCGCAATGGATACAGCGACGGCCCCTTTTTGCAGGCCATAGCCGCGAAGCAGTCCCAAGCCTACATGACCGGTTCCATGATGCCGTTCGACGACAGCTACTTTGACGATGTCCTCCTGGGGATTGTATACGAAATCACCTTGGGCATCGAGCTGAATATTTGCCACACCTTTTTTAGTTACGACACTGCCCGGCATGATGTCAATCGTATGTACATGTGTGCTTTTTAGATGCATGCACAGTTTTTCCTGGGAAAAATCACGAATATGAACGGTACTGCTGACGCAGCTGTAATCACTGCGCGTAAAAGGCAGCATGTACGTGCCGTCTTTTCCTGCCAGCGTTCCGGCAATCCATACCGCCTGCGCTTTAAAATCCTGCAGGTCTTGGAACAACACGATGTCGGCCCGTTTTCCCGGTGCCAGCGCGCCCCGGTCTGTCAACTGGTAGCATTCAGCCGGATTCAGCGTGGCCATCGTAATCGCTGCTGCGGCCGGGATACCGTGCTGCACGCAAAGGCGCAGGTGTTCACTTAAATGGCCTTTAGCCATGATGGTATGGGGATGCAAATCATCCGAACAGAGCAGAAACCGTCTAAGAGATGCCGGAGTAACGGCCTGTATTAAGCGCGGCAAATCATGGCATGCCGAGCCGTTGCGCAGCATGACATACATACCGGCAGCAATGCGTTCGCGGACATCTTCTGTATCGGCACATTCATGATCCGTCGCAATGCCTGCGCCGATATAAGCCTGCAGCCCGTCTCCATGCAGTCCCGGACTATGGCCATCAATTATCTTATGAGCTTCCTGTGCGGCCGTGATTTTTTCTATAATGTCGTCATCTGCAGCCAGTACGCCGGGATAATTCATCAGTTCACCCAACCCAAAGGTATCTGAACTGCGGAGTGGAGCCTGCAGCTGCGGCGCATGCAGGATGGCGCCGCTGTGGTCAAAATCGGTTGCCGGGACACAGGACGGAACCATATACCGAATATCCATCGCCGTCTGTTTGGCGGCTTCCAGCATGTAGGACAGCCCATCCAAACCGCAGACATTGACGATTTCATGCGGATCGGCAATAGCCGTCGTCGTTCCCAACGGAACCAAAAGGCGGCCGAATTCTTCCGGACTGACGTAAGAAGACTCGATATGAATATGACTTTCAATCAAGCCCGGTGCAGCATAGGCCCCCTTGCCGTCCCATACGGTACATCCTTCATACGAACCGCCGACAGCGGCAATATATCCATCGATAACGGCAATATCTCCTTGCGTTATCGTCTGCGTATAGACATTGACAATATGACAGTTTTTGATAACCAAATCGGCAGGAATCCGTCCCTGCGCGGCTTCAATCCTGCGTTTTATGATATCGCGCTTCCCTTTCATGACCTTCTCCTTTATGAGCTTCAGCTAGTAATCGTACAGGTATATTGTATCATATTTTAATTTTATGCGTACAAAAAAACCGGTAACAACTGTTACCGGTTTAAAAGGTCGATCTATATTGCTTACGCTTTGACTACGTTAGCAGCCTGCGGTCCACGAGCACCATCAACGATGTCGAATTCAACTTCCTGACCTTCAGTCAAGGATTTGAAACCATCTTCCTGGATAGCTGAAAAATGTACAAATACATCGCCGCCATCTTCTCTTTCAATAAAGCCATAACCTTTTTCTGCGCTAAACCATTTTACTTTACCGTGCATAACAAAATCCTCCTAAAAAAACAATTCCAGCTATCTTCTAGCTCTTGTGTTAGTGTACCATAATCGATAAGCAATGTCAACCGAATTTATATAAGGCAGACGTGCTGAAACCGCCTTACTTTCTTACATTTTTTACATAACGAACGAATTCGTATGCATATTTATTATGTTCACCTGCGTCATGCCGTTCCCGTTCCGTTACGTGCCAATCTTCAGCTGCGATAGGCGGGAAATACGTATCTGCCGGAAAAGACTCGTCAATTTTTGTCAAATACATGCTGTCGGCTTTATCCATAAACGCTGCATACAACGACGCGCCGCCAATGATGAAATAGTCCTGTCCGGCATCCAACTGCGCGCATAGTTCATCAACGCTGTGATACACCGTGATGCCCGGATGGTGCTGTGCATAGTCCGGCTGGCTCGTCAACACGATATGCTGCCGACCCGGCAGCAGTCCCGGCAGGCTTTCAAAGGTTTTGCGGCCCATAATGATGGCATGCCCCATTGTGAGAGCTTTAAACCGTTTCAGGTCCGCTGAAATATGGCACAACAGCTGGTTATCTTTGCCTATGCCGCCGTCTTTGGCTACAGCCGCTATCATATGAAGCATTATACGGCCACCTCCATCGCTAATTTCCCCAAATGCTGATAATGGTCTAGGTTGATATCATCAATCGTAAAATCATAGAAATTGGAAATATCCGGATTGAGGAGCAGTTTGGGCGCCGGCAATGCCTGGCCGCGGCGTGCCAGCTGCGTTTTCAGCGTTTCTACATGATTGGCATAGATATGGGCGTTATTGATGACATGTGTAAATAAGCCCGGCTTCAATCCGGTCACTTGGGCAATCAAATGAACCAAAACGGCATACTGCGTCATGTTAAAGGGCACACCCAGTCCCATATCACCGCTCCGCTGAATAAGCATGCAGTTCAGCCGGCCGTCCGCTACGTCCCACAGCGTCTGATAAGCACACGGCTGCAGGGCCATATCCGGCAAATCTTCGATATTCCACAGTGAAACAATCATGCGGCGGCTTTGCGGATCTTCTTTGAGCGTGCGCAGCAGCGTATCTACCTGTTTGTATTTACGGATTTGATAGCCATAGGCCTTGCCAATCGTGCCGTCTTCCCGCATCCATTCGTCCCAGACATGGCAGTTCATCTTCTGCAGTTCCCGCACATCGTTGCTTTGCAGCTGCCAAATCCATAAAATTTCTTTGACGGCTGTTTTAAAGGCTACAAATTTTGTCGTCAGAATCGGAAATTCTTCTTCCAAGTCAAACTGCATGATTTGATGGGGCAGTTTATACGTAGGAATTCCCGTCCGGTTGTTGGCATAATAGCCGTCTTTTAAAATATGTTCTACTATATCCAAATACTGCGTATCTGCTTTACTCATGAAAATCACCTCTGTGTTTCTGCGGTCTTTGCAATAACATCTATAAATCGTTTTCCATATTTATTTAACTTAAATTCGCCGACCCCTTTGATGGCCGCCATATCTGCCAGCGTCTGCGGCTGGTGCGCAGCCATTTCCCACAGCGTCGCATCGGAGAAAATGACAAAAGGCGGAATATGTTCTTTTTGGGCCAATTCGTAGCGTGCGGCACGCAGGGCATCAAACAAAGGACGCAGCGCTTCTTCATCAACAGCGCCGCTGCGCTTGCTGCGTTTGGGCTTAGCAAGCACGGCTTCCGCTTCAGCCGGCGCGATCACCCGTTCTTGTACGACCTTTTGGTTGCCTGCCAACACATCTCGGCCTGCCGCTGTCAGACTGACAACAGGATACTGCCCTTCGGACTGCTGTAAAAAGCCGTCGTCAATCGCCTGGCGCAGCATATCCCGAATCTCACTGCCCGAAAAATCTCCCAGCAGGCCAAACGAAGTATTGCGCTGAAAGCCGTACCGTTTGACTTTTGCGTTTTGGCTGCCTTTTAAAATATCGCAAATCATTGTCAGGCCAAACCGACCTTTCAGCTCATCGATACACTGGCAGATGTTGCGTACTGCCGGCGTGCGGTCTTCTTCGACCACTTCCTGATCGCAGTTGCCGCAGTTTTCGCAGCGCTGCCACGCAGGATGTTCGCCAAAATAGGTCAAAATATAATGCCGCAGACACTGCCGGCTTTCGCAGTAGCCCACCATGCGGTTTAGCATCTGCAGTTCTTTTTCCTGCTGCTGCGGATTGTGGACGGATATTTCAATCAAATACTTTTGAATCATAATATCCTGCCGGTTAAACAAGAGAACGCATTCTCCCGGCGCACCGTCTCGTCCGGCACGGCCGGCTTCCTGATAATAGCTTTCCAGATTTTTCGGCATCTGATAATGAATGACAAAACGGACGTTGCTTTTGTCTATGCCCATGCCAAACGCATTGGTTGCCACCATGATATCCGTATTGTCATAGGTAAAATCGTCTTGTGCTTTCTGCCGCTGGCTGTCGCTCATACCGGCATGATAACGTCCGACACGCAGTCCCCGGCTGCGCAGTTCCGTATATACACGGTCTACTTCCTTCCGCGTTGCCGCATAGATAATGCCGCTTTCGCCGCGGTGCTTTTGAATATATGCCAGGACAAAATGCAGTTTATCGGCATTGGCGACGACACGAAAATATAAATTAGGCCGGTCAAAACCACCAATAAAAATGCGTTCGTTTTCCAATCCCAGCAGTGCCAGCATATCCTGCTTGACTTTTTCCGTCGCCGTAGCCGTAAATGCGCCGACAATCGGACGGCGCGGCAAAGTTTGCAGCCAATCTTTAACGGCACAGTAACTGGGACGAAAATCATGGCCCCACTGCGATACACAATGAGCTTCGTCGATAATCAGCATGGCAATCGGCATGGTCTGCATAAACGACGCAAAAAACTCATTCTGCAGCCGTTCCGGCGATACATATACCAGCTTGACACGGCCGGCACGAATCGCGGCAAAACGCTGTTTCGCTTCTTCAAAGGTACACTGGCTATTGATATATGTAGCTGGAATCTGCTGGGTAATCAAGGCATCGACCTGATCTTTCATCAGTGAAATGAGCGGTGATATGATAATCGTAATGCCCGGCAGCAACAGGGCCGGAATCTGAAAGCAGATAGATTTGCCCGCGCCAGTCGGCATAACGGCCAGGCAGTCCTGTCCCTGCAGCAAGGTCTGTATCACTTCTTCCTGACCAGGCCGAAACGCAGTATAGCCAAAATATTGTTTTAATATATCAATAGGCCGTGCCATACTTTCCTCCTATACAAACAAACGAACGCAACTACAACACAGCTATTGTACCATGCATTGCCGTGCCTGACAATCTCTTTTACTGGCCGGCCCGTTTCATCGTGCGGCGTACATAGAAATAACTGCCTGTCGTAAACAAGCAGGCTGCTACCCAGCAAATCGGGCTGGCACAGCAGATGCCGAAAAAGCCCCACATGCCTGCCAGCACAAAGGCTGCCACGCCGCGCAGCACCAATTCGATAATGCTGCTGATCAGCGGCACACTGGAAATCCCCATTCCCTGCAAGGCATTGCGGTACACAAAAATCTGCCCTAAAAAGAGATAAAACGGCACAGAAATCCGCAAATACAGCGATGCCTGATCGAGCAGCAGCTCATCAGGCTCACTCGTAAAGACAGCAATCAATTCCCGACCATAAAACAGCATGGCAAAAATAGCTGCCACACAAAAAGCAAAGGAAACGAGCGAGCATTGGCGCACACCGGTCCGAATCCGTTCATAATTGCGTGCGCCAAAATTTTGGGCAGAAT
>CAVKOP010000131.1:0-5930 GCA_963657835.1 Lachnospiraceae bacterium | reverse complement strand
AGGCCGTGTTTTGTCATGGCTGACACCGTCTTTTCTACAGACGGCAGCTGTTCAGACAGCGACTGCAGCTGCCGCGTCCATGCGTCATTGATAGGCTCGGTCTGCTCCATACATTCCAGTACAAACTGCCAGTAAGCCGTATCGGCAATAGGCTGATAGCTTTGCTGCTCAGCCGTCATCTCGATATGCAGACTCGCAAGGAGCGCAGCAAACGACATGGGGCGGTTCGTTATGTTGTCTACAAAACGCAAAGGCGCGTCGGATGCCAGCAGGAGCTCACAGCTTTTTTCACAGCACAGCCCTACGCCGCCCAATTCCACCGGCTCTGCTGCCGTGTGCACGACTTCATAGAAACGAGGATGCAGCGCACAAATATCACAAAGCTTGTCTTCCCCGATAGTCAAGACGAGATGGCACAAGCCATCGGGCTGCAAAAACGGACAGCGGCCTTCCCCTGCTGTAAGGCGAAACTGCCAGCTTCCTTCTTCGTTTTTTACCATCGACTGCCGCAGCGCCGCGCCGATAGGTCCCGGCATAGCCGTATAGACAGCTGCCGTCGCATCATCAATATCAATCTCCCAGCCTGTACTGCAGCAGGTATGACAACAGTTTCCCGCTTTACAAGAAAACTGCGGATAAAAATCAGGTACTACTTGCTTCATTGCCAAAACTCCTTTATAAAATCAAAACTGTAACTACAGCTGCCCATAGTTACAGTTTCCAGTATCTTATCTTTTTTTGTGTTTGTCTTCATCCAGCGGCGTGACATCAATCGTCGTATAGCCGTCTTCCTGGCGTTTGTTTCGCATGGCTGCTTCATAGCCGCGGCGATAGGCATCGTCTTCACGGCTGCCTTTCCGTCCCCGGAATTTCCGCCACAAACTACTGATGATAGAAATAATAACCAGCAGCAGTATAATGTTAAACAGCACGCCGAGAATATCTGCCATAAATCCCATATTACCCCAGCCAAACAAGCTGCTCAGCATACTGCCTAAAAACATGCCGCCTGCCAGCAGGCCGATGTTGCGCATGGCACTGCCCCAGCGTGAAGAAGACTGGTTGGTGCGGGCTGCGTTTTGCGCCGTCGTGTTGGTATTAGGACGTGCCTGCTGCGTCTGATTGGGATTGGCTGTGCGCTGTGTACCGGCACCGGAGCCGTTTGGCGTGCTTTTAGGCGCGGCAGCCGGCGGTGCGGTTTTAGGTGCCGCCATGCGGACAGCACCGCCTTTGGCAGCCCATACCGGCATGGATGCGGCAGGTACGGCAGTGGCAAACAAAAGAGCGGCCCCTGCAATAATGCTCAAGGTCTTACCTTTCATATCGTCACTCTCCTTATCGATTATCCGTGTAATTTTCTATCCAAGGCTTCCAAGCGTGCAATCCGTTCTTCTGTCGGCGGATGCGTGCTGAACAAATTCATCAAGCCGCCGCTGATGCCGGAAAACGGGTTGATAATGCACATATGCGCAGTCGCTTTAGTAGCTCCCGGCATGATTTGGTAGTGGGCATAGTTGTCAATCTTAGCCAACGCCCTGGCCAATGCCAGCGGGTCGTCAATCATCCGGCCGCCTTCTTCATCTGCCATATATTCCCGTGTCCGGGAAATAGCAAACTGAATGAGTGCCGCCGCAATCGGCGCAATAATAATCGTCGCAATCAAGGCAATCGGATTGGAGCTTTCTCCGTCATCATCCCGGCCGCCGCCAAAAATAGCCGCCCACTGCGCAATATTGGCAATCATCGAAATGACGCTGGCAAAGCAGGCAACAATCGTGCTAATCAAAATATCCCGATGCAGGACATGGGACATTTCATGGGCCAGCACGCCGCGGATTTCTTCTTCATCGAGCATTTCCATGATGCCTTCTGTAGCCGCCACCGCCGCATGGGATGGACTGCGGCCTGTAGCAAAGGCATTGGGGACGTTTGTCGGAATCACGTACACTTTCGGCATAGGAAGTTCTGCCCGCTGTGCCAAATCGGCAACAATGCGGTACAAATAACTGGTTTCATCCACTTCCTGCGCGTGATACATTTTCAAGACAATGGAATTACTGAACCAATACGAGAAAAAGTTCATTCCCAGCGAAATAATCAGCATAATCATGACGCCGTGACGGCCGCCGAACGCACCGCCGATAGCCATCATGATGCAGGCCAGCAACGTCATCAAACATACCGTTTTGATACTATTCATCTACAAAACACCTCACTATCGGAGAAATTGTTAAAAGTCAAAAAGTTAAATTTGGGATGTATCTCATTATATAAGAGAATATACAGAATGTCAACGGGTCTTGTCTGCCCGCTGCTTATTCATGCAGTACGCGGTTGTTGTACCGATGAATCGTCACGGTGTAATATCCCTGGTCATCTTTCCGCCCTGTATAAGAGACGACAATCGTCACATCGTTTTCTACCCATACGACCGCCGTATCCCGCTGACTCTGGGGGAAATTTTCCATATTGGAATAAATCGTAGCGACCAGCCGCGTATAAATAGACTTGGCAATCTTTTTGTCTTTTGTCTTAAAATAATTGTCAAATGCCAATACTTTCCCTGTCGGCGATGCGTCGGCCGTAACGACACGGATACCTTCTGTGACATCGCTGCTGCCGCTTCCCGTAGACCGTTCTGCTATTTCTTCGCAGCCTTGCGAGCTGTCCAAAAATTTCCAATCCGGCAGTACCGTAAAGTTGGCATCAAAATCGGCGCGGGGCATGCCCAGATACACCGTTTGATACGCCGTCAACGGATCGGCTGCAATCTGGTCCACAGACAACGTATACTCAAAAGCCCGGCTGGCAGCTGCCGGTGCCATCACCACAGCGGCCAACAGGCAACACACTGCATATCGTATGCGTTTCATGCTATCATCTCCTCGTAATGCATTACAAAAAAGGTAGTAACAGATACGTAAAAAGAGTAAAAATCAACCGCTGCAGCGGAATCAAAATATAAGAAAAGACAGGCGTAATCATCAATAAAATCAAAATAAAGAAGCTGTACCGTTCGACACTGGCTAGTTTATAATTCCATGACGTCGGCAGAAAACACATCAAGACGCGGGACCCATCCAGCGGCGGCAGCGGAATCATATTAAAAATAGCAAAGTTAATATTGTACAGCACAATCAGATTTAATACAGGCCGCAGTGCCGTCCCCGTGAAGAGCCCCAGTTTGACGACTATGACCTGTACGACCAACGCGATAAACGCGGCGATTAAATTGGATACCGGACCAGCTAAGGCGACGCAGAGCTCCCCTTTTTTCCAATGGCGGAAATTATTGGGGTTAATCATTACCGGTTTGGCCCAGCCAAACTGCGCTACCAAAAGCATCAACGTACCGACAGGGTCGATATGAGCCAGCGGGTTGAGCGTCAAACGCCCGGTAAATCGCGGCGTATCATCGCCCATGCGCACCGCCATGACCGCATGGGCATATTCATGGACAACGAGTGCAATCAACAATCCCGGCACGCCGGCAACCATATTTAATATATTCAAACCAAACATTTTCATCCTCCATACATTATACATATACTTACTTATCATTATATTCGGAGGGCCTGATAAAAGCAATGACTTTCTTTATTTCATCAGCCGCAAGCCTAGCATTTCAGATGAGTATAACTGCAAAAAAGCTCTCCGCACAGGCAGAGAGCTTTTACATTCAATTCGTGAGTAATCAATAAGCCGAGTTTTGTTCTGCAAAAAGCAGTGACAATCATCTATCTAGACATACCATTGCTGATATGTTCAAGCGACACAACCCGGAAGATCAGCGGGCCGCCTCATCCCTCCCCTATTCGGTCTTGCTCCAGATGGGGTTTACCTAGCCAGTATGTTACCATACTGCTGGTGCGCTCTTACCGCACCGTTCCACCCTTACCACTTGCGTGGCGGTACACATTTCTGTGGCACTATCCCTAGAGTTGCCTCCGCCGGACGTTATCCGGCATCTTGCCCTACGGAGCTCGGACTTTCCTCTAATGCCAAGCACTAGCGATTGTCTTTCATACTCACTGTCTAATTACTATACGCCAAAATACAGGCTATGTCAATATCTAAAAGCAGTCATTTCAGACGATATCCATCACTGGCTTACCTTATACCAGCATATTAGCAGGTATAACACTGTACTTCGTATTATTTCAGCGCATCCCGCAGTTCTTGGACGGCTTCGGCTATATGTTCTTTTCCGACAATGGCGCTAATCATGGCAAAGGAACGGAATCCTTCGTCGTAGAGGCTGCGAATATTGGCCAGGCTGATGCCGCCAATAGTAACGACAGGCAGTGCAAATTGATGCAGGGCAAATTCTTTAGCTTCCTTGGTGACGACTTCGTCAGCGTCTTTTTTGGAAGATGTCGGAAACATAGGGCCAAAACCGACATAGTCTGCCCCATCTTCCTGTGCTTCTTTCATTTCTTCTATTGTATTGGTCGATACGCCGATGAAGACATCCGGCCCGGCAAGCTGCCGTACGACATGGGCCGGCGCGTCGTCCTGCCCGACATGAATACCGTCGGCACCGCAGGCAATCGCCAGATCCGTCGAGTCGTTCATAATAAACGTCGCGCCTTTTTCATGGCAAAGGCGGGCAATTTCACGGGCTTCTTCATATTTTTCACGCCATGTTTTATGTTTTTCCCGATACTGGATAATCCGAACGCCTGCTGCCAATAATTCCTTGGCTACCGTCACGTTGTCCCGTCCCAAAGACAATTCGGTATTGCCCATAATGGCATAGACGGGGTCTTGCAATAATCGCTGTACATGTTCTTCTTTGGTCATGCTATTCGCTCCCTTTTATATATACTGCAGCATATCACGGCTTGTGGGGTCGGTCAGGCAGGTAATCTGCCATTGGTGTTCCCGATTGGCTTCTTCCAAACGGCTGCAAAGACTGCCTACGACGGGTGATTCCGTGCCAAAATGGCCGCCGTCAGCAACGACTAAGCCTAATTTGATAGCTTCCTGCGCATCATGGTATTTCAAATCGCCTGTCAAATACAGCTGTGCGCCGGCTGCTTTGGCTTGTTTCATAAACCCAGCGCCGCCGCCCAAAAGGGCTACTTTGGAAACTATCGTGTCCGCATCACCGGCATACGGCAGGACAGTCCGGTTGAGTATGCGTTTGATTTTCTGCATGACAATACCGGCTGGTTCCGGTGTCGGCCAGTCCCCTACGCGTCCCATGGCATACTGATGGCCTTTGTTGGCCAGCGGATATATATCGTATGCCGGTTCTTCATACGGATGCGCCGCCAGCATCGCCTGCAGCACCTGAGAAAGCAGGGACTGCGGCACAATCGTTTCAATGCGTTCTTCCGGCGTGGTTTCTACCGTGCCAATCGTACCGATAAACGGATGCGTGCCTTCGTGCGGCTTAAACCGGCCTTCGCCTGCGGCAGTAAAGGAACAGTCACTATAGTTGCCAATATAGCCGGCACCGTTCTGCGCCAATGCCTGCCGTACGGCATCGCCATGGCTGGCCGGTACGTATACCGTCAGTTTATACAACGAATCTTCCTGTACCGGAACAAGACCCGTAAGGTGCTGCAGCCCCAACAGCTGCGCCAACACATCATTGACGCCGCCATCGGCACTGTCGAGGTTGGTATGGGCGCTGTATACAGAAATATGATGGGCCAATAATTTTTGGTACATTTCGCCGTCATACGTATCGGTGCGCAACGTTTTCAACCCATCAAAAATAACAGGATGATGGCTGACAATCAGGTTGACGTTATGGGCCACTGCATAGTCTACGGTTCCCATCATGACATCCAATGTTACCATGACGTTTTCTACGGGTTCATTGGGGTTGCCAATCAAAAATCCCGGATTATCCCATGATTCTTTGAGGGATAACGGCGCCCACTGCTTCAATACCCGGACGATTTCTCCTACTGTAGTTG
>CAVKOP010000130.1:0-5981 GCA_963657835.1 Lachnospiraceae bacterium | reverse complement strand
TTGGTCTTGTAATCGACGAATTTGTACGTGCCGCTGGTAACAGTTGGTTTAGTAACAGCTTCTGACGTGCCAATATCAGCCGGATTGATTTTTTCAAAGACATGTTTTGGAATAATATACACTTCAAAACCTAACATGCTCTTAATATAGTTTGGGTCTACTGGACGTTTGGTGCGCAGGACGACCGTGTGTTCATCTTTAGCTTCCAAACCGGGAATTTTATCGCCGCTTTCCAATTTACCAACGTTGTTGACACCGTCAAGCATACAAATATATGAGCCTTTTGTAGATTCTACGTTCGGATTGGCAATCGTATTCAACGTAAATACAACATCATCTGCCGTAATCGGCTGCCCATCCGACCATTTTGCCTTTTCATTCAATTTAATCGTAAAATTCTGATTATCCTGCGTATCAAAACTATCTGCCAGCTGCGGCGTAAATTTATTGGGTTCCGGCATGCCCAGCAGCGTATCATACATAAACCGCAAGGTAAACTGTCCGGCAATATCTGGATTAAACAAGGGATTGAACCCTGCCGGAGCATTAGTCATGCCAATAGTCAAGTTCGTCTTTCCTTTGCCGCCGGAACTTCCTCCCGAACCGCCGCAGCCGCTCAGCATGGCAACCCCTAATGCCATGGAAACAGCTAATACAAGATTTCTTTTTCTGTGAATCCAGTGTAATAGACCCATATCAATTACCCCTCTCTAAAAGCAATAGTATATAACCTAAACACAGTGCCCATTGAGCGTCGTGTCACTGCCATGATTACTTGGCATCTCCATTGATGGCTTCATTAAGACCATCTCCCAAAAAGTTAATCGTCAGCACAGCAATCAAAATAGCAATACCAGGCGGAATCCAGCGCCATGGTTCTTCTGACAAAATCATAATAGATTGGGCACTTGTCAGCATATTACCCCAGCTGGAAGCCGGCGGCTGTACGCCCATTCCCAAGAAACTAAGGGCCGCTTCTGTCAAAATGGCATTGGCGATGCCAAATGTACAATTGACCAGAATCGGTGACAATACATTTGGCAAAATATGACGAAATACAATCGTCAATGGTGAATACCCTGTTACAATAGCTGCCGATACGTAATCAATGGATTTGATACGCATGACCTCACCGCGAACCAGCCGACAAATCGGCGGCCAGCCCATCAAGCCCATAACCAGCATAACAGTCAGCATATTCGGTCCAATCAGACTGACAATAACCAAAATAATCATAAACTGCGGATATGACATAAATACTTCTGTAATACGCATAATCAAGCTGTCAATCCAGCCGCCAAAATATCCGGACAGCAAACCAAGTGTAACGCCGATAAGTGCATAAAGGACGACGGAACCAACGCCGACAATCAAGGATACTTGAGAGCCATAAATCAAACGACTCAATACATCCCGCCCAACATCATCAGTGCCCAAGAGAAACGCTGAAGAAGGACTTTCATCAAAAGAACCGACGGTCTGTGCTGGGTCATACGGTGAAATAACCGGTGCCAACACGGCTGCCAAGATAATCACAATAAAAATGAACATGCTGTATACCGCTGCCTTATTTTGGCAAAAACGCCGCCATGTCATTTTTCCCCAAGATTCCATGGCTTCATCTGCTGGCTGCTCTTTTTCTGTCGGCACGGCCAGCACAGGCGTACTGCCCGTACCGGCAGCTTGATGCAAAAGCACAAATTTCTTTGGATCCATATGCCTTTCCCCTCCTATTTTCCGTATTTGATGCGCGGATCAATGACCGCATACAAAATATCAATAATAAAGTTGGCAATCAATACGGCTACAGCTGATAAAATAACGATAGCCATCAAAATCGGATAATCACGGGAATTGATAGCAGCGACGGTAAGCGAGCCAATGCCGGGCCATTGGAAAATCTGTTCTGTAATGACAGCACCGCCAATGACTTTAGGCAAATCCGTACCAATAACGGTTACAATAGGAATCAAGGAATTACGCAGTACATGATGCCATAGGATTTGCGGCCAACTGAGGCCTTTGGCAAGCGCTGTCCGGATATAATTCTGATGCATGACATCAATCACGCTGGAACGAACATAGCGAATCATGTTTGCTGAAAACTGCGACGCCATGACAATCACTGGCAGCACCAAATGCACAATGATATCTTCTGGATCACTATCTGCACCCAAAACGCTCATGCCGCCAGTCGGAAAAATATCCAGCTGCACAGCAAAGACATAAATAAGTGCCAAACCTAAGAAAAACGGCGGAAAGGAAACATTCAAAAATGTCCAGCCAATAATGCAGCGGTCGAGCAGCGTATCTTTCCGCAGCGCAGCGATAATGCCCAGTGGAATAGCCGTAATATACGCGACGAGCAAGCTCAAACTCATGAGCAGCAATGTCGGCATCAGCCGCTGCCCGATAATATCCAGAACCGGCTGACGATTTCCAAACGAAAATCCAAAATTTCCTGTCAGGAAATTACCAACCCAATCAATGTATTGGACAAATAATGGTTTATCCAACCCCAGCGCAGCGCGGGTCATTTCAATTTGCGCCTGTGTCATATCTGGTGTAATATACATATCAGCAGGATCGCCTGGCGTCAAATGGACCAATACAAAGGCCCCAACTGATATGAGGAACAACACCGGAATAGATATGGCCAATCGCTTTAAAACGTATGTCCCCATAACAAATCTCCCCCTTAGTATCTGTCTAATTGGCTCGTTTCCCCTATAAGAGCCAATTAGTGACTAAAAAAAAATGCAGTGGCTCATTTCGTATGCGCCATTGCATGCCATGATAATACACCAAATGTCCCGTAAAGTCAAACGTTTTACCAAAATTTGTTGTATAATAGTCATGAATATTATTTTATTTTATAAGGAGTTTCGAATTATGAACAAAAAATTACATGATGCTGTTCAAATGTATGTCAATGAGCATGTCGACGAAGTCGTTGATCTAATCTGTACTATTTCTTCTATTCCTTCCCCAACAGGCCATACAGAAAAGAAAGCCGCTTGGGTATTGCAGTATTTAAAAAATTTGGGAATCAACGAAGCCTATATCGATGAAGCAGGTAATGTTATCTATCCCCACGCATTAAGTCAGACTGAAAAATTTCCAATATACAACGCCCACATCGATACGGTTTTTAATCAGCTCGATACGATTACGCCTCGGATAGACGGCAATATATTAGCTGCGCCTTCCTGCGGCGACAATAGTTCCAGCGTAGCCGGGCTGCTCTTTTTCATCAAGATGATTCGCGACCTGCATATCACGATTCCTACGGGCATACTCTTTGCCTTTAACGTCGGCGAAGAAGGACTGGGTAATCTCAGCGGCATGCGTCACATCATGGAGCAGTGGAAAGACCATACAGCTGAAGTAGTCGCCGTAGACTGCACGTTTGATACGGCCGTCAACTTAGCTGTCGGTTCCCGCCGTTATGCTGTAACCATCGATGCCGAAGGCGGCCACAGCTGGATGCATTTTGGCAACGACAATGCCATCGCCATCGCTTCGTCCATTATTTCCCGGCTTTATGCCATGACAGTTCCCAAGCAGCCGCGGACTACGTACAATGTCGGAACGATTTCCGGCGGCACCACCGTCAATTCCATCGCCGCTCAAGCCACGTTTACCTTGGACCTGCGCAGCGAATCCATGCATGAATTAGAAAAACTGGATGCAGCCGTCAAAAAAATCCTGCAGGATACTAAAACAGATACCATTCATATAACACAACAGCTTTTAGGCGAACGCCCCTGCAGCAACGGCGTTTTGAAAGCAGAATTATATGACCGCTACAAAGCAGTCCGCGACGCCCAAGGACTGCCAACCGTATGGCAGTCCGGCAGTACCGACGCCAATATCCCGCTTCATCTCGGCATTCCGGCTATTTCCTTTGGCATATGCCGCAGCCACCGCGAGCACACCGTATACGAAACATTAGAACTGGATACTATCAAACCAGGACTCCTGCAAATGGCTGATTTCATGTTTTCATGGGTTGAATAACATATAAACGATATACTTCTATATAATAAAAAGGATGGTCCCCCTCCTATGGATTGGGTTCCATCCTTTTTATCATTTGTATTGTTTTTTTTATTTATCTTCTTTTATACCTATGCTTTAGCAGCCTGATATACTGTCGATTCCTGTTGAGTCCGTTTCTGCATATGCCGTACTGCACAAGAAAGTGCATAATTAATAATAAAGTAAATACATGCGGCGATTCCAAATAAAACAAACACATCAGACACATTAATCGTCCCAATACCGTTATACAAGCTGGCATTACTTAGTATTTTTTTGACGCGTGCCATCAATTCAATCGTCGCAACATTTGCCAAGAATGAAGAATCTTTAATCGTCGTAATGACCTGACTCAGCAATGTCGGCACAACATTACGGTAAGCCTGCGGCAAAATAATATACCGCATAACCTGTACTGTACTAAACCCTTGAGCATATCCGGCTTCAAACTGCCCTTTGGCAATCGCATTTAATCCGCCGCGGATAATTTCTGCAATAATAGCCGCTTCAAACAACGTTAAAGAAAGAGTTGCCTTAAATAATATCTTTGTTTCTACAGACGATAAGCCAAATAAATGATGGGCAAAAATCTTCGGTGCCGGAAAAAATACCAGCCCGATAAAGATCCAAAACAACAACGGTGTATTACGAAAAATTTCTATATATACAATCGCAATCCATCGAAAAATACGCTGTCCTGGTTTCGTACAATAATTTCGTGCCAAGGCCAATACAGACCCGCCCAAAATACTTAATGCAATAGCAATAATAGATAAAATAAGTGTAAATGCCAATCCTTTAAAAATAAACAGCAAAATAGCTGGATTTTTAATAAGTTGGATACTTCCCATCAGTTCATTCATTATCATGCCACCTTCTTTTTAGTTGAAACATTCATCATATCCTGCTGTTTCAATTTGTTTTCCCAGATACTTGCCAAGGTTGACAATGGAAAACAAATAACAAAGAACAAGACGCCGCATACTAAATACGCGGGGGCATATGCACCGCCTGTCGTAGCTCCTGTCACAAAATTATACGTTGATGAAATTAAATCAGAACCGCCAATAATATATAAGACAGCGGTGTTTTTAATTAAATTAACAATCTGATTAACAGATGGCGGCAAAATAATTTTAATACTTTGCGGTAAAATAATATAATACATTTTGCCAATATAACTAAATCCCTGCGCATCTGCGGCTTCAAACTGTCCTTTAGGAACTGCCCCAATGCCTGCACGAAATACTTCTGCCATATAGGCTCCATGATATATACCTAGAGAAATCATTCCCGTCACTAAAATGCCGAGCTTATGCCCTGAAAATGACAGTGCATAATATAACATACAAATTTGAAGCAATAACGGTGTATTTTGAATGCATTCCACATAAATACGATTAATCCCTTGCCATATACGCTGTGTACTGACAGCCATCAGTCCAAAAATAATCCCCAATGCTAACGCAATGAAAATAGCAATAACTGAGGTTTCCAATGTATTGACAAAACCTAATAAAAATGTACTTTTATACGCCCAGACCATAGCCCATGCATTTTCTGAAAAAAGACTACCCATCTTTTTATCTCCTTCCCTGCTATGAATAATAAGCGAGACTTTTTAGACAGTCTCGCTTATTACAGGAATCGTTATTTATTTAATCCATTCGCTTCTTCTAAACTTTGAATTGTACCATCTTTCAACCATTCCTGTACCATGTCTTCAGCAAATTTAGAAACGCCAGATCCTTTTTTCGTTGCAATGCCATATTCCTGCGGTGCAAATTCTTCTTTAATATACGAACGATCTCCCGTATTATAAATAGCTAAAATAGATTTATCAACACAAAATGCATCTACTTCACCGGCACTTAGTGCTGTGGAAATAGCTGGATAGTCATCATACTGTTTAAATTTTACACCTGTATCCCAAGTAGCCG
>CAVKOP010000129.1:0-5992 GCA_963657835.1 Lachnospiraceae bacterium | reverse complement strand
CGGCAGAAGATACGCAGAAACTGCAGCAATTTTATGAGCAGTTGAATGCTTGGCGGACGTACAGCCGCCGGCACAGTGTAGCAGAACTGCTGCAACGTTTGTATCAAGAAACCGGATATTACGAGTATGTCGGCGGCATGCTCGGCGGGGCTGTTCGCCAAGCCAATCTGCAGGCATTGTATGACCGAGCCGGGCAATATGAAAAAGCGGGATTTCACGGCGTTTTTCGCTATCTGCGCTTTATTCATAAAATGCAGGAAGACGGTGTCGATTTGGCGCCGGCTAAAGTACTCAGCGAACGGGAAGATGTAGTTCGGATTATGAGTATTCATAAAAGCAAGGGGTTGGAATTTCCTGTTGTCATTTTGGCAGATGCAGACAAGACCTTTAACCGGCAGGATATACAGTCGCTGCTCTTATTTCATAATACGTTGGGAATTGGCTTGAAGCAGTTTGATGCGACGTGGCGCATGACTTATCCGGCCATGATTTGGAACGGCATTTCATCCCGATTGGCTTGGGAAAGCACGGCTGAAGAAGAACGAATTTTGTATGTGGCCATGACAAGAGCCAGAGATAAACTGATTTTAACAGGCCATTCTTCCCATTTGGATACAGAATGGCAGCGTTGGGCCAATCAGGTAGAGCCAGTTCAGGCCAAATCGTATTTGGACTGGGTTATGCCGTGTATTTGCAGCCAGACGCAGCACGTCGATGTCGAAGCCTCGCTGGCAGTGCGACGGACACTGCAATGGCAGTGCGGGCTGTGGGATGTACACCTTTGGCAGCAGATTCCCGGCCCGGCAGTGGCAGAAGAAGCGTTGCAGGCAGAGCCGCGGTTGGCACTGCTGCAGGACGGCTGCTGCACGCAGACGGCTGTACCGGCGTGGATGGAAAAACAGTTGTCTTGGCAGTATGCGTTTCCCAAAGCCGTGACGACGGCAGCGAAATTTTCTGTATCTGAAATCAAACGGCAGTACGGACTGCTCCATAATGAAGCATTGGAGGAAGAACAACATTTGGCGGCCGCTATGGCACCGCAGCCTGAGGATGAAGATATATTCGATCAGCTGCCGCCGTGGATGGCTGCAGAAGAAGCGGCGGCAACAGGCGCACAGCGCGGCACGGTTATTCATAAAGTGATGCAGTATTTGGACATGCGTCCCGCTATGAATGCCAAAGAAATACGTCGTCAGCTGGCACAATGGGAACAAGACGGCCTATTTACTCCGGAAGAAACGAAGCTCGTATATATACCGGCTGTTTTGCAGTTTTGCTATTCCCCGTTGGGGCAGCGTATGGCAAAAGCGGCAACAGTACGCAGAGAATATCCGTTTAGTGTTATCTTGCCCGGCGGCGGCTATTTGCCGGATGTGGAAACCGGTGAAGGAATGCTCGTTCAAGGGGTAATTGACTGCCTTTTCCGAGATGACCAAGGATGGGTTCTTGTCGATTACAAGACAGACCGGCTGGATACGGAAGACGCATTTCGCCGGCGGTATACGGTGCAGCTGGCATTATATCGACAGGCAGTAGAACAAATCAGCGGCATTGCGCTGCAGCAGATGTATATCTATAGTTTTCACTTGCAAAAAGAAATCGTATTTGAATAAATAGTGGTTTTGAAGTTGAGGAGGTAATGGTATGGGAGTATTTGATGTCGTCGGTCCGGTTATGATTGGACCATCCAGCTCACACACGGCCGGTGCGGCACGAATCGGGCTGATGGCACGGGAAATTTTGAAAGATGAGCCGCAGTCTGTCATGATTACGTTATATGGTTCGTTTGCTAAAACCTATAAAGGACACGGCACGGACAAAGCACTCGTAGCCGGTCTGCTCGGTTTTTCCGCAGATGACGTGCGGCTGCGCACGTCGTTTGAAATCGCGGCCCAGCAGGGAATGCAGATTACATTCCATCGTTCTGAAGCAGAAGTCGATCACCCCAATACCGTCCGCATTGCCATGAAAGGCAAAACGGGCAGAGAAATGGAAGTTGTCGGCGTATCCTTGGGCGGCGGCAAAATAGAAATCCGTGAAATCAATGGTGCCAGCGTATCCCTCAGCGGGGAAGAACATACGCTGATTACCGTGCATCGGGACAAACCGGGAATTATTGCGCAGGCGACGACGATTATGGCCATTGGACACATCAATGTATCCAATATGCGCGTGTTCCGCAGTGCGAAAAATGCAACAGCTGTTATGATTGTCTGCACAGACAGCCCGGTACCGCCGGAAATGGTCAGCATGATTAAAAAGATTTCAGCCATTGAAAGCGTCGTTACGCTCTTGCCCTTATAGGAGGATATTATGTACAACTACGAATATAAAACACTGCATGAACTCATGGAACAAGCAGCAGCGCAGCAGATGTCATTGTCTGAAATCATTATGCGTCATGAAATGGAAACATCCGAACAGACAGAAGAAAAAGTACGGGCTTTGATGGCTAGCCGTCTGGATGTTTTTCATGAATCCATTCAAGCTGGACTGGAAGATAAGGGAAAATCCGTCAGCGGTCTTGTCGGCGGCGATGCAGACAAACTGCTGCAGTCCCAAGCCAAACTATTGGGGCCGCTCGCTCGTAAAGCCGCTGTATACGCATTGGCTGTCAGCGAAGCCAACGCCAAAATGTTCAAAATCGTAGCCTGCCCGACTGCCGGGTCGTGTGGTATTGTACCGGCCGTTATGATGGCTGCGGCAGAAGAACTGGATATAGCAAGAGATACTTGCGTCAACGCGCTCTTTACGGCCGCCGGCATAGGAGCTGTAGTAGCGCGCAATGCCTCCGTAGCCGGTGCTGTCGGCGGCTGTCAGGCCGAATGCGGTACGGCTGCCGCTATGGGAGCCGCCGCTGTTGCAGAAATGGCAGGCGGCAGCAATGATGAAATCATGCAGGCTTTTGCATTATGCATGAAAAATACGCTGGGACTTGCCTGTGACCCTGTTGCCGGTCTGGTAGAAGTTCCCTGTGTCAAACGCAATGCTTGTTATGCCGTACTGGCTATTACTGCCGCTGAAATGGCGCTTGCCGGCATAAAAAGCGTTATTCCGCCGGATGAAGTCGTCGAAGCGATGGCTGAAATAGGCAGACTCATGCCGGTAGCCCTTAAAGAAACATCGGATGGCGGCTTGGCAAAGACCCCGACAGGCCGGGCCATTGCCGAACGCCTGGAAAAAGCAATGGCGGCGGAATAATATCGCTGCTGCTGGAAGGCAGATAGTGAATTTTTAGATAAGCTGCTATAGCAACTATAAAAAATCAGTACCTGCAAAGCAATTTGCTTAGAAACATAAACCACCCGTACGCGGCGGCGTTGAGGGTGGTTTTTTATGCAGGATTACGTACGCATTGGGCCGAAAAAGCGAGTGATGTCCAGGAGCCTGCGAACAGACAACAAATTACGAATTAATATATGCTTTTAGTCCTGCTTGACAGTATAGGATATGCGTGTCATACTAAAGAACATAAAGATACAGTAAAGATAAATTTTTTTACATCACAGACAAGACGAGGTGCAAACAATGAGTGACATAGTAAAAAAGTTAGTGACTGAATACGGCGGCCAATTGATTGAAAATCGCCGGTACTTGCATGCCCATCCGGAACTGTCGTTTCATGAAACGAATACGGCACAATGGATTCGCAAGCGACTGCAGAAAGCGGGGATTCCTATGCTTTCCGGCATCAGCGGCAATAGTACCGTTGGCTATTTAAAAGGCAGCAAGCCCGGTCCGTCTATTGGACTGCGTGCAGACATGGATGCCTTGGGACTTACCGAAGAAAATGATTTACCATATAAAAGTCAGACGCCGGGTGTGATGCATGGCTGCGGTCACGATGCCCATACCGCCCTGTTGATGGCAGTGGCAGAATTGTTGGCAGCCCATCAGGACTTGATTGCCGGTACTGTTTATTTTGTTTTTGAACAAGGGGAAGAAATGCTGCCCGGCGGTGCTGTGCAGCTCGTTAAAGACGGCATCATGGATGCAATTGATTACATGTTTGCCATTCATGTCAATGCATCCAGTCCTGTTGGTCATATCGATGTACAGTCCGGCGTGCGGTTTGCGGCAGTGGGTACATACGATTTGAAGATTACCGGCAAAGGCGGGCACGGCGGTTTTCCGCATACGGCAAACAATCCATTGATTCCGGCAGGAGAACTCATCAGTGCCATCAACATGATTCCGGCCCTAAAATGCGACCCCTTGGCAAACTGCACCGTGTCTGTATCGTATCTGCACTGCGGCGTAGAAGGCGTAGCCAACGTAATTCCAGCCAACGTCAGTATGGGCGGCTGTGTCCGCGTCCTCGATACCAAGCTGCGTACCTTTGTCATGGAAGAAATTGAACGGCTGAGCAAAGCGATTTGTGCCGCTCATCAATGTGAAGTCAAGGTTACGATGGTGTATGGCTATCCGGCGTGTACGGTAGCACCGGAATGTGCGGCACTGATGCAGGAAGCGGCAAAGGAACTGGGCATTACGGTAGATGAAGTGCCGCCATCCTTAGGGGCAGAAGATTTTGGGTATTTTAGTGAACAAAAACCAGCCGGTATTGGCTGGTTCGGTTTGGGTGACCCTACAGGTATCCATGAATTGACGCCGCATCACAACCCGTATTTTTATTTAGATGATGCTAAAGGACTGCCGCTGGCATTGGAATATATGCTGACGGTATATTTAAAGGCAGTACAACAATTAAATACCAAAGAAAGTGAAGTGAATTAGATGAATCCTTTTTTAGCACTTATTATTATATTTTTGGTTTACGCCATCGGGGATTTTGTTGCCGATAAGACGAAAGCGTTTGTATCGTCTATGCTGGCTTGTGCCGTCATTTTCACAATAGGATTTTGGTGCGGCCTGCCCAAAACGATTTTTGTGGATTCGGGATTGATTCCCTTTGCCAAACTAACAGTCTGCATGTTTTTGATTCACATCGGGACGACGATTCGGATTCGTGATTTTACCAAAGAATGGAAAACCGTTTTAGTCACGTTGATAGCGACGATTGCCGTAGCCGGCGGCGTCTTCTTTGTAGGACGCTTTTTTATGGATCCGTACTACGCGTTAGTCGGTGCGCCTGTTCTTGCCGGCGGCATGGTGGCCTATTTGGTTATGGCGCCTATCGGTGATATACTGGCAAGACCGGATATACAAGTCTTTGCCGTTCTTGTTTTGGTGTTTCAGAATTTTGTTGGTATTCCGATTGCCAGCTTTTTCTGCAAACGAGAAGGCGATGCGTATTGTCAAAAATTCCGTGATGGAACGTTGGCCGATCCTGTTAATATTTTGGAAGGGAAAAAGAAAGCGAATAACCGTTCTTGGCTTCGCGTCATTTATTTGCCGGAAAAATTCAGTACGACTAATATCATTTTATTGAAATTAGCAGCGATTTCCTATATATCCGTTTTATTGGGACAGGTGACAGGATTAAGCTTTTTGATTTACGGCCTGATTTTTGGTGTATTGCTTCACGAAATCGGCTTGTTGGAAGAAAGCTGCCTGGCGAAAGCCAATGGTTTAGGATTTGTCCTTGCCGGTGCGGTTGCCATGATTTTTATGGGATTGACGAATACGACGCCGCAAATGCTTCTCGGCATGATTATTCCGCTGCTTATAGTGCTCCTTGTGGGGACGATTAGCTGCTCGATTGCAGCGGCCATCGTCGGTAAGTTTGTCCATTTTGATTGGAAACTGTCGATTGCTATGGCAGTAACAGCCTTTTTTGGATTCCCTGCTACCTATCTTATTTCATTGGAAGTATCACGGGCCTGCGGCAAAACGCCGGAAGAACAAAAAGCTGTTTTGGATTATATTATGCCGAAATTGGTCATTGCCGGTATTGTATCCGTATCCGTAGTGTCCGGCGTTATCGCCGGTGTCATGGTACATTGGATTTAATATAAAACGATAATGCCTTTTAACAGGCGGATTTACAATCTAAGTGCAACAATAACTTGAAATAAAAATGACACATGGA
>CAVKOP010000128.1:4166-6004 GCA_963657835.1 Lachnospiraceae bacterium | reverse complement strand
GATTTGATGCTCAATCCGGAACTGATTACAGCTCGTGAAATCAATCGTATCTTGATGACGCCGGCTGCGTTGAACGTAGAAGATTTTGCCAACGGTAAAGTACGTCTGTTTGAAACAAAAGTACGGCGCCATTCGCCGCTGGTCAATATCCCTTTTAAAAACATGGCGATTCCACCGTCTATTTTGGCAGGCATGATTTTTAGAGATCACCGCATGATTATCCCGCATGGCGATGATAAGCTGCTGCCTCATGACAACGCGTATTTTATCGGTGACCCCGAAGCGATTGAAAAATTCAGTGCCAATTTTGTACAAAGCGATACGTCAAAAGTAGAACGCGCCATCATTATTGGTGCCGGACGCACGGGCCGGTTCTTGGCTCCCATGCTGGACCAGCAGGGTGTCCGCGTCAAAATTTTTGACAAGAACAGAGAACGCAGCCTGCTGGCTGCAGAAAAATTGGAAAACGGCTTGGCTATTTGCGGTGACGGCACGGATTTGGATTTGCTGGAGCAGGAAGGCATTGCCGATGCAGACGTCGTGATTTGTTTGACAGACGACGAAAAACTGAATTTGATGCTGGCATTGATAGCCAAACATTTAGGCGCTAAAAAGACCGTTGTCCGCGTGTCGCGCCGGGAATATGTAGACTTGATGGAAAAAGTAGGGGTCGATATCGTATTATCGACGCGGCTGTTGTCTGCCAGTGAAGTATTGGCATTTGCCCGGCAGGGCGGCGTTGTTTCCGTTTCTCTGCTCGAAGGAGCCAAAGCGGAAGCCGTCGAAGTCATTGTCCAGGATGGGGCACCGGTAGCGGGAAAACGGCTGATGGATGTCAAGCTGCCCAAAGAATGCCTGGTTTGTGCTTACGTGCGCGGCAGTGAAGCTTCGATTCCAAACGGCAGTTCTGTGCTGCTGGCCGGCGATCGGGTTATTTTATTTATTCGGACTTCCTATTCTAAAAAAGTCATGAAATATTTTAAAGGACGGGATGCAGATGCATAAGAGATTGTTTCTTTTTCTCTTAGGCCGGATAGCCCTGTTAAACGGCGTGATGTTGATTATCCCTTTTTTGTATTCCTTTTTTTGGCAGGAAGAGGGATATATCTATTTTGGGCCGTCCATTTTGATTGCCCTTGGCATCGGCGGTTTGCTGAGCTATGCCGGACGCAGACACAAACGGCAGATGAGTGCCGTGGAAGGGGCTTGGTACATGGTATTGGTTTGGCTTCTTTTGGGCGGTATTGGCATGCTGCCTTATATGCTGTCTGGCTGGCTGGACGGAGCCGATGCTTTTTTTGAAAGCATTTCGGCGTTTACGACGACGGGTATATCCTGCATATCGAAAAAGGAAATGCTGCCGCCGTCTTTGCTGTTATGGCGCAGCATGATGGCCTGGACAGGCGGCTTGAATTTTATTCTGCTGCTCGTTACGGTCGTGCCGTTGGTCAGCGGGTCCTTTGGATTGACGCTGTCTGTGCATCAAAGCGTTCGTTTCAGTCCTATCGTCAGCCGCATGCAGGATGCAGCCAGGCAGACAGGAAAAATGTATGCCGCCATTACTGCTGTTTCTATTATATTGTATTCAATGGCAGGCCTGCCGTTGGTAGATGCCTGCATGAAAGCGCTGATGACGGTATCTACCAGCGGGGGTGATGCTGTCTTTGATTTTGCCCAGCAAAACAGCGTTCCTATGGAACTGGCCGGGATAGCGTCCATGATTTTGGCAAGCGGTAATTTCCTGCTGTACTGGAAAGGCGTGGAACGGCGGGAATTCCGCACGATTTTTGCGGATACGGAGCTGCGGGGGTTTTTGGTCATTTTGGCCGGTATGGGCG
>CAVKOP010000128.1:0-4156 GCA_963657835.1 Lachnospiraceae bacterium | reverse complement strand
GCGTTTTAGTGTCGTTTCATCTTTGGCATATGGGCGTCTATGATGGGTTGGACAGCCTGCGGTATGGGTTCTTTCAAGTCGTATCATTCTGCAGTACGAGCGGCTTTCTGAATACCAATGTAGAAACCTGGCCGGAATTTGATAAATTTGTCTTGTTTATATTGGTGTTTGTCGGCGGCTGTATCGGTTCGGCAGCCGGCGGCATGCGCGTCATGCGGTTTATTGTTTTGTTTAAAATCGCTAAGCAGGAAATGCGCCGCACCCTGCATCCGCACATGGTCATCAGCTTGAAAATCAACAGCGTGCCTGTAGATATGAAAATTGTCAGCCGTGTCCTGAGCTATTTCTTTTTGTTTATGGCTGTGTTTTTTGTTTCGACGATTATTATTTCCTTGTCCGGTCTGGAACCTATGCAGGCGATGGGGGTAGCCGTAGGCTGTCTGTCGAGTACGGGAGCTACGGCTAGTCTTTTTGGTATTACGGATTTTTCTCTCATGCCGGCGTGGGTCAAAATGTATTGTGCGCTGCTGATGATTTTGGGCAGACTGGAGATTTTTTCTTTTTTGATTATACTGCAGACAGGCCTGCAGTATATGTACCGCCGGTGGTAGGAGGCGCTTGGGCCTGATGAATTATAAAGTTGTAGTATATATGCTGGGAAAAATTTCCTGGGCTTGCGGCTGTACAATGGTATTGCCATTGTTGGTCGCCGTCTGGTATAGTGAACAGAGTATAGGTGCGTTTGGTATTGCCATCGGCATATGCCTGGCTGTGGGAAGCTTACTCACGTTGCAGGGTGAAGCGGCAAAAACCGACATGACCAACCGGGAAGGAATTGCTATCACCAGTCTGGGCTGGATTATGGTAACGTTTCTCGGCATGGTCCCTTATACAGCCGGCGGCTATGTCGGCACACTGGACGGGATATTTGAAAGCATTTCCGGATTGTCCGGCACGGGCGCGACCATTATTACCGATTTGGAAGTGCTGCCGCAAAGCATCCTGCTGTGGCGCGCGCTGACGCATTGGATAGGCGGCCTGGGCATTATCGTTATTTTTATTGCCTTGTTTCCGCAAATCGGCAGAGGCATGGTACATATGTTTAATGCAGAAAGCACGGGGCCGACGGCAGAGCGGACGATGCCGCGCATTAAAGAAATGGCAAAGGCGCTGTTTTGTGTGTATGCCGCTTTTACGGCAGCGGCGACGGTAGTCTGCATGCTCTGCGGCATGCATGCTGTCACCGCCTTGGAACATGCTTTTTCTACGATTGCTACGGGCGGATTTTCTCCGTACAACGACAGCGCGGCTCATTTTCACAGCCCGGTCATCGAAGGCGTTTTGGCATTTTTTATGCTGATTTCTAGTGCCAACTTTGGCATGTATGTCGCTGCCTGGCACCGCGGGTTCAAAGTGATTATAAAAGATACAGAGTTTCGGACTTATTTGGGTATCGTTGCGGCGGCTTCTATAGGGATGGCGCTCAATTTGATACTGCAGCAGGGATGGAACGGCAGTGAAGCCTTTCGGCAGGCTTTTTTTCAGGCTGTTTCCATCTCTTCTTCGACAGGATTTGTGTCCAGTGATTTTGACATGTGGCCGTCATTTTCCAAATTTATCCTGCTCTTTCTCATGTTTGTCGGCGGCTGTGCCGGCTCGACGGCCGGCGGCCTGAAAGTAACGCGGCTGTTGCTGCTGTGCCATGTCATTCGCGTGGCTGTACAGGAAACACTGCATCCCCGCATGGTCTATCATGTCCGGTCCAACGGCGAGGATTTTTCTGCTGATGTAATATACGGCGTGATACGCTTTTTCTTTGTGTACATGGCCTTGGATGTATTGTGGTCCTTTCTGCTTATTTGGGACGGCGTACCTGTGTTTGATGCCATTGGTGTCAGTGTTTCGACGATGGGCAGCTGCGGCCCGGCGTTTGGCTTGTTTGGCGCGACCTGTACCTATGCGGATATGCCGGCTTTTGGCAAAGGCGTTGTATGTCTGGCCATGCTTATGGGACGGTTGGAATCGTTTACCGTGCTGGCTTTGCTGATGCCGTCGTTTTGGAAGCGGCAGTCCTGGTAAGAGATTATCATACATCGTTGAGGTGCTTATGGACTATAAGGTTATTTGTCGGTTTTTGGGAAAAATTTCATTGATACAGGCACTTGTCGTCACACTTCCGCTGGCGCTGGCTTGCTGGTATAAAGAAGACAGCTGTGCAGCCTTTATCTTGACCAGTATTGTCGGCTGCGTGGTAGGCGGTCTTTGTTTGAGCCAAAGTAAAGTGCGTACGAAAGCGCTGACGATGCGTGAGGGCATTGCGATTACCGGACTGGGGTGGCTGCTGGCAACGTTTTTGGGCATGCTGCCGTATGTGTTTGGCCATTATTTGGGCCTATTGGACGGATTTTTTGAAAGTATTTCCGGATTTACAGGAACAGGAGCTACGGTCATTACGGATATAGAAAGTCTGCCCCAAAGTATTTTGCTGTGGCGCAGCATGACGCATTGGCTGGGTGGTCTGGGCATTGTCGTCATTTTTATTGCTATTTTGCCGGAAGCAGGGCAGGCGGCTGTTTCCATGTACAACGCCGAAGCCGCCGGGCCGACGAGAGAACGGGTACTGCCCCGGCTGCATGAAATGACCAGCGTGCTGTTTCGCATGTATATGGTATTTACTACAATTTCACTGCTTGTCTTTCTGTTGTGCGGCATGGATTTTATCAGTGCTGTCAATCATGCCTTATCGACGATTTCAGCAGGCGGGTTTTCGACATATAATGACAGTGCTGCCCATTTTGACAATCCGTTTGTAGAAGGCTGGATGACGTTTTTCATGATATTGGCTGGCGGCAACTTCGGTCTGTACTATCAGATATACCAAAAAGGCTTTCATGTCGTAAAGCGGAATACGGAGTTTAAGGCGTATCTGTATATTTTAGCTGTCGCTACGGTCTGCATTGGCATGAACTTGATGAGCGCCTTTAGTGCATCGTGGGATAAAGCCCTGCGGTTTGCGTCATTTCAAGTCGCTTCGATTGCTACGACAGGATTTGTATCAGCTGATTATGACCAATGGCCGACGTTTTCCAAAGGCATACTCATGCTGCTCATGATTAGCGGCGGCTGTGCCGGCTCGACGGCGGCAGGAATCAAAGTATCTCGCGTCGTCATTTTGTTTAAAGCGATTTGGGCTTCTGTGGCACGCACGCTGCATCCCCAAATGGTAATCAAATTGAAAATGAATGGGCAGTACATCAGCACGGACACTGTCATCCGCACGAGCCAGTTTTTCTTTTTATATATTGCGTTTATTGCATTATGGGCGTTTCTATTGACCTGGGATAATATACCTGTGTTTGACGCCATTGGCATCAGCGTCAGTACGATGGGATGCATTGGTCCGGCCTTTGGTATTACCGGTGCGACTTGTACCTATGCAGAACTATCTATTTTTTCCAAGAGCATCCTGTGCCTGTCTATGCTGATTGGCCGATTGGAAATGTTTACGGTCCTCGTTATGTGCCGGAGGAATTTTTGGAAGACAAAGGGGCTGTGGTAACAGATTGCATAAACCGTTTTGTCATCTGCTAAAAATAAACGACTTAAAAAGCCTGTCGCACGAAGCGGCAGGCCTTTTAGCATATCGTTTTTAGTTTATCGTGCTGATAAAACAGTGTACTTCAAACTAATCCGAGTCTTCTGTCGTATCCGGTTCGTCTTTGGTGGTAAAACCAATGACGCGGCGCGGTGTTTGGGGGTCGTCGTGTCTGGGCACGGCGACAAGCAGCAGGTTGAGCTGGGAAATATGTTGTACGAGTTCTACTGAGGAGCCGTCAGACAGTTCGCCGTAAAACACGATAAGGTTGGGATCCCAGTAGCCAATGTCCTGAATGCTGAACGTAATGTCACCAGCTGACACCAGCCGGCCGCCGGCCTGCAGCGTATCCGGCAGGTCTGCTTCAAAGTTATTAATCAAAGCGACAATTCGCTGATACATATCGGATGCCATGTAAGACGTTTCGCTGTCTTCTGCAGATTCATCTGTCGGTACAGCCGGCTGAAGAACCATCATTTTTTTCGTTTCTTCCGTTGATGCCTGCGTGTTGTTTTTCATCATATGCTGCCTCCCTGCAATGATATTGCTTTTATATAGTAG
>CAVKOP010000127.1:0-6062 GCA_963657835.1 Lachnospiraceae bacterium | reverse complement strand
GGCCTATACAGCCTGCTGGCCGTATGCAACACGCCGGTATACTCGCGACGCGCAGTCCTTTACTTGCGTTCTGTTTGGATTTCATAAGTCTTTCCATCGCTGCGAATCGTAATGCTGCCGTCTGCATATGTCTGATACACAGTTACATGCTGGGCCTTCAGCGTGTCCAAGGCATACTGTTTCGATTCCGGAGCCGGCCGGTATCGGCTGCAGGAAATCGTCGCACAGTCCGGATGCACGGCTTGCACAAATTCCGGCAGTGAAGACGTTTTGCTGCCATGATGGCCCACTTTCAATACGTTGGCCGAGAGAGGAATCTTTTTCTTTAACGCTTGCCGTTCTGCCGATTTTTGGGCATCCCCTGTAAACAGCATGGAAAAATCACCATAGGCTACACGGCAAATGATAGAGTTGTTGTTGGTAATGCCTGTTGACGACGCATTGGGCAGGTTGTCTTTGGTAAATATCTTGCTGGGCGCCAACACGTCAATGCGGATATCCGTTCCCAACAAAATTTGATCTCCCAGTTTGACAATCCGGCGGGGAATATGACGGGCTTCTACTTGCGCTATATAGTTTTTATAATATGCCTGTTTATTTTTCTGCCCGTTATCGTACACTTGCTGTATGGGAATCGTGTCAAACAATGCCTGCAGCCCGCCCATGTGGTCTGGATGGGGATGACTGAGCAGTACGGCATCCAAAGAAGCAATATTCTTCTCCCGCAGTACCTGCAGCAAGCGGTCCTGCGTTTCTGCCAGCCCCGTGTCTATCAGCATGGCATGGCCTTGATACTGAAGCAGCGTCGCATCGGCTTTGCCTACATCAATGACCGTAATCTGCAAGGCCTTTTCCGGCGCGGCTACCACTCCCATGACGGCTCTGGGAGGCAGCTCCTTGGCCGCATCATGAGCCAGGCCCGTCGTCGTCCCCCATGCCAAGATAAAGCCGGCAGTACACCAACAAACTCCCTTATATACCATTCTTTTCCAACGGTGTAAATTCATACGCTCACCTTCCTGTGGGTTCATTGTATCACATGAGTAAGCCAGAACCTATGGTGCTGTAAAAGAATGCACAATCATGCCAGGAATGCATAAAATTTCCCCGATTGGCTGCCGTCCTCTTGGAGTATCCAGGCTGCCTGCCAGCTGCTGCCGCATGAAAGCACGCGCTTTGACATACGCCGTTTCGCACAGGAGCAGCCATTTTTTTAGCCATACGGCAGCCACGGCACGACAAAAAAGGCTTTGCATGAAGTCTACCTATCCAGACTTTCATGCAAAGCCCTTCGCCACTTTATCTCTATGTACTTATTTTACTTTCGCTTTCAATACCTGGCCTGTAACGGCATCAATATGCATCTTATAGGATACGCGATCCACTTTCGCTTCTACTTCGTATACGGGATGAAAAGACATAGCCGCCGCGTTTGCCTGTGTGTCAGGCTGTGCTGCTTCCGGCACTGCAGGCGCTGCCTGCGGTGAAGTTGCTGCCGGTTCCTGCGTCGGACGCTGTTTTTGTTTGTGTTCTTTTTTATGTCCTTTTTTATCTTCTTCCTGATGTAGCGCCGTATCTTTCAAGACAACTTTCTTAAATTGGATGGCTCCCGGTTCTTTTCCTATAGTCTGCACGGCAATGTCTTTGACTTGTGATTCATTTAAAATCGCAACGTCATATTGAGCAGCCCGCTGTTCGATAAGTTCTGTCTGCGCCGCAGCGACCTGGATTTTCTTTTCTACCTTTTGCTGATGGTGGTACCAGGCGCCGCTGCCGCCGGCAACAGCACAAATGAGGAGTACGACGGCTCCTTTTTTCAGCAAGCCCGGTGTCATGATTCGTTTGCATGCTTCTTTTCCTTGATTCCAGTACGATTGTGTATTCATAAAAATGCCTCCTTTGCGAAATATATAGATATGTATGATGTACTATCTCTTTGATGTATCTATAGTATACAGAATATTTCTAACGATTTACTAAACTAGACCATACAATTCACAAACGAAAGGCTTACAGCCTCGTCAGGTCCCTAGCCAGCGCCTGCATCCTATACTATAATGAATATACATATAATATCCTGCTGTTAAAGGAGGCCTACCTATCGTGCGTTTACGTGATATTTCGCTGCGAAAGCGAATCCTTTTTGCAAATTTTCTTATGGTATTCATTCCCGTCGTCCTCTTGTCCCTTCTCGGCTCACTGCTCTTTGCCGGCCTGCACGTGACCGGTACAGCGCGCGAAGGAGAGTTGGCTTTGCTATGGGCAAAAAAAGGCCCGGCTGTTCCTGTAACGTATGCTGTCAACGCCCTGCGCAAAACAGTAGACACCAAAAATACGATAAAGGTAAAGGATATTAGCCGGTTTTGCCATACCTTAGAAGACAGAGAAATTTATGTCACGATTTATCAAAATGACCAGCCTCTCTATACGTCTCCCGGCATGTCAAGTGAAGCCATTAAACAGACGGCCCTTGTAAAAAGTGACTATGCCCCTGCTATGATGCGTTGGACGGAAGGCGGGGAAAACTCTTTTATATTTTCCTATACCAGTCCCAATCATCCGGCTGCCATATACGCTGTCGGTCAATCGCCACTCATCTCCCCGCTGGATGAAAAAAACACCCTGCTGCGGAATGTACTGGAAATCCTTTTCTTTGCCATCCTGATTATTGCTATTTTGCTGATTATCTGGCTCGGCATCTCGTTATCGCGGTTTCTCTCTAAACAAATACTTGAACCATTGGCCGCCCTGCGCAGCGCATCGGATGAAATCCGCAAAGGCAATCTAGACGCACCGCTTGTAGTGCCGACACTCGACGAATTAGGACAGACCTGCCGGGATTTTGATGCCATGCGGCGTGATTTAAAAGCAGCGCGGGAAGAACAAAAACGGTATGAACAAAACCGCAAAGAACTCATCGCCGGTATTTCTCATGACCTGGCAACACCGCTGACAGTCGTCAAAGGCTATGCCAGCGGGCTGCGCGAAGGCATTGCCAACACGCCGGAAAAACAGCACCGCTATATTGACGGCATTTACCATACAGCCTGCTCGATGGAACACCTCGTCGAAAGTCTCTTTCTCTTTTCCAAGCTGGATTTAGGCCGTATCCCCTTTACATTGGAAAATGTTTTATGTTATCGTTATTTTGAAGATTTTGTACAGGAAGAAGCACCGTTAATGGCAGAGCAAGGCCTGACACTGCGTCTTGCCGGCAAACCGACGGCTGCCAAAATCGCGATTGACCGCATGCAGTTCCGCCGGGTCTTGGAAAACCTGCTGAACAACAGCTTGAAATACAAAATAGCTGCCTCTGTAGACTTTACCGTGACCGTGACAGAAACAGCACACAGCGTGACCATTCACTGCGCCGATACGGGACAGGGCGTCCCCGATGAAAGTCTCCCCAAATTGTTTGACAGCTTTTACCGCACCGATGCGGCCCGTACGAATGTGACAAAAGGAAGCGGCCTGGGTCTAGCCATTGCCAAACAAATTATTATATCTATGAACGGCACGATTGCTGCATCCCACACGCCAGGCGGCGGTCTGACTATATCGATTACCTTGCCGAAAGTAAAGGAGGATATATGGCATGAAACGCGTACTCATCATTGAAGATAACCAAGAAATTACCGAATTGGAACGAGATTATTTAGAAGCCAACGGCTTTGCCGTCGTCGTTTGCGGTGACGGCAAAAAAGGCCTGGAGCTGGCATTGCGTGAAGATTTTAACCTGATTCTGCTGGACATCATGCTCCCCGGCATGGACGGATTCCAAGTCTGCCGCAAAGTTCGGGAAGTAAAGGAAGTCCCCATTCTCATGGTGTCTGCTAAACGGGAAGACATCGACAAAATCCGCGGCCTCGGCCTGGGAGCCGATGATTATATCAGCAAGCCCTTCAGTCCCAGTGAGCTCGTAGCCCGTGTCAAAGCGCACATCAGCCGCTACGAACGGCTGACGCAGGCTCATGAACAGCAGTCTTCTGACATACTGCGCCACGGCGATTTAGAAATCCAATTAAAAAAACACCGCGTCTATGAACGCGGCAGAGAAATTACACTGACCAATTTAGAGTTTGAACTGCTCGTCTTTTTTGCCAAAAATCCCGGCATTGTCTTTAGCCGGGAACATCTTTTTGACCGTGTTTGGGGGCAAGAAGCCGTCGGCGATACAGCAACCGTCATGGTACATGTCAATCGGCTGCGGGAAAAAATCGAACCCAATCCGGCTAAGCCCATGTACATAGAAACCGTTTGGGGTGCAGGCTATCGCTTTGCTGAATAAACCTCTCCCCAAACGGCTGTGTGTACGTTATTCGTTTGTATACGATAAAATCGAAAAGACTTCACGATTCGGATGGTGCGAATCCTCAAAATGGAGGGTTCGCGCCAATTCTTTTTCTAAGGCTTCCCGCCGTTTTTTATCCTGCAGAATCGCCAAGACATCGGCATGCGCGCTAATCAGCAGCTCTCCCTTTACGTGGCGCGTATGCACCATATGCCGCAGACGGCGGATAATCTGAATAGCGACCGATTCCGGCGAATACAAATACCCGGAGCCGCGGCAGATGTTGCACGGCGCAAACTGCACCTGATGCAGCCCCTGCCGTGATTTTTTACGCGTAATTTCGACCAAATTAAGCGCTGTCATGCCCAATACATGCGTTTTCGTCGAATCCGATGCCATTTCCCGTTCCAAAATCTGTAAAATTTCATCTCGTTTATCCGGCTGGGCCATATCGATAAAATCAATAATAATGATGCCTCCAATATCCCGCAGCCGCAGCTGACGGGCAATTTCGACAGCCGCTTCCTTATTGACATGAAATATCGTATCCTGCAGCGTGCCGTTTCCCGTATATTTACTGCTGTTGACATCAATAACGGTCAGGGCTTCTGTATGGTCAAAAATAAGATTACCGCCTGAAGGCAGTGACACTTCGCGTGCCAGCAGGCCGCGCAATTCGTCTTCCAGCTGATACGATTCAAAAATGGGCTGTTCTCCTTTGTATAATTCAATACGGTCCTTCCATGGATCCGTAACCAGCTGCATAATCCGTTCATACGCATCCTTGTCATCGACAACTACTTTTTTTACGTCGCTCGTCAAATGGTCGCGCACGGTGCGCATGACCAAATCGGCTTCCCGATACAAAAGGGCATTTTTCTTAGTCACTTTATATCGCTGGCGAATGCTGTCCCATGTGCGCAGCAAGTACTGAATATCTGCCAGCAATTCCCCTTGTTCAATGCCTTTGGCCACCGTTCGGATAATCAGTCCCATGCCCTGCGGCTTGACGGCAGATACAATGTTTCGCAGGCGGTCGCGTTCTTCTTCATCACGTATTTTTTTGGATACGCCAATATAATCGACAGTCGGCATCAAGACGGCATACCGACCTGCCAAGCTGATATTGCCTGTTACCTTGGCTCCTTTGGTACCCCGTTCTTCCTTGATGACCTGGACCAAAATGCTCTGGCCGACAGAAATGTGCATCTGCTGGATTTCCTCTTTCGTCGCCGCTCTGGGAAAAATATCCCCCAAATACAAAAAAGCATTTTTTTTGCGTCCAATGTTGACAAACGCCGCCTGCAGGGCTGGCAGTATATTTTGAATCGTTCCTTTATAAATATGATTGACTATATGATTTTCATCATCACGCTCTACAGCAAAATCGCGCAGTTTGCCGTCTTCGATGACAGCCATCCGCGTTTCTTCCGGCATGATATTTCCTATAATTGTTTTCATCGGCTACCCTCATTTCTCTGTTGCCATTGTACCATACATTCACAGATTGAGCTACAGGCAGGCGTCGTTTCTTAGTGCTGCAAGCAGGACTATACCAGCAGTTCAAACAATAAGTCTACATTATCCGTATCATATTCGATTTGTTCAGACCATTCCCGCATCGCATCGTCCAAACGTCCCGTCTGGCTGCTGACCAGCAAAATAAACGTCGTATTCAGATGGGCATACGCTGCCGCTGCGCTGACAGACAGGTCTTCGCATCGTTCCAGCTGGCGGTACAAAATATACTGATAGATACGCTGCCAACAAG
>CAVKOP010000126.1:1140-6064 GCA_963657835.1 Lachnospiraceae bacterium | reverse complement strand
GATATAGACAGTGCCATGAATTACGCCCTGCGGACCATAGCTGTGGATTTTCTCTTGGGACATACGGATGCAGCCCGTATGCAGCGGGAATTGATGCATCTTATAGAAAACTATCCGGCAGAGCATTTTTATGCGATGCTGAATTTAATCAGCAGCCATGACATTGAACGTATTTTGACTGTGATGACGACAGAAGATGTGTCCGAAGCGATAGGGAAAAAGCGAGTCAACGTATTGACGGCGTGGCAGATGACCATGCCCGGCGCGCCCTGCATTTATTATGGCGATGAAGTCGGCGTAACGGGTGGAAAAGATCCGGACAACCGCCGTACGTATCCCTGGGGACACGAAGATAAAGAGCTGCTGAAGTGGACCCAACAATGTACCCGGATGCGGCATGAACATGATGCACTCCAGACAGGACGATTTATCCCCGTATATGCAGAAGATACGGTTTTTGCTTATGTTCGCTCCATCGAAGGCGGCAAAGACCTGTTTGGTAAAGACTGCCAAGATGGACGGTTTTTGATTGTCATGAATACGAGTACTACGGCTGCCAAGACGATAACCATACAGACAGAAGGATTGCTGTACGGCACGCTGACCTCACTGCTTGCTGCGGACCAGCCGCTTCAGACAGTCCATGGGACCGTGACACTGACATTGGTTCCTTTGGCAGTCAACGTATGGCAGTGTACGGAAAGCAAGGATAAACGGGCAGGCATTTTGCTGCACCCCACTTCGCTGCCTTCACCGTACGGTAAGGGAGAATTAGGACAGGCAGCGTACCAATTTATTGACTTTTTAAAAACGGCCGGCCAAAGTTTGTGGCAAATCCTGCCGCTGACGCCGCCGCTGCTGGGCAACTCTCCCTATTTGTCCAGTTCGGCCTTTGCCGGAAATGAACGGCTTATATCCTTGGATGTGCTGCATGAATGGGGCTGGCTGTCTGCTGAGGACACGGAAGCGTTTCACCGCAGTGTCCGGCAGGCGAAGACGCCGGAAGCGCAGTGGCAATGCAAAAAAAAGGCGTTGTGGGCGTTATCTCATGATAAGCATTTGCGCATTCATTGGAAGCCATACGAAAAATTTTGCAAGGAAAATGCATATTGGCTCAATGATTATGCTGTATTTCGTGCCGTCAGTGAATTTTTTCAAGGAATTTCTTGGACACAATGGCCGGACAATATTCGTCGTCATACAGCATCAGGGCTGGCATATTATCAAAAAGAACTGGCTGGTTCCATATCACATTACAAATTTTTGCAGTATATTTTTTATCGGCAGTGGCAGAAAATTCATGCCTATGCGCATCAAAACGGCATTTCTATTTTAGGGGATATGCCTATGTTTGTTGCACACAACAGTGCAGACTGCTGGGCGCATCAGGAATTGTTCCAGCTGGATGATGCAGGCAATCCGACAGCCGTTGCCGGCGTACCGCCAGATTATTTTTGTGAAGACGGCCAGCTTTGGGGCAATCCGTTGTATGACTATCCCAAAATGAAAGAAGACGGCTATCAGTGGTGGATAGAACGCCTGCGCAATATGATGCGGCAAGTAGACGAAATTCGCATCGACCACTTCCGGGGATTCGCTTCTTACTGGTCTGTCGATGCCGACGCGCAGACTGCTAAAGAAGGCACATGGATTCCGGGACCGGGGAAAGAACTGTTTCAAGCGGTATATCGTGCGTTAGGACCGATTCCGTTGGTTGCAGAAGATTTGGGGCTGATTACGGATGATGTATGCGCTTTGAAAGAAGCACTGCACCTGCCGGGAATGAAAGTACTGCATTTTCATATGAAATCACGGGCTGACGGCAAATATACGCTGGATACAGAGCCAAACTGTCTGGCATACACCGGTACCCATGACAACAATACCAGTTTGGGCTGGTATGAAGAAGAACTGACGTCGGTCCAGCAGGCACGACTGCGCCAGACGCTGCAGCTGCCGGATACAGCACAGCCGCAGGATATAGTGAAAGCACTAGTGGCCTACGTGTACAGCCGCCAGGCAGAAACCGTTGTCGTTCCGATGCAGGATGCCTTGGCGCTGCCGGCAGCATGTCGTATGAATACACCAGGGACTCCCACCGGCAACTGGCAGTGGCAGTTGGAAGAAGGCATGCTCCGCTTTGATACAGCCAAATGGCTGTCCGGCCTTTGTCGAATATACCATAGATAGCCATACTGCGCAGACGAATTAGACTGCCCGGTAGACATGAGACGAAGTGAATTCGGCTCGTTGGACCATAACGCAAAAGATTCACTTTGGATACGGCAGAAAGGGCAGTCTTTTATTTTGAGACATATCGTAGAGATGAAAAAATGGCAGTCGTTTATGCAGAATTTTAGTCATATGGTAAAAAAATATGCAGGAATAATCGAAAAAAACTTTTTTGCTGAACTGAAAAGTTTAACGTTTTACCGTAACTTATCGCGATAATTATTCATCATGCACTTGCAAAGTTAAAGGTTTAAGTTAAAAATATTACAAAAAATTTTAAAAAATGCCTTGCCAAAGCATATTTCATGTGATAACATACGTATCAACAAGTCAAAATAAAAATGCGTTGAAGAGAATTAGTACGTTTCTGAAAGTTTACAGAGAGCTGCTGGCAGGTGGAAAGCAGCAATGGAAAGGAACTGAACTCGTCTCTAAGCAGCTCGCTGAAATACAAAGTAGGTGGAGCCGGGGCCTGGCCGTTAATAAACAGGAGGGTATCGACAATATGTCCGTACCTATAGAGTGCATACATTTAGTATGAATTAGAGTGGTAACGCGTAAGTATAATCTTTCGTCTCTTACATGGGACGAAAGATTTTTTTATTTTGATTGTGTAATTAATTTATTTCAAATTTATTCCATAATCATAGGAGAGATGCAGTATGAAACATGTAGAACATTATAAAAAAGGTTATTTTATGCCCCCTGTTGTCGATATGTCCTGGGCTCAAAAAGAATATCCCGACAAAGCCCCTGTATGGTGCAGCGTTGATTTGCGTGACGGCAATCAGGCACTTATCATTCCTATGAGCTTGGAAGAAAAGATTGAATTCTATAAAGCGATTGTCGAAATGGGCTTCAAAGAAATCGAAGTAGGGTTCCCGGCAGCGTCAGAAACAGAATATGAATTTTTGCGGTATTTAGTAGACCATGACATGATTCCTGATGATGTTACGGTACAGGTATTGACGCAGGCGCGTGAACACATTATCCGCAAGACCTTTGAAGCATTAAAAGGCGTCAAAAACGCGATTGTTCATGTATACAATTCCACGTCGTTTGCCCAGCGGCAGCAGGTATTTCGTAAATCCAAAGCGGAAATCAAAGAAATTGCTGTGGAAGGAGCCAAATTATTACAGCGCCTGACCGATGAAGCCGGTGCCAATTACCGTTTTGAATATTCGCCGGAAAGCTTTACCGGTACAGAACCAGAATACGCGTTGGAAGTCTGCAATGCCGTATTGGATGTATGGAAACCGACAGCTGACAGAAAAGCCATTATCAACCTGCCGTCAACGGTGCAGATGTCCATGCCGCATGTATTTGCTTCTCAGATTGCCTATATGTCCCAGCATTTGAAATATCGTGACAACGTGGTATTGTCCGTTCACCCGCATAACGACCGCGGCACAGGCGTAGCTGATGCAGAAATGGCCATGCTGGCCGGCGCGGACCGTGTAGAAGGAACGTTGTTTGGCAATGGAGAACGGACAGGCAATGCCGACATTGTTACGATTGGCATGAACATGTTTGCACTGGGCGTTGACCCGCAGCTGGATTTCTCCAATATGCCTAAATTAGTAGAAATATACGAACGAGTGACGCGCATGCATGTACATGCCCGCCAGCCGTATGCAGGCCAGCTGGTGTTTGCTGCCTTTTCCGGTTCTCATCAGGATGCGATTGCCAAAGGCATGCATTTCCGCGAAGAAAACAACGAACAGTATTGGACGTGTCCGTACTTATATATCGATCCGCATGATGTGGGCCGTACGTATGATTCGGATGTTATCCGCATCAACAGCCAGTCCGGCAAGGGCGGCGTAGGCTTCATTATGGAACAAAACTATGGTATCGACATGCCGAAGAAAATGCGCGAAGATTTCAGCTACTTTGTCAAAGAAGTGTCGGATCATCAGCATCAGGAACTCAAGCCGGCTGAAATTTACAATGTCTTTGAATCCAATTATTTGAATACCGATGCGCCGTTAAAAATCGAAAACTTCTCCCTGCAGAAGAAAAACGGCAAATGGTCCGGTAAGATTTTGTTGAAAGCCAATGAAGAAGAAGTGGTCTTGGAAGGCACGGGCAATGGCCAGCTCAACGCAGTCAGCAATGCCATTTGCAAGGCATATGGGATTGAAATTGAAAATTTGGCATACAGCGAACATGATTTGGACCGGGCAGACAGCTCCCGCGGTATTGCATACTTTGGCTTGACCGATAAAGAAGGACATACGACGTGGGGCGCTGGTGTCGATACCGATACGATTACAGCCTCTATCCTGGCGTTTGTAACGGCTATCAACCGGATGGACGGCATCAAACAGCGTGTTACATTCCGGGCATTGAAATCCAATCCGGAAGAAATCGGCGAATTTAAAGCTTCTGTAGGACAGCACTAAGTTTCCTATAGTAAAAAATAGTATTATAATACTATCTTGTAGTAATTACATGACAAGTTCAGCATATGGAGGAATAAACAATATGGGAATGACAATGACACAAAAAATTTTGGCCAAACATGCCGGAGTCCCTGCCGTCAAAGCCGGGGATTTGATTACCTGCAAAGTAGACAGAGTATTGGCTAATGATATTACGGCTCCGCCGGCAATTAAAGAATTTGAAAAAATTGGGAAACCGGTTTTTGATAAGAATAAGATTGCATTGATTCCCGACCATTTCACACCGA
>CAVKOP010000126.1:0-1130 GCA_963657835.1 Lachnospiraceae bacterium | reverse complement strand
CAAATCGGCAGGATTAGCCAAAATCGTTCGTGATTTTGCTAAAAAGCATGCCATCAAATTTTATTATGAAGTAGGCCGTGTCGGCATTGAACATGTTCTGCTGCCGGAACAAGGTATCGTCGCTCCGGGCATGCTGACGATTGGTGCCGATTCCCATACGTGTACATACGGCGCATTGGGCGGCTTTTCGACAGGTGTCGGCTCTACGGATTTGGGCGTTGCCATGGCGACGGGAGAAGTTTGGCTGAAAGTACCGGAAGCCATCAATGTACATTTGACAGGCAGCAAGCCCGATGACATTACCGGAAAGGACGTCATGCTTACCTTGATTGGCATGATTGGCGTCGACGGCGCATTGTACAAATCATTGGAATTTACTGGTGAAGGCGTACAGGCATTGGATATGACGGACCGCTTTACGATTGCCAACATGGCTATTGAAGCCGGTGCCAAAAATGGTATTTTCCCTGTAGACGACCAGACGATTGCCTACGAAAAAGGCCGCGTGGCAGATGACTATGATATCGTAACAGCAGACGATGATGCTGTATACTGCCGTACGGTTGAAATTAATTTATCAGATTTAAAACCTGTCGTTGCCTTTCCGCATTTACCGGAAAACACAAAGGTCATCGGCACGTTTGGTGATATAGCGATTGACCAGGTTGTCATCGGTTCCTGTACGAATGGCCGTTTAGAAGATTTGCAGATTGCCGCGAAAATTTTTGAGGGACATACGGTACATCCCAATGTACGCTGCATCGTCATTCCTGGCAGCCAGCAAGTATATATGGAAGCGATGAAAGCTGGGTATATTGAAACGTTTATTCAGGCTGGCTGTGCTGTATCTACCCCGACTTGCGGTCCCTGCTTGGGCGGCTATATGGGCATTATGACTGCCGGCGAAAAATGCGTGTCAACGACGAACCGCAACTTCCGCGGCCGTATGGGGCATGTAGATAGTGAAGTATATTTGGCCGGTCCGCAGGTAGCGGCTGCCAGTGCTATTCTCGGCAAGATTGCAGCACCAAAGGAGGTACACTAAGATGAGTTTAGAAGGAAAAGTATGGCGCTACGGCGATAACATAGATACGGACGTAATTATTCCGGCACGGTATTTAAACAGCTTT
>CAVKOP010000125.1:0-6074 GCA_963657835.1 Lachnospiraceae bacterium | reverse complement strand
ATTCCGGACCAGCAGAAGGATCCGGACGGATTCAAGCAGGCCCTTTGGGACACAAATAATTGGGCGAAAGCTAATCCATTTTTAGCTTGGAAGAATGATACAGAAATCAACGATAAAGGATTAGCGCGTATTCAATCAGAAGCTACATCTGCGAAAAGCAAAGGCGGGGAAGATCTACGCGACTTTATCGCCAAGCGTCTGGACGTGTGGACGGTATCAAGGCCAGAAAGTTTTATTGATGCAGAAAAATGGCACGAGAGCGAAACCGATTACACGCTGGAAGATATGCGCGGGAGAGATTGCTATATTGGTGTGGACTTGTCAGAAGGCGGGGATTTAACCTCCGTCTCTTTTGTTTTCCCCCTAGAAGGGGGCAACGTATTTATTGATTCTCATTCGTTCATGCCGGAAAAACGCCTGGCGGAACATGAACAGACAGATAAGGCGCCTTACAGGCAGTGGGTAGATGATGGGCTTTTGACTTTAACCAATGGCCCGGGTACGTATGGGGTAAAGACGGATTATAAATTTATCATCGGTTATTTAGTGGAAATTCGCGACCGGTACGGGCTGAATTACGTATCCTGCGGCTACGATAACCATAACGCTGCCACGTTTCTTAGTGATCTGGATGAAGCACTGGGGATTGATTTGGTGGAAGTGGTGCAGTCATTCCGATCCTTGTCAGACGCCACCAAAGACTTCCAGTTATCTGTGAAGTCTGGGACGGTACTACATAATCCCCGGAATCAGCTGCTAACGTGGGCGATGGTGAACGCTGTTTTATTCATGAATCCTTACAGGGAAGTGAAAATTGATAAGTACAGCAGCAAGGAACGCATTGACCCAGTGGATGCTTTGATTGATGCATGGAAATTATATTTCACGCAAAAGCCGGCAGAAAGTGTAGCTGATGATGCGGATATGTTGGATGCATGGCTTGGCATCATGCGAGAAAAGAAAGGGAACTGATGAAACTAAAAGAAATCTTCGCGCGCTGGAAGCAGCGGCGGCAGTTGAAGGATACGACAACCGGGGAGCCAGTAGCCGGAGGCGGTATGTCATATCTAAAGCAACTGCTAGTAGGGAGCGGCGGCTCCGATTTGTCCGAAGTAACTTATTTGACGTGTTTAAAAACGTTGAGTGAAGCCATGGGAAAGCTGCCGGTATCGGTTGAGAATGGCAATCACGAAAAGATTATTGGTGATGTATCCAGGCTGATTTCTGTGGGACCTAACCCTAGACAGACGGCGGCGGAATTTTTCGGCACGTTGGAATTCGCCAGAAATCATTATGGCAATGGGTACGCCTACATTGCATGGGATGAGCGGACAGGGCAAGTGAAAGGGCTTTATCCCCTGGACCCGAGGCAAGTAACTATCTGGATAAACAATACAGACAAGCTTACAGAATTGCCCTATTACTACACCTATGCAGACGTGAAAAACGGCCGTACTTATATGATTCTGCCGGGGGACATGATTCATCTAAAGTCATGGCTGACAGACAGCAGCACGCATTTAGCGGGGAAAGCAATTCATGAAGTGCTTACAGATTACTTTGACGGGAATAAGGCATCACAGAATTTCTTGAACCATCTATACAAGAATGGGCTCCAAGCGAATTTGGTAATCAAGTATGTGGGCGACCTTTCCACAGACAAGAAAAAGCAGATTCTAAATGAACTTTCCGCGCTGGCTGGGATGAATACCGCCGAGCGTGCGATTCCCATACCCGTAGGCTGGGACATTTCCCCGTTGGACTTAAAACTGTCTGATGCGCAATTTCTGGAAATCAGAAAATATAGCGCGCTGCAAATCGCCGCCGCCTTTGGTATTAAGCCGAATTACCTAAATGATTATGACAAGAGCAGCTATAGCAGCAGCTCGGCACAGAATTTGAGTTTCTACACGGATACGTTGTTGTACATTATCACACTGTATGAACAGGAATTTTCAAGGAAGCTGCTGACTACGGATCAATTAAATGCAGGAATTCGGATTCATTTCAATTTCAATGTAATCTTGCGTACCGATCCGGCAACACAGGCGCAGGCACTGGCGACTTACGTAACCAATGGTATCTACCAAGTAAATGAAGCCAGGGAAAAGGCTGGCTTGCCACCGGTAAAGGACGGGGATGTGATTGTTATCAATGGCAGCTATAAAGGGCTGGATTATCTCAATAAACCATATGACTGAAAGGGGGTGAAACAATGAGTAAATACACCTTGAAAAATGAAACTGACAGCGAGCGCGCCAGCCTGTACATTTACGGGGATATCGTAAGCGACCAGGAAGCAAGCCTTTATAAAATCTTCGGCATTGATGGTTTTGTGGGCGCCACTGATTTTAGAAATCAGCTGGAAGCAGTAGGCGACAAGCCGCTGGATGTATATATTTCATCTGACGGCGGCGATGTGCCTACCGGGTTGGCCATTGCGAATATGCTTTCCCGCCGAAGTGGTGAAACAGTGGGGCATATTGATGGATGGGCGGCTTCGATTGCAGGCATTATCTTTTTAGCGTGCGATCAGCGGCATATGCCGGCTAATACCTTCTTGATGCTGCACCGGCCGGCGCTGTTTGGGTTTGCAGGTAACATTGAGGACTTTCAGAAAGCGGTAGAGTTTTTAGAAACTACGGGTAACACATTGCTTACCTTTATCAATGCTCACTTGAACCATGCAGAGGACTCGGAAACCGTAGAACAGAATTACATCAATGAGCATTGGTATAACGCGGAGGAAGCGGCCACCTATTTTGACATTCAGACAGATGTAGACCAGAGCTATAAGGCGGTGGCTAGATGCAACCGGTTCAAATTGCCGGCTGCGTTGCAGGCGCAAATGGATAGCGCTGATAGCCATGGCCAGCGAATTCCACCGGAAATCACGCGGGCATTAAATGCTAGCCTGCGCGTTATTTATGATTTATAAGAAAGGACTCACTCATGAAAAAAACTATTGAACTGAAACAGAAAATCAATGCACTCCGTGACGAGCTGCGCATGATGCTTGACGGCGGCGAAAACGCAAAGGCTGAAGCAAAAGCAAAAGAACTGGATGCAGCCATGAAAGCTTATGAAGCGGCCGTTATTCTTGAAAAAGCGGATCATTCTGCTATGGGAGAAGGCCAGCCGGCTACGGATGAGGCTATGATCGATGCTAAGGCAAGAAACCGCGCATTCGTGAAAGCAGTCATGGGCCGTGCACTGACTGACAGTGAAAAAGCATATGCCGTGAAACTGCTGGATACCGTAGGTACCCCGGGCCAGGCGGTAGGCACCCCAGCGAAAGGCGGTTATCTGGTTCCTACGGAACAGATGAAAACTATCCTGGAATATCGCCGGAACCGCATGGCGTTAAAAGATGATTGCGATGTAATTCCGGTCCAGTCTGCAAACGGTTGGATTCCTACCACAAATGCCGAAAGTGATGCACTTGTAAATTTCGATGAGCTGAACAACATCAACGAAACCGATAAGGATTTCTCTAAGATTGATTGGGCGTTGAAATCCTATGGTACTGTAATCCCGGTATCTAATGAATTGCTTGCGGATAATGATGTGGATTTGGTTGGATTCATCGCACAGCGCATGGCAGTAATGGGCGTTAATGCAGAAAATAAGGCCATTTTCTCCATCATGGCAGCGACTACCGTGACCCAGACCGGCACCGACTATAAAGCAATTCTGAAAGCGCTGAATCTGAAACTGGATGCAATCATTGCGGCGAATGCGACCATCTACACCGATGCCACGGGCTTCGATTATCTGGATGAGATGGAAGACAAAAACGGCCGTCCGCTGCTTACCCCGTCTTATACGGATCCGGCGGCAAGAATGTTTAGGGGTCATCCGGTAAAGGTACTGCCGGCAAGCCTGGCTGTAGGTAGCACCGACAAGAAAGTGATTTTCTATGTGGGAAGCCTGGCGGATGCGGTGAAATTCTTTGATCGTGAAGGCATCGCAATTGCTACCAGCTATGAAGCAGGCTTCGCACAGAATAAAGCACTGATGCGCGCGGTGGAACGTTTTGACGTACAGGCAGCAGATACCGAGGCGATGGTAAAAGTAACCATTACTATCCCGGAAGCTACGGCTTAATGGAGTAGACTATGACATTAGCGGACATTAAAACCTTTTTGAAGGTAGACACCGCCGCGGATGATGCGAATTTGACCGCGTTAATGTGCGCGGCGGAGTCGCATGTTCGCAGTGCAGTTAATAACTACAGCGATTTCTATGGGCAAGATGATGATTTCACGGCGCTAGCTGACATGTGCGTGAAACTGATGGTACTGGAACTGTATGACAGACCGTTGAAAGATACGGTGGAAACCAATTACAGCTATCCTATTAGATCCATGATTACACAGCTTTCTTATTGGGAAGGCGGTGCATAAGGTGACAACCGAAGAGCGGATTTTACAGACGGTTACAGCCGGCAATCTCCACCAGCGTGTCACTTTGATGCAACCGGTGTATACCAGGGATGCATATGGGAATAGCCAGAAGGCGTACAGCGCTGGAGAAACAGTGTGGGCATATATTGAAAATCATTCTAGCCAGGTATATGAAACGGCGGGAGAGGTTCACATAGTTAGAAAAAGTTTGGTGGCTATTCGATATCGGGAAGGAATTACGCCGGATACTCGGTATATGAATGGTAACCGGCTATATGTTCCCACAGGAGCCCCCATTGACGCCTGCGGGCGGCATAGGGCTTTATACGTGGAATGTGTGGAAGAATTAGAAAATGGGGAAGAATGTTAATTTCAAGGACATACTAGAAAGGTATGGGGAAGAAGCGAAAAAAGCGATTCAGACAGCCATGGAAGCAGAAGCAGAAAAGATAGTGCAGGATATGAAAAGCCGTGTACCGGTACGGAGCGGCCGCCTGCGGGATTCGATTCACTGGAAGTGGAACAGGGATAAAACGGCGATTACCATTGTGGCAGATGCGGCAAACGGGAAAGTGAAGTATGCGCGAATTGTCGAATTTTCCCCAAAAATTAACAAACCATTTTTCTTTCCTGCGCTGGATGCGCATATAGATGAATATCATAGAAGGTTAGTAGAAGCGTTAAGAAATGAAGCTGGGAAGGCGGGGAAATAGCCATGGAATTAACGAAAGAAGTCTATAGCACGTTGTCGGCTGACCCGGCTATTATTTCGCATTTAGCAGAAGGCGCTAGCGGAGTATGGGCCGATCTGACAGACTACTCCGGGCGCCGGCCTGTTATTGCTTATTCGGTTATATCAGACGTGCCTTCGCTTTTTGGCGATGATCTGGAAATCGGACGGCGGATAACTATCCAAGTTTCAATCGTAACAACAGATGGTGTAGATAGCGCCATTGTGCAAGGTGTGGCTGCTGCCATGCACCGGCTTGGGTGGACACGAGAAAGCACAAACAGGGTAACAGATGGGAAAGACCGTATTACAGCACTACGGTTTATGATTTGGGATACAGAAAAGGAAGGTATCTAACATGGGTAAAGGTGTATTGATTGGAGTAAGAAATCTGCATTATGCGATGCTGAAAGCAGACGATAAAACGGGGGCAACTTATGATACCCCGGTAAACATTGCAGGCGTGCGCACGATTGATGTAAACCCATCATCCGGCATTGATACATTGTATGGCGATGATGCGCCGTATGATGTAGCGGATTATCTGGGGGATATTACGGTAACGGTAGATACGGCACAGATTCCGCTTGAAGACCTGGCAGCGCTGCTTGGGCATACCGTAGAGAAAGGCGTGATGGATTACAAGAGTACAGACACGCCGCCATATGTTGCTTTACTTTTTGAATCCGTAAAATCCAATGGTAAGAAACGTTTTGTGAAGCTGCTGAAAGGCAAGTTTGCGGAACCGGAGGATAACTTCCAGGGAAAGGATACTTCTACACATTGGAATACGGTGAAGCTTACCGGCCATTTCGTTGTACGCGAATATGATAGCGCCTGGAAGCGTGTGGCCGATGAGGATGCCACTGATTATGAAAGCACAACGGGCGAAAATTGGTATAAAGCGGTAGAGACGGTAGGAGGCTAAACCATGAAAA
>CAVKOP010000124.1:0-6160 GCA_963657835.1 Lachnospiraceae bacterium | reverse complement strand
GTGGCATACATTGTACCGTATTTTTTATGGGCAAAACTTTATTCTCCTGCCGGGCAGGGAGTGCGCGTTTTTTGTCGAATATAAAACAATAGGAAACGGTACGGTCCGAGAATCTTAGATATAGGCGGTGAAAATATGTATATCAAGAGCATGCATATTGAAAACTATCGAAATTTAGTCGATGTATATATGACATTTCATGAAAAAGCCAATTATTTGGTAGGAGAAAATGCCATTGGCAAAAGCGGTTTTTTGCGTCTTCTGTCAATTATGAGCAATGGCTGCGGTATTCAGGAAGAAGATTATGCCGACCCGGCCAAGCCTATTGTTATTACGATGAAGCTGCATATGCTGAACAAAGACGACGAGTATTTTGCCGATACTCCGGCTAAACATATAAAAGAAATATGCGTGCGTATGGAAATGCATGTGGCAGAGGTCTATCCGCGGCTTTATAATGCCGATACAGGAGAAGAACTGCCGCTGACACTGATTCGACGTATCCGTTATATCCGCAATGCTGCGATTGAGTCGGAAGAAACGAATATTTCCCCACAGGTATACCGCGCGCTGGAAGGAATGCTGTCTGCGTGGAGTCAGACGCATATAGGCGATTTGGGGCCGGAAATTCGTTCCTATATTCAGCATGAAGTACAAGTCGGCAGCTTGGATTCCTCATATTACGTATGTGTGTTTTTACTATCCCGGATGCTCAGCCGTGAAGACCGGCCGGTAGCCGACAACATGAAATTTATTTCACTGGTGGCGCTGCGGATTATTACGCAAATCTACATTATGACGCAAAGCCATGCTATGCCGTTGGAGCATACCCTGATTATAGATGGGCAGCAGCGAAGATTTTTGCCGCTGATTGTTTCGATTGATGAGCCGGAAGTACATCTGCATCCGTATATGCAGCGTTCTATCCTGACGTATTTCAAAAGCCTGCTGGACAATCAGGACAGCCGGTTTCGGGAATTAATCCAAGACCTGTTCCAAATCGACGGACTGCGGGGACAGCTGTTTGTCGTCACGCATTCCACCGATTCGCTGGTTGACGACTACCGCAATATCGTTCGGCTGTATCGGGATAAAAACCACAACGTATGTGCTGCCTGCGGCGCGACATTCCAGTTTAGTGAAGAAATAGAAAAACACTTGATTATGCATTTTCCGGAAGTAAAGGAAGCGTTATACTCGCGAAGCGTGCTGATTGTCGAAGGAGAAACAGAATACGGCTGCTTTCAGCTGTTTGGCAGGACGTTGGCCCTGCCGTTTGACTATTATGGCATTTGTTTGATTAATGCCAGAGGAGAAAGCTCTATTCCCAAGATAAAAAAATTACTGGAATATTTTAAGATTCCGACAGTTGCTTTGTTTGATGCCGATGTCAAAAGCAGCCGTAAAGGCGAACACGGCGTGTATTTTACAGACCATATCTGTTTTGAAATGGATTTGGCTAAAATGATGATTGACAACGGCAAGCGACGGGAACTGGACCGCATTATCAACGCGGCCAATGGCGAACATGCGCGTGCTACGTCGGATATGCTGAAAAAAGCGTGCCGCAAGCTGGATGTCAACTATCACGAGTATCCTCCCAAGATGCTGTGGCATGTCAATGCGAGAAACACAAAGGCATTGTATATTTATTATTTTGCCTGGCTGTACAGCAACAAAGGCGTTATTTTGGGCCGCCTGATTGGGCAGTCCCTGCATCTCAAAACGATTCCGCCGGCCTTTGTCCGTGTCATTCAGGCAGCCGGACAGCTGGCAAAAGTATGAAAAAAAAACTGCCGTCAATCCGTAGTTGGCTGGCCCGTTTGTTTATAAAACGCAACACATCAAAAGCTGTCGTTTTGTGCGGCAGCTTTGTATATATAGTAGGAGTAGTATATGAAACTTTTTATTGCAGAAAAACCAAGTATGGCCAGAGAACTGGCAAAATGCCTGCCGCAGCCGCAGCAGCGAAAAAACGGCTATATTGTAACTGGCGGCGGCATTGTGACCTGGGCATATGGACATGTCCTGCAGCAGGCAGAACCGCAGGATTACGATCCTAAATATAAACAGTGGCGGGAAGAAGATTTGCCGATTATTCCCAAGCAATGGAAACTTCTCGTCAGTCCGGACAGCAAAGACCAGTTTCATCTGATTTGTCGGCTGATTGAAAAAGCGGATACGATTGTCAATGCCGGCGACCCGGATCGGGAAGGACAGCTGCTTATTGATGAAATTTTGGATTATGTCGGCAATACGAAGCCTGTAGAACGAATTTTGCTCAATGCATTAGATGAAAAAAGTATTATGGAGTCGCTGCAGGATTTGCGGAATAATGCGGATTTTCGCCATTTAAAGGATTCGGCACTGGCTAGAAGCCGGGCAGACTGGCTGATTGGCATGAATTTGTCACGAGCCTATACGCTGGCGGCACGCCGTCAGGGGCATCGCGTCGTCTTTCCGATTGGCCGCGTCAAAACGCCGACATTGGCACTCGTCGTGCGGCGGCAGCGGGAGTTGGATAATTTCAAACCCGTAACCTATTATGTCGTCAAAGCCGTATTTCATCATGAACATGGTGATATACTGGCACAGTGGCAGCCGAAAGATACGCAGCAGGGGTTGGACGCTGAAGGACGCTGTCTGGACGAAAAAGCAGCCCAAGAAATTTTAACTCGGCTGCAGGCACATCCCCAGGGGCGAATTGCAGAAAGCAAAAAAGGCAGAAAAAAAGAAGCGCAACGTCTGCCGTTATCGCTGTCAGCCCTGCAGGTGCTGGCCGGCAAGCGCTATGGTTATACGCCGCAGCAAGTATTGGATACGGCACAAGAGCTGTATGAACGGAAACTGACGACATATCCCCGCTCGGATTGTGAATATTTGCCGCTGAATCAGCGAAAAGACAGCCAGCGAATTATTGCCAACATCCAACAGATACCGGGAAAGCTGTCAGAATGGGCCGCCCAGGCTGATACCCAAATAAAAAGCCGGGCATGGAATAACAGCAAAATCACGGCACATCATGCGATTATTCCGACGACTGTTTCCTGTCCGTTTAGCAAACTTTCGACGATGCAGCAGCATATATATGGCTTGGTTGCCCAGGCATACTTGGCACAGTTTTACCCTGTTCATGAATATGACCAAACGCGTATCCTGATTGAGGCTGCTGATGAAACCTTTACAGCCCATGGTAAAACCGTCATCGTCATGGGATGGAGAGAGCTGTATCAGAGCGATAAAAAGAAAACGGACGAAGACGATACCCATGAACTGCCTGCTGTACGCAAAGGCAGTCAGGTACAGTATCAAAACGGCCAGGTAGATAAAAAAGCAACCAAACCGCCGCCGCGGTTTACGCCGTCTACGCTGTTGGCTGCGATGAAAGAAATTTATAAATACGTCAAAGATGAAACACTCAAGAAGAAATTGAAAGAAGTGCAGGGCATTGGCACAGAAGCTACACGTGCAACGATTATCAATGAACTGATTACAAGAAAGTTTTTGACGACAGAAGGCAAGAAGAAATATTTGCGGCCTACAGACAATGCCTATCTGTTGGTAGATTCCCTGCCGGAATCGATGCTCTATCCTGACGAAACCGCCGTATGGGAAGAACGGCTGTATCAGATGAGCATGGGCAACGATAATATTACGTCTTTTCTGCACGATCAGTTTTCCTTTTTAGATAAGCTCTTGGCAGCGGCCAAAACCGCTGTAGTCAAGCTGGCAGGCGGCAAAATTTGTCCGCTCTGCGGCAGCGTCATGATGAAGCGGCACGGTAAATACGGCGATTTTTATGGATGCAGTAATTTCCCTTCGTGCCGTCATACAGAGCCTATCGAGGGTGAAAAAAGACCGCCGGTGAAGGACCTGGACACGACATATGCTTGTCCCAGATGTAAGAAAGGCTATTTCCAAAAACGCAATGGCCCGTATGGTCCTTTTTGGGTGTGCAGTACAGAAGGGTGCCATACCAAATGTGCTGATGTAAACGGCAAGCCCAGTATTTATGCGAATCGGCAATAAATCGGCAATATATCTTATATAAAATACCTTGATACGAATGGACAATATGCAGAAAGGAGGAAGTGCCATGGACTCATTTCGTGCTAAAGAATTGTGCCGACAAAAACAGTATGATGCTGTACTGGCCATGTATCAAAACGGCTGTCCCAATACCTCTTGGACGTGTTGGGATTATTATTACTATGCCTATGCGCTGCAAAAAACGCAAAACTATGCCAAAGGACATGAAATTGCCCGTCTGGGTATGATTGCCTTTCCTCAGTTTACGAGACTGCATCATAGCTACTGTTGGTGTTTGTACTATTTGTATATCCAAAAATATGACGAAAAACGGGATGATCCTCGCCGGTTCCGCCGGGCCGCCGATGCGATTTTGCAGTACAGTCGTCAAGAACCGTATTCGCCGTATACGCTGACCGTATGGAAAGTCGTAGACTGCCTGCGGGGCAGGCCGGGCCACACGGCGGCAGAAATTAGCCGGTATTTAGAAAAACTCGACCCGGACCTTCTTTCGGCAGAAGAAGGCATACGCAGACGCAATGGTCAAGTCGTGCAGATAGCATCAGAGAAAGAGCGCTGGTATTCGCTGCGCAGCCGCTTTTTAGTAAAAGAAGAAAAATACGATGCTTGTATTTCTTTGTGTCAAGAAGCCATGCGGGTGTTTCCTCAGCTTCATCACGACAATGAAATCTGGTTTTCCTATCGCATCGCGTTATGCCGTTTGCGAATCGGACAGGTTGAGGCAGCTGTGCAGGAATTTCGGCAGCTGCTGCAGTACAAAGAACATTGGATTATATACCGCGGCCTGTTTTACTGCGCCGAAGCGCAAAACGACCTGCAGGCCATGCTGCAGTACGGTGCGGCAGGCATGCTGGCTGGCGCGCAGTTTGCCGGGAAAATTAATTTCATTGCCCAACTGGCAGAAGCGCTGCAGCAAGCCGGCAAAGAGATGATGGCCTTTGCCCATTATGTGTTTATCGTAAAACTGCGTGAACAGCGCGGCTGGTATGTTTCTTCTGCATTGCGGCAGCGTGTCGCTTCCTACCATGTGCCCATACCGACATGGAACACCCTGTTGGATACGCTGTATCCCTTTTGGATTTCCTGCAAGCATGCTGGAGAAGACCCTGTATATGGTACTATTGAAACCATGTTGCCGGGAAATGCAGGAGGATTTATTACGACCTACGAAGGCCATACGTATTATTTCAAAACGGATTCGCTGTATCGAACAGAAGCTGTCCGCGGACTGTATGTCAGCTTTTATGTGCAGGAAGGAAGAAAAGGCCCGCAGGAAACAGCGAAACGAGCCGTCGATATCGTGCCGGCAGCGCAAAAAACGTATAATATTACGCACTAAATTCTTTACCTCAGTCGATGAATTGTATTATAATGGAAATTAAATATACAAAACATATGCAGAGAGAAAGCGAGTGGCATTATGATATTATCAGGTAGAGAAATCGTTAAACATCTTGGCAAAGAAATCGTTATTACGCCGTTTCATCCGGAACGAGTGAATCCTAACAGTTATAATCTGTCTTTGTATAATCAGCTTATGATATATGACCATCATGAACTGGATATGGCCAAACCGAACCCGGCTACGACGATTACGATTCCGGAGGACGGCTATGTGCTGCAACCGAATAAATTATATTTAGGCCGGACGAATGAATATACCAAAACAGAAGGATATATTCCTATGCTGGAAGGCCGTTCGTCAGTCGGCCGATTGGGCGTGTTCATCCATGTGACAGCCGGTTTTGGCGATGTAGGGTTTGCCGGTTATTGGACGTTGGAAATTTTCTGTGTGCAGCCCATTCGTATTTATCCCAATGTAGAAATCTGCCAAATTTATTATCATGATATTGACGGCGAATATGATACATATAAGCACGGCAAATATCAAAATAATACAGGCATTCAGCCGAGTATGCTGTGGAAAGATTTTCAAAAAAAATGCAAGTAACAGGTTGGTACAGTATGTGCATGCTGATGGGTAGGGTATACGGGAAAGGGCGAATGTTATGAAACCGATTGCCATAACAGATATCAAGGGAATTCGTATAGGAAATGCGCAGCAAACCGAGGCCGGAACCGGCTGTACGGTTATTATCAGTCCCCAGGG
>CAVKOP010000123.1:1821-6192 GCA_963657835.1 Lachnospiraceae bacterium | reverse complement strand
CAGGTGCTGCGTGCCGGCGCAGACAAAGTATCGGTCAATTCGGCAGCTGTCAGCCGGCCGGAACTGATTCGGGAAGCGGCGCAGCGGTTTGGCAGCCAGTGCGTCGTCCTTTCGATTGATGCCAAACGGGACGGCAAAGGCAGCTGGCAGGTCTATGTCGAAGGCGGCCGCAAAAACACAGGTATCGATGCTATCGCCTGGGCCAAACAGGGGGTCGCGCTGGGTGCCGGGGAAATCTGCATGAATTCCATGGATTCAGACGGTGAAAAAGCTGGGTTTGATTTGGAACTCAACCGCAGATTGGCGACAGAACTGCCGGTGCCGATTATTGCTTCCGGTGGGGCCGGGACGATGGCAGATTTTAAAGATGTCTTTGATGTCGGCGTAGATGCCGCACTGGCGGCGTCGGTATTTCATTTTGGACAAATTGACATACCGGATTTAAAACGCTATTTGCAGGGAGAAGGAATCCCTATGAGAGGGGCAGAAATATAATGGATACTGTATCATTGCAAGACATAAAATTTGACGCACACGGATTGGTGCCGGCTGTCGTGCAGGAAGCCTGCAGCGGTGAAATCCTCATGGTAGCATACATGAATGCCGAATCACTGCAAAAGACCGTAGAAAGCGGCCAGACTTGGTATTTCAGCCGCAGCCGCCAGCAGCTTTGGCATAAAGGCGAAACATCCGGCCATTTTCAAACGGTTCGTGAAATATGGGTCGATTGTGATGCCGATACGCTGCTCGTTTTGGTAGACCAGACCGGCGCCGCCTGCCATACAGGCAGCAAATCGTGTTTTTTCCGCCGCTTGGCTGGCTGGGACGGTACCTATACGGGCAATCTGTCCATGTTATCTGAACTGAAAGATGAAATCAAAGAAAAACGCCTGCATCCGACGGAAAAATCGTATACAGCCTATTTGCTGCAGACCGGCATCGATAAAATTTGCAAGAAAATCGGGGAAGAATCGTCCGAAGTCATTATCGCGGCTAAGAACGCAGACCCTGTCGTCCGGGATACGTCTGCAGAAGCGGATGCACTTCGCCTGGAAGTCTGCAAAGAATCAGCCGATTTACTGTATCATTTGTCCGTATTATGGGAAGATACGGGCGTTACGGTCAACGATGTCATGCAGGTATTGGAAGAACGGTCTCATGTCGAAGGCAATAAAAAAACAGTAGGTCATTTGGATAAAACATTCTAAGGAGTGCCTATGAAAAAAGTTATTTTTGATGTAGACGGCGTGCTTTTGAGCGAAAAACGCTATTTCGATGTGTCGGCCCTGGTGTTGTGGGAATGGTATTACAGTCCGGCGTATATGCATTTGGGCAATGAAACGGTGACGGCTTCGCTGACAGATGATGAAATCGACGCGCTGCGCGCCCGTTTTTGGAAACACGATGAAATCCTTACATGGCTCAAACAGCACGGTGTCAACAGCAACTGGGATATGGTTCATGCGCATATGGTCGTAACGCTGTGGCTGATGCTGGAAGCCTATACGAAAGATCACGGCCCGATTGACGTTGTTTTGCGGACGCCGGACGATGTGCAGTATTTGGGTTCTCTGCTGCATGACTATGACGTGCCGTCAGCCAGCCGCGTCATGCGGCGCCTGATTAACGTCGTACCGGACAGAGCCGGCAAGGATGATGTATTTTCTTATTTGTCCAATGCCGTATCGTCTTCCTTGGGCACCTCGTCCCGGCAATGGACGCCCCTCGATTCGCCGTTATGGCAGCTGCATTTTGAAGCTTTTCAGGCTTGGTATTTTGGCGACACGCTGTATGCCCAAACGTATCAAAAGCCGCCCTATGCCAATGGAAAAGAAGGCTTTTTGCGCCGGGAAGAACCGTTGGGAACAGCCGCAGGAATTCGTCATATGTTTCAAGAACTGAAGCGGCGCGGCTATGAGATTGCTATTGCGACAGGACGGTCTCAAATGGAAATGCAGATTCCTTTTGAAACGTATCATTGGCTGGAAGAGTTTAATCCGACATACACTGCTACGTATACAGATGTAGAAGCGGCATCCAAACAGCTGGGCATGTCCTTGGATAAACCCAATCCCTTTGCCTATTATTTGGGAGCCTTTGGCAAATTTCCACAGCAGTACCGAGCCTATACAGAACGGCCGGATGATTTCAAGAAGGGCACATACTATGTCGTCGGCGATTCGCTGGCCGACGTATGGTGCGCCAAAGCGATGGGAGCTGTCATGATTGGTACGCTGACTGGTCTAGATGGGCAGGCAGCGCGGGCCATGTTTGAAAACGAACATGTCGATTATATTGTCGATTCTGTCGAAGATATACTAAAAATTTTATAAGAAATGCATATAAAACGGAGCTGTCGCCCAAACGACGGCTCCATTGCATTTTGCGGTAATATGTATATAATAGCATTGGTAACTCCAGATTGGCTGCCGCCGTGATGTAAGAAACTGGCTGGAGCGGCCAGACAATGCGCCGTACAGCAGTTTGATACTGTGCAGATATGCGGCAGCCATCGCTGAAAATGCCGTTTTCATGCCGTCATACATTTTAATTTTTGAGAATGATATGGTATGATAAGAGTAATAATTTTTAGTTATAGATAGAGAGAGGTAATCATGCTTTTAAGTGAGTTAAGAAAGGGAGAAAGTGCCAACGTATTGGCCATTAAAGGAACAGGGGCCCTACGGCATCATTTGCTGGATATGGGACTGACGCCGCAGACTGTTGTGACGCTGCGCAAGGTAGCGCCTATGGGAGATCCGATTCAGATTCAGCTTCGCGGCTATGAACTGACACTGCGCTTGTCAGATGCCAAGGCCGTGGAAATAGAAAAGATAGGCGTACAGCCCAATGCGGCTCCTGCTGTAGCGCATGCATCTGTAGCTCATCCGCGCATTGGCGAATTGGGGGAAGCGGGAGATTATTGTATTCAAAAGATAGGGAAAGAAATTCCCAAAGGGCAGCCGATTACGTTTGCGTTGGCAGGCAACCAAAACTGCGGCAAAACGACGCTGTTTAACCAGCTGACAGGAGCCAGACAGCATGTGGGCAACTTCCCAGGCGTTACAGTCGATAAAAAAGAAGGAAAGATGCGCAAGCATCCGGAAGCAACGGTTATTGACCTGCCAGGTATATACTCATTGTCGCCGTACTCCAACGAAGAAATCGTTACGCGGGATTATTTGCTGAAAGAAAGGCCGACAGCGATTATTAACATTGTCGATGCGTCCAACTTGGAACGAAATTTGTATTTGACTATGCAGCTGATGGAATTGGGCATCCCGATCGTTTTGGCATTGAATATGATGGATGAAGTGCAGAAAAACGGCGGTTCCGTACGAATTAATGAACTGGAACATTACTTGGGTATTCCTGTTGTGCCGATTTCTGCCGTCAAAAATCAAGGCATAGGCGAATTGATTGACCATGCCATGCATGTGGCACTGCAGCGGGAAGCCCCGGCGCAGATTGATTTTTGCAAAGATACACCTGTTATTGGCGACCCCGTAGGCGCAGTACACCGCTGTATTCACGCCGTCGCGCATTTGATAGAGCCCTTTGCTCAGAAGGTACATATTCCCACCCGTTTTGCCGCTACGAAGGTCATTGAAAAAGACACGCTGATTATGAATCAGCTGGCGCTGCCAACAGGCGAAACCGAAGCACTGTACCATATTATTGAAAATATGGAAAAAGAAAGTGGGATGGACAGGGAAGCCGCGCTGGCCAATATGCGCTTTTCCTATATCGAACGACTGTGTCAGCAGACGGTCGTCAAGCCGCACGAAAGCCTGGAACATAAGCGCAGTGTGGCCATTGATAAAATACTGACGGGCACATATACGGCGATTCCGGCGTTTTTGGCTATTATGGCATTTATTTTTGTCATGACGTTTAACTATTTAGGTGCCTATTTGTCAGACGGCATGGCCGTACTCGTTGACGGCGCGATTGCCGGGATAGATGATGGACTGACGGCGCTGCAGGTCAATCCTGTACTGCATTCCCTGATTACAGATGCGGTCTGCAAAGGAATTGGCAGTGTATTCAGCTTTTTGCCTACGATTGTACTGCTGTTCTTTTTCCTGTCGATTTTGGAAGATACGGGATATATGGCGCGGGTCGCTTTCGTCATGGATAAACTGCTGCGGAAAATCGGCTTGTCTGGCCGCAGTGTTGTTCCTATGCTAGTAGGATTTGGCTGCAGCGTGCCGGCGATTATGGCGACGCGGACACTGTCCAGTGAACGGGACCGCAAGATGACTATTTTGCTTACGCCTTTTATGAGCTGCAGCGCCAAACTGCCGATTTACGGCTTTTTGACGACGGCTCTTTTCCCGGCGCACTTGCGGGGCCTTGTCGTGATTGCGC
>CAVKOP010000123.1:0-1811 GCA_963657835.1 Lachnospiraceae bacterium | reverse complement strand
CTGTACTTGATTGGGATTCTTTGCGGTATGGCCTATGCCGTGTATTTGAAAAAATTTTATTACAAAGGCCAGCCGGTTCCGTTTGTTATGGAACTGCCGAATTACCGCATGCCAGGCGCATTGAGTGTCTGTCGCTTGATTTGGGATAAGGCTAAAGGATTTATTCAAAAGGCCTTTACCGTTATTTTTGCCGCAACGATTATTGTTTGGTTCTTAGAAACCTTTGATACGTCATTTAATATTGCTGCCGCCCCGGATACCAGCTTGATTGCCCTGTTGGGCAATTTCATTGCGCCTATCTTTGCGCCTTTAGGATTTGGCGATTGGCGCGTGGCAACGGCCATCGTAACAGGCTTTATGGCCAAAGAAAGCGTTGTTTCTACGATTACCGTACTGCTGCAGAGTGATATTTCCGTATTGCCGACGATGTTTACACCGTTTACGGCTTTTGTCTTTTTGGTATTTACCCTGCTCTATACACCGTGCGTCGCTGCCATTGCGACTGTCCGGCGGGAAATGGACAGCGGCAAAGCGGCGCTGATGGTCGTCGTAAGTCAGTGCGTCATTGCCTGGTTCGTGGCGTTTATCGTGCATACGATTGGTACACTGCTTGGATTTTAGAGATTACCATGCAAGGGACAGCCAAAATGACAGCCCCTTGTATAGTTTGTTTGACGGCTGTTGTTGGTCGCAACATAAAAAAAGCTGCAGCGACATGAGTTTTTTTTTAACCCATGTTGTTGCAGCTTTTTTATATGCAGTGTTTAGTACGGCAGCCGTACTGGTTTTAGACTTCTAAAGAAAAGAGTGTTCAAAGGCACGCTGCATCGGTAACCCGTTACTTTTGCACTAACGGCTTCATGACACGGTACAAAATAGCCGCAATGACGATAGAAGGCACTGAATTGACCGCCATGGAAATGCCGCAGTTAATCGCGCTGACATAGGCGACTTCCTGGGCATAGCCGAGAAAGTAATATTTGAAAGCATAGCGGATAATCGGTTCTGTAATGACATTGATGATACAGCCGCCAATGGCCGCGATAATGACATACAATACTTCTTTTTTGATGGAATGGACTCGGTCCAGATGCAGAATGGAAAAGGCAATACACGTAATAGACCAGCCCAAAATAAACTTGGCGACAAACGTTGGCGGTGCCGAAGTGACATAGCCTGTCAACAGATCGGCAAGCGTCAGTCCCACAGCACCGGATAAGGCTCCATAGGTGCCGCCCAATAATACAGAGGCTAGGATGACAAAGGCATAGCCGATGTATAATTTTCCTGTCAGTCCCAATCCCATTGGGATTTCAATGCGCAAGTAAAAGAAACAAATAAAAGCCATAGCAGCAAACAACCCTGCTAAGGTAAGCTTTCTGATTTTATCATGACTCATGATAAAACCTCCCTCCCTAGTATAATGCCCTAAAAGCATGACACTAGTATACAACAATACTGTCATAAGTTAAATATACAGAATTAAAATATTTTTTATAGGACAGTTTGCCGATGCCGTAAAAGTAATCCTGTAAATACATTTCGAAACATTGCCTAATAATGTTAAATAATTAATAAATAAATGATAAAAACCAAGATTTATTAAAATATTTAAACGATTTACTGTTTACAAAATAAAAGTATCGTGCTATACTTCGTAACATAGTTAAGAAATACATTTAGAGAGGACAAATGTGTTTCTTATAAAATTTGATAGGGGTAGTTCGCGTATATTAGGATGGAGGGAGCGACAATGGATATAGGGGGCTTGTTAAAAGCGTTAAATAATTTTGTCTGGGGGCCGATTATGC
>CAVKOP010000122.1:0-6220 GCA_963657835.1 Lachnospiraceae bacterium | reverse complement strand
CTATATCAATACGACACTGCCGGTCTTCGAATTCCAGACGGAAGATGATATCGTTAATTTTACGAAGCATAATAAAGAGAAGATTACGTGCATCAACGTGTCCCGTCATATGCAGCACTACGTAGTGGAATCGAATGATCAGCTGCTTACGCGGCTTGCCGTACCATTTCGTATCAATTGCGTTTTGTACAAGAAGTACCCAGCCAAAGAACTGATTCCGTATTTAGAACGGTTCCGGCAAATTGGCGGCGCATCGATTCAGTTCCGGTTTGATTATACGGAAACTACACCGGAAAATCTCTATGATGAAAAAAGCGACAACATTCTGCATGATTTGAAATGTATTGCCGACTATACAGGCTTGGATGGATGCCGCATGCGCTGTGGGTTCCATTTTGATTATAAAGGCATGGAACTTACGTATCACAAGACACTTCCGTACAGCACGATTGTGGAAAAAGATGCCAAAACCGGCATTACGTATGACATTCTTTACGACATTTTGATTAAGCAGAACGGCGATATTCATTCCGATTGGGATGGAACGATGCTGGATGTCGATGCCTATCGGCATGTTGTGTTTGAACCGTATGATTTGAAATGGCTGGAAGGCACAGATCGCAAAAGCGCAGCCTACATGAAACTGGCTTGTGCTGCCATGTAAAAGAGTAAACAGTATAGTGAAAGGCCGACAAAGTGTAGAGGGCTTTGTTGGTCTTTTCTTTTTGGGATTATCATTTCATGTGTTCTTAAAATGTGATACAATATTAAAAAATGTAAATTCACAGTATACAAAAAGGAGGAAACAGCGTGGCAGTTACAGTTATTTTGGGAACAGGCAAAAGTGGCAAAAGCAGCCGCTGTTTTGCGCAAATGCAGGAATGGGCTGCCGGCGGCGGCAACGCGCTGCTCATTGTGCCTGACCAGGCCTCGTATCATGCAGAAAGACAATTTGCCGAAGCTATGCCGGGACAGGGATTTATGGGTATCCAGATTGTCGGCTTTTCTCGGCTGGCATACCGCGTGTTTCAGGAACGGGGACAAGAACATGCCTCTCTCTCCGATTTGTCACGCCAACTGATTCTGCAGCGTCTTTTGCGTCAGCATGCTGATGAATTTACGATTTTGCAGACGGCAGCAAGGCAGGAACATTTTGCTGCGGCTATGGGACAGTTTATTTGGGAATGCCGGTCCTTTCGCATTGGACCGGAAATGCTTCATCAGGCTGCAGCCGCCTTGGGAACGCAGACGTTGGCGCGCAAGCTGGAAGATATAGCCGTGTTGTATGAAGGCTATACGGATTTTTTGACCCAGCATTTTGGCAGTGCAGACGATGTCATGACGGTGCTTGCCAGAGAAATTCCTCAGTATCGGTTTATACAAGGGGCCCGCATCTGGGTAGATGGATTTCAATGGTTTACGCCGCAGCAGCTGGCCGTACTGCAGGCAGCGGAAAAAGCAGCCGCACATATGACGATTACGCTGACGATGGATGCCGAACGGTTTGCTTCTCAAGCTAAAGAAACAGCATTGTTTCACCGGGCATATGAAGTGTATCGGGATATTCAGGAATTGTTTCCGCACGTAGAACGGCAGGCATTGCCTAAAACGGTACCGCAAGGGCTGGATGTCTTTACGGACGGCTTTTTTCGTTTGGTGCCGCAGCCGCTTTCGCAGCCTGTGCAGGGACTGCACCTTTGTGAATGCAGCAATCGGGACGTGGAAATAGACAGCATTGTCAGACAGATTCAAGCATTATGCCGGCAAGGGTACCGCTATCGGGATTTTCTTATTTTAGCGCGGTCCAGTGAAGCCTATCAGCATATTGCAGAACGCATTTTTGCTAAATATCGGGTGCCGTTTTTCAGTGATTACCGCCGCCCTATGACATCCCATCCTGTAGTCGAAGCCATTACGGCGCTGCTGGAAGTATTTCACGCCCGCTGGTCGTACGAATCTCTATTTGCCTTATTCAAAACAGATTTGTTTCCCATAAGCCGTCAGGAAGCCGATTTATTAGAAAACTACTGTCTGGCATATGGTATTCAAGGGTATCATTGGCTGAGCGGCAAAGAGTGGACGTATACTAAAAAACGGTATTTGGATGAAGGCAGTGAAGAAGATGCGCAGGAAAAAGCAAAACTGGACACTATCAATGCTATTCGCCGGCGCGTTGTCGATATACTGCTGCCGTTTTGGGAAGAAGCGCAAAAAGATCATGACTTGAAGACGTGGTGTACGCTGCTCTATCAATGGCTGGTCCGGATGCAGGTGCCGCAGACGCTGCGGCAGTGGAAAACAGAAGACCATGAAAAAGGACAAGCTGTAGACGAAAAAGAACACGAACAGGTCTGGAAACGTATGCTGCTGTTTTTGGATGAAATTGTACACGTATGCGGCGATGATGTCGTTTCGCTGCGTGAATTTTCACAAATAGTGACAGATGGTCTGCGGGAATTAAAATTCAGTTTGATTCCGCCGACACTGGATCATGTAACGCTGACTTCTGTTGACCGCGGCTATACGATGCAGGCCCGCGTCGTCTTTCTGTGCGGCGTCAATGACGGTGTCTTTCCGCAGCACAGCAGTGAAGAAGGCATGCTCAGTGATACCGAACGGCGCCGCCTTGGCAAATTGGGCATCAAACTGGGACCGGGCAGACGATTTCGTTCTTTCCAGGAAAAATTCTTATTTTATCTGGCTGTGACCAGAGCCAGGGAATCCTTGTATATTTCCTATATTTTGGCAGATGAAGACGGGAAGGCGCAGGACGCATCCGTATGGGTGCGGCAGCTGGAAGAAAACGGCTATGCTGTCGTCGCGCACGAAACGGGAGAAATTCCGGAAGGGGAAGAAGACCGATTTATTACGTCGATGCCGGCGGCGTTGTCGTATTTGCCGACCATGCTTAGACCTGCTGCAGAAGGCAGGCCGACTCGGGAATGTTGGTGGGCTTTGTATGACTGGGCCTATCTGCATGGTTGGCAGCAGCAGGCTGTGCAGGCCGTACAAGGCTTGTTCCACCGCAACATACCTGTGCCGCTGTCACCGGAACTTGTGCGCCGGCTGTATGCGCCTGACGGTACGCTGCGCGGCTCGGTTACCAAATTTGAGCAGTACCGAAGCTGTCCCTTTGCGTATTTTTCCCGCTATGGCCTGCAGTTGGAAGAACGGCCGCTGTATCGGTTTGCAGCTCCGGATTTGGGCATGCTGGTTCACGGCGCTTTGCGTATTTTGGGTGAAAAACTGCTGCAGGAAGGCAAGCAATGGTATGATTTGCCGGATGCGGATATACCAACCCTTTGCCGCGAGGCTACGGAAACGCTGGCTCCTGATGTACAGCACAACATTCTCATGTCCAATGCGTATTTTGGCCAGATAAAAGAGCGATTGATTCAAACATTGATACGAACGGTTCGTCATTTGAGGGAATTCAGTGCCGTGTCGAATTTTCATATGGCAGGATTAGAAAAATCCTTTGGCAGAAAGCACAGCCCATGGAAAGCCGTACAGTTTACTTTGCCCAACGGCATGTCCGTCGTCGTCAGCGGCCAGATTGACCGCGTGGATACGATGTGCACCGATACGACGCAATATGTCGTCGTCATCGACTATAAATCCGGACGAAAACAACTGGATTTAAGCGAGATTTTTACCGGCTTGGAACTGCAGCTGCTGACCTATATGCAGGCAGCCCTGCAAAATATGGGGGATACTGCGGCTCCGGCGGCAGTGCTGTACTGTTATGTCCGCAATGATAAAACGTCTTTGGATTATCGCGTCGATGATGCAACGAAAAAGAAATTGTATGATAAAAACAGCAAGCTGCGGGGATTTTATTTAGATGACAGCCATATTATGAAAGCCTTGGACACGTCCATCAAGGATTATTCTGCGTTTTTGAATATACGAATGAAGAAAGACGGCACGCTCAGCAATACATCTCATGTGATGTACGATGCCCAGGGATGGCAGCGGCTGCTCCGGGTTTCACAAAACAGGCTGTATGAAATCGCACAAAAAATTACGGCAGGGGATATTTCTATTCATCCGCTGCGCTTGGGACAAAAAAGCCCGTGCCAGTATTGTCCGTATCACGCTGTATGTCGCTTTGACATACAAATGAAAGAAAATACGTACGACGTAACGGATAAAGCCGATGCGGAAGAATGGCTGAAAAAAATCTATGAGGAAGGAGACGATACACATGGCTTGGACTAAGGAACAACAAGCAGCGATTGACAGCCGAGGCCAAACATTGCTGTTGTCGGCGGCGGCAGGGTCCGGCAAGACGGCCGTTTTGGTAGAACGCATTATCCAGCGTCTGCTGGACACAGCGCATCCGGTTGATATTACCGAGCTTCTCGTTGTTACCTTTACTAAAGCTGCGGCGTCCGAAATGCGGGAACGAGTAGCTGCGGCATTGGGGGCAGCTTTAGGCAGCAGCGGCGATGGGACGGTAGAACGACAGCTGGCGCTGCTGCCGTCTGCGTCTATTTCTACACTCCATTCCTTTTGCCAGGATGTCATTCGCCGCTATTTTTATACCATAGATATCGATCCGGCGTTTACCATTGCTGGAAATGAAGAATTGAGCCTGCTGCGAAAGCGTGTATTAGAAGAGGTCTTCCTTTCTTACTATGATAACGAAGACAAAGCGGGATTTCTCTATCCATTGGCAGATATGTTCGGCAATGACCGCGGCGACGATGCGCTGATGGAAACGGTCAGCCGGATGTATGCGTATTCTCGCAGTATGCCGTGGCCGCAGGAATGGCTGGAACGGGCAGCCAGGGCGTATGATATTGATGACGATGCCTCCATCGATGATATGGACTGGGTACAGCCTATCAAAGAAGATATACGGCGTATGCTGCAGGGACAAATTCGGTTGTACCGCAACATCACAAAGCAGCTGCAGCCGCGTCCTTCGTTTGCATCGGCCTATGAAGTCTTTGTCGCAGAGCAGGAAGCCATGGAACAAGCCCTGCAGTGCCAAACGTGGGAGAAAATGCAAAAAGCCGTGCTGGCGATTGAATTTCCTCGTCTCAAACCACTGCGCGGCTTGGATGAAGAAGAAAAAAGCTTTTGGGAACAATGTAAAAACATACGCAATGCCTGCAAAAAAGAAGTGACAGAATCGATACAGGCACCATATTTTTCGGCTAGTGCTGACGAATGGCTGCAGGGCATACGGGATATGGCACCGATGATGCATGGGCTCGTGGCGTTGACAAAAGATTTTGCTGACGCATATCGGGCAGCTAAAAAGGAAAAAGGCTGGATTGATTTCAATGATTTGGAACATTTCTGCCTGCGCATTTTGTTGGATACGACATCGACACCGGCGCATCCTGTACCGTCGGCAGCTGCGTTGGAACTTAGAGATTCCTATGCCGAAGTGATGATTGATGAATATCAGGATACCAATGGCGTACAAGAATTGATTACCCGGCTGGTATCCAAAGAAAACAATCGCTTTATGGTCGGCGATATCAAACAGAGCATTTATCGGTTTCGCTTGGCGGATCCGACGTTGTTTTTGCAAAAATACCAAACGTACAGCCGTGAAGAACATGCCGTAGAGCGCTGTATTGATTTGGCCAAAAATTTCCGCAGCGTACCGTTGATTTTACATGCTGTCAACGAAGTGTTTTCCCGGGCGATGACGAAAGAAGCGACGGGCATGGCCTATGGAGAACGGGAACAACTGTATGACGGCAGGACGACGCCGACAGATGCAAATTGGGTCGGCGGCCCGGTGGAAGTACATCTCGTCAATACGAAAGCAGAAGACCAGCCAGGCGAAGAAGAACCTGCGCAGGAATTACCGGCTTTTGAAAAAGAATGCCAGGTCATTGCGTCCCGGATTCAAGAACTAAAGGGCAGCCAACTGCTGACAGCTAAAAAAGACGGCACGATGGAACCGCTGACGTATCGGCATATCGTCATCCTGCTGCGGTCTTTGGCAGGAAAAGCAGATACACTGCTTCAAACACTGCAGGCGGCAGGCATACCGGCTTATGCAGAACAAAACGGCGGCTATTTTGCGGCTATTGAAGTGCAGGTCATGCTGGCATTGCTGCAGTGCATCGACAATCCGGAGCAGGATTTGGCGATGGCAGCTGTGCTTCGTTCCCCTTTAGTAGGCATGCAGGAAGAAACCCTGTCTTTGCTGCGCTTGGCAAGTGATACGACACTTTGGCAGGCCATACCGGCG
>CAVKOP010000121.1:4943-6354 GCA_963657835.1 Lachnospiraceae bacterium | reverse complement strand
ATTCTGAACGCTTGGACCCGCAGTCCTATCAGCACGAAATTAACAAACTGGAACATGCTGCATCCAACAAAGACGCTGCCGACAAAGATGAACACAAAATCGGCCAGACCATTGACAACCGCCGCTTCATGAATGCCATGGCACACCTCTTTCTCGCCATGGGTATAGGCACGCTGATTACTAATTTCTTTGTCAGCATCAATATTGTCTTCCCATCGTACATCGGCTCGATGCTGGCCGCCGCTATCATTCGCAATGTGGCAGATTTTACCAAGGTGTACAAGGTATACCAGCGCGAAAGTGAAGTATTGGGCAATTTAGGCTTGACCATCTTCTTGACCTGCGCGCTGATGAGCCTCAAACTGTGGCAGCTCAGCGACTTGGCTATTCCGCTGATTATCCTCTTACTCAGCCAAGCCGTATTTATGGCCATTTTTGCGTATTTCATCGTCTACCGCGTCATGGGCAAAAACTACGAAGCAGCCGTCATGACATCCGGTGCCTGCGGCTTTGGTCTCGGCGCTACACCAAACGCCATTGCCAACATGACCGCCATGACAGAACTCTTTGGCCCGGCACCTACGGCATTTTTCGTTATTCCGCTCATTGGTTCATTAATTATTGACCCGGTCAACGCATCTATCATCACCATATTTATCAATATTTTTCATTAAACTACGTAATGAAAAAGGGGCTGCCGCACAAATGCAGGGGCTCCGTAAAACAGTATTTGCAAATGCTCCCACAACGGGGAAGAAAAGGGCTGTAACGTAATAGTCTCATCAAAAAAACGGATTCAGATAACTGAGTCCGTTTTTTTTAGCAAAAGAGACCCCGAAGGGCCTCTTAGCTGGTATACTTATTGTATGCTAAACAAAATCAACCATAAACGTGCGCTTTCTGAACAAACTTTTCAATATTCTCGATTTGCTGTTCCTGTACTCCCATTTTCTGCTAGATGGATTGGTTATCGGGTCAAGTACAGCAAAATTGGGCGCAGTTGTCGTTCGTCTGTACCTTCATCCTCGAATTTTTGCTGGGCGTTCTTGTCAACAATAGACTCCATCTTTTTCAAAAAGGATTCCTTGCCCTCATAGTTGCCGGTCACGGTGTAGGTGGTGTGCCCGACTTTCTCCGTTGTGGTCAGTTCAGGAATCCAGAAAGCGGACAGGTTCCTGACATGGAGATTGCCGTTCTCATCCATATAGGAGCCGTGCTTCTTCTGCTCTTCAGTCAAGGGCTGCCGCTTGAAATAGATTTCGTTTTCGAAGATACTCACGGTTTCGCTGGCCTGCTCCTTTGGGGCATCGTCATACAGCTGGGCAACTTGAAAATTCTTGTTCTTTGGGGATAACTTCTTGTTGGGGCGTACCTGCCTGCTAGGAACGAGTACGACAAACTGGAAGTTGTC
>CAVKOP010000121.1:0-4884 GCA_963657835.1 Lachnospiraceae bacterium | reverse complement strand
TACAATTTTTCCAACAAACAAATGGTTCAATCCTGCACAACGTTCAAGAGGATATTCATCATATCCATAATGTTCAGTGAGCAATTTCATTCCATGAATAATTTCTTCCTGTTCCGTGACAAAGGTACACTCTCCAAAACCAATGATACTTTCATATCGAGCTGTGATTCCGTGCGCTGTTTTTTCAATTTGTATAAATATTTCGCCTTCTACACAAACATGAGGATTCTCTTTAATCAGCTCAATTTTAGTACCTTTTTGAGCGCAATGAAAATAAATAACAGCTTTTCCATCTACAACTTCTGTACCGAATGAAACCGGAACTATATACGGATATACGTCTCCATGCATTGCTATTTTTATGGTATCACACCGTTTCAAAATGTCATAAATTTCATCTTGTTTTTCGACTTCTCTGTCCTTGCGTCTCATTTTGGTCACCTCTCATAAATTCTGATTTGTTGAGCCGAGTATACCATATTTCTTGATAAAAGAACACCCCTATATAGGAGGATTGGTCGTTTTTCTGCATACATGCGTACCCATCTTCTGTACGCACGTACGCAGCGATTTGCTCGGAACGCACCCTATACAACCGTTCCCCCGCGGAGAGCCCACGGCACTTTGCAGACCGCAGGGATGAAAGTGTCATAGTGGGTTATTACACTTCCGCAGAAATGCCTTTTCCTCGCCGCAGACAGCCGGGGGTACCTTTGGGAGAGCAGCATTCTGTGCGGCGAATCCCTCTTTTTTTGATGGCTTACTTGGCCTTTGACGTCTCACAGCGGTAAGAAAAAGCCATATCTGCAACATACGAATAAAAAATTAACTAGGTACGACAATCGCTAAACCGTTCACAATACTCAACCAATAAAGGGAGAATGCATGGCAGCCAAAGTCTTCATGCGTTCTCCCTTTCTTACGTTATGATTTTGTTATTTTTCGTTTTTCATCCGTTCCCAAACGGAAAAAATAATACACATTTTCTGCTGTTTCTTTCGTCATCGTCGGCACGGCTGCCAGTTCTTCCACCGTGGCCTGCTTCATGTCATTCAGTGTTTTAAACGCAGTCCACAAAGCCTTGCGCCGTTTGGGGCCAATGCCTTCGATATGGTCTAAAATAGATACCAGGCTTCGTTTGCCGCGCAGCTTGCGGTGGTACGTAATGGCAAAGCGATGGGCTTCGTCGCGGATGGCCTGCAAAAGCTGCAGTTCCGGCGTATGATGGCTCAAAATAATAGAATCACTTCGCCCTTCTACAAATACTTCTTCAATTCGCTTCGCCAAACTGATAACAGGTGCTTCACAGCCTGCATCCCGAATGATAGGCAAGGCTGCGTGCAGCTGTCCTTTGCCGCCGTCAATGACGATAAGGTCCGGCTCCGGCCAGTCACGTTCGCCATAGCGGCGTCCCATAATTTCTGCCATCGATTTGAAATCATCCGGTTTGCCCTGTACGGTCTTCAATTTAAAGCGCCGATATTCTTTTTTTGCCGGCCGTCCATGTTCAAAAACCACCATCGAAGCAACAGTTTCAATCCCCTGGGTATGTGAAATATCAAAACATTCCATCCGTTCCGGCAGCCTTGGCAAATCCAGGACGCGTGCCAGAGCTTCTACGGCACCGCTCGTCTTATCGGTATCATGCTGCCACTGCAGACGGCGCTGTTCCAGCAGGACACGGGCATTATCTTCGGCCATACTGAGCAGCTTTTTTTTGATGCCGCGCTGCGGAATGCTGATATCTACCCGCTGTCCCTTGAGCAGGCTCAGCCGATGCGCATGTTCTTCCAAGTCGTCTGCGGCAGCTACGACGATTTCCTTTGGTATAAACATATTTTCTGTATAATACTGATCCAGCACGGCCGCTGTCAAGGCGCCGCTCGTTTCATCCATACTGTTTTCCAGCGTAAATGTTTCCCGCCCCAATAATCGTCCCTGCCGTATCGTATAAATCTGAACGCAGGTCTGGCCGGCATCGGCGGCAAATCCCAGAACATCCATGTCGCCGCCGCCAATCGTCTGAATATTCTGCTGTTCCTGTATGACCTTGACAGCTTCTATTTGGTCGCGGTACATCGCCGCTTTTTCAAATTCCAACTGCGCCGCTGCTTCTTCCATCTGATTCTGCAGCTGCCGCATCATTTCGGTATTGCGGCCTTCCAGTATCTCTACAGCCTGCTGCACCAGTTCGTGATACGCTCCTTTGGTAATATAATGGACGCACGGCGCATCACAGTGATGCAGATGATACTGCAGACAAGGCCGGTCCGCCTGCATGGTCCGGCAAGAACGAATGCGAAAGGCCCGCTGCATTAATTTGAGCACGCGGTGCACCGCCAATCCATTGGCAAAAGGACCAAAATACCGGGCACCGTCATGACTGACGCGGCGCGTCATAAAAATACGGGGATAATCTTCCTGCAGCGTGACCTTGATATACGGATAGGTTTTATCATCGCGAAGCATAATATTGTAGCGGGGATGATGCTTCTTAATCAGCGTATTTTCTAAGATGAGCGCTTCCATTTCGTTGGCTACGACAATCGTTTCCACATCTGCCGCATGGCTCATCATAGCGGCTACTTTCGGGGCCCGCCGGGCATCGTGCCGGATATAGCTCCGTACCCGGTTGCGCAGATTGACCGCTTTGCCGACATAAATAATCTGTCCCTGCGCATTTTTCCAGAGGTACACCCCTGGCTGAGTCGTCAAATTACGGACTTTTTCTAAGACTGTTTCACATAACGCCATCGTCAATCCTGCCCCTTTGCCATGAGTGCTTTTGTTCGTTCCAAAACAGGCTTCAAAAATTGGCCTGTATAAGACTGCGGCACGTCGCAGACGGCTTCCGGCGTGCCCGTCGCGACGACTGTGCCGCCGCCGTCACCGCCTTCCGGTCCCAAATCAATCAGATAATCGGCCGCTTTGATGACATCGAGATTATGTTCAATCACGACGACCGTATCGCCGCCGTCAACGAGCATCTGCAGTACATCCATCAGCTTGTGAATATCCGCCGTATGCAGGCCTGTCGTCGGTTCATCCAAAATATACAGCGTCCGTCCCGTACTGCGCTTGGACAACTCGGTTGCCAGTTTGACGCGCTGAGCTTCGCCGCCGGATAACGTCGTTGCCGGCTGGCCAATGCGGATATAGCCCAGGCCTACTTCCTGCAGGGTCTTTAATTTGTTGAGTACCCGCGGAATATTGGCAAAAAATGTGCACGCGTCATCGACGGTCATATTCAAGACATCGGCAATCGTCTTCCCTTTGTACTTCACTTCCAGCGTTTCCCGATTATAGCGGGCGCCATGGCACACTTCACAAGGCACGTACACATCCGGCAAAAAGTTCATTTCAATGCGGATGATGCCGTCGCCGCGGCAGGCTTCACAGCGGCCGCCTTTTACGTTGAAGCTGAAGCGGCCGGCTTTATATCCGCGCACTTTGGCTTCGGCGGTCTGGCTGTACAGCTGGCGGATAAAATCAAACACCCCCGTGTAGGTTGCCGGATTGGAGCGAGGCGTCCTGCCTATCGGTGATTGGTCGATGTTAATGATTTTGTCTATATGCTCTGTTCCTTTTATCTTTTTGAATTTTCCCGGCCGGTGCGGCGTGCCGTATACGGCTTCTGCCAGTCCCTTATAAAGGATTTCATTGACCAACGTTGATTTGCCTGACCCGGACACGCCGGTCACTACCGTCAAGGTTCCCAAGGGAAAGGCAACGTGAATGTTCTTTAAATTGTGTTCCGAAGCACCGATTACTTCAATAAAAGAGCCGTTGCCTTTACGGCGTACTGCCGGAATGGGAATATATTTAGTTCCCTTTAAATACTGCCCCGTCAGCGATTCCGGGCAGGCCATAATATCAGCGGCGGTTCCCTGTGCGACGACCTGGCCGCCGTGCTCGCCTGCCGCCGGCCCGATATCCAAAATAAAATCAGCTGCACGCATCGTGTCTTCATCATGTTCGACAACAATCAGCGTATTGCCCAAATCCCGCAGCCGCTTCAATGCCTGCAGCAGCCGGTCATTGTCGCGCTGATGCAGGCCAATCGACGGTTCGTCCAAAATATACAAGACACCGACCAAGCCGGAGCCAATCTGCGTTGCCAAGCGGATTCGCTGAGCTTCGCCGCCCGAAAGCGTGCCTGCTGTCCGCGACAGCGTCAAATATTCCAAGCCCACCGTCTGCAAAAAGTTCAGCCGTGCTTTGATTTCTTTAAAAATCTGTTTGCCAATCAAAGCCTGTTTTTTCGTTAGCTGCAGCTGGTCAAAAAAAGGAATCAAATCCCGGACCGTCATATCCGTCAGTTCCGCAATATTCAGCCCGCCGATTTTGATAGCCAGCGCTTCATGGCGAAGCCGCGCACCGTGGCAGGTCGTGCAGGGCTTTACGGTCATAAATTGTTCAAATTGATCCCGCATCATGTCGGAAGACGCTTCTTTATACCGACGCCGCACCATAGGGATGACCCCTTCAAAGGTCGTCGCGTACTGCTTGGTTTCGCCGCGCAGATTTTCATATTCAAACACACACGTATCTTCAGCGCCCCACATCACTTTTTGCTGCACGTCATGAGGCAAATCGGCATAACAGTTTTCCAAGGAAAAACCATGAAGATGCAGCAAGCCGCCAAGCTGCCGCATAAACCAAGAATCCGGATTGCTGCTGAGCGCTGCCACGGCGCCGTCGATAAATGCCTTATGGGCGTCCGGCAGTACCAGCTTGGGATCGACTTCCATCGTGCTGCCTATGCCGGAGCAGGCCGGGCAGGCCCCAAAAGGGCTGTTGAAAGAAAACAAGTGCGGTTCAATTTCCGGCAGGCTGACATGGCAGTCCGGGCAGGCAAAATGCTGGCTGAATGTCAATACCTGT
>CAVKOP010000120.1:4458-6384 GCA_963657835.1 Lachnospiraceae bacterium | reverse complement strand
CACATAGCCGGTGTCAAAGTCAAGGCTACAAATGCGGAAATGGCGACAGATACGGCAATCGTCAATGCAAACTGCCGATACAGTACGCCGCTCATGCCGCTGAGGAAGCCGACCGGTACGAATACGGATGCCAGTACGCAGGCAACACCGACAACCGGTCCTTGTACATTCTGCATAGCAATAATAGTAGCCTCACGCGGCGACCTGCTATTGTACTTGATTTCATATTCAACGGCTTCGATAACAACAATCGCATCATCGACTAACAAGCCGATAGCCAATACCATGGCAAACAATGTCAACGTATTGATAGAGAAATCGAGTACTTTGAAGCAGGCAAATGTACCCAACAGAGATACTGGAACGGCCAGCAGCGGAATCAATGTAGAGCGGCCGCTCTGCAGGAACAAATAAACAATAGCAGCAACCAAAAGCAACGCTTCGACGAACGTAATAATAACTTCTTCGATAGATGCTTTTACAAATTTCGTGCTGTCGTATACAATTTTATAATCCAAGTCAGACGGGAAGGATTCTTTGGCCTTGGCTAATACCTTGCTGGCATTGCTTACGGTCTGCATCGCATTGGCATCTGAAGTCAGGCTAATCATAAAGGTAGCACTCGGCTGGCCGTCAAAATAGCCATGAACGGTATAATCCTTGGAACCCAGTTCAACATTGGCTACATCGCCGACGCGAACCATTGTCCCATCTGCATTTGTGCGAATAATAACTTTTTTAAATTCATCAGCTGTAGACAGACGGCCGTCAGCACGCAGTGTATACTGATACGTCTGGTCAGACGGCGTCGGCTGTGAACCGACAGTACCAACAGCAGCTTGTGTATTCTGCGTCTGAATAGCAGAAATAATATCCGTCGGCGTAACTTTCAGGATGCTCATTTTTAATGGATCCATCCAAATACGCATGGCATAGTCAGAACCAAATTCCTGTACATCCCCGATACCGGATACGCCTTTTAATTCATCCATGAAGTACTGTGTCGCATAGTTCTTCATAAAGGTTTCATCATACGAACCATTCGGAGAATACAGCGAGAATACCATGGCTGTACCACTGGAAGATTTCTGTACCGTAACGCCTGTCTGGGTAACTTCCTGCGGCAGCGTGGACTGTACCTGGCTGATACGGTTCTGGGTATTGACCATGTCCATATCATCATCGGAACCCGTTTCATACTGTACGGTCAGAGAATACCGGCCCGAGTCATTACTGGAACTTTCCATGTTTACCAAATCATCGACACCGATAAGCTGCCGTTCAATAACACTGGCAACCGTATCGCCGATAACCTCTGCGTTGGCGCCTACATACGTAGCAGACACACTAATCTGCGGAGGCGTAACGTTTGGATATTTAGCGACAGGAAGCGTTACTATCGAAAGTACACCCAAAATAGAAATAATCAGGGATATAACGATAGCAAAAATCGGCCTGTCAATAAAAAATTTAGATATCACTGTCTTCTCGCCCCCTATTTAGACTGGCTGGCAGCATCACTGCTTGTGGTATCGTTTTCTACGTCATCTTTAGAAAGCAAATGCTGATCCAAGGTTGCGCCATTGGCTTTTTGATAGCCGTCAACAATAATCAAGTCGCCGTCATTCAAGCCGCTGTTGATAATCCAGAACTTGCCGACTTTTTGTCCCGGCGTAACTTCTTTGTTTTGTGCCTGGCCGTTTTCATCAATAACGGAAATGAAATATTTACCCAACGTCTGCTGTACAGCGCGCTGCGGTACAAGCAAGGCTTTCTGCTGTACCTGCGTGTCGGAAACGACTGTGCCGTACAAGCCCGGAATCAAGAGGTTTTCCGGATTGTCAAATACGGCTTTGACAATAATAGAACCGGAGTTGCCGTCCATGCCGTGGTTGACCTGGGTTACATGGCCTTCATAGGCATACA
>CAVKOP010000120.1:0-4448 GCA_963657835.1 Lachnospiraceae bacterium | reverse complement strand
CATCGTGCCGTCACTCAACCGAAGCTGTAAATGGTCGCCCCAGCTTCCCGGTGCATCCGGTGCCTTTTTCGTCATCTGCAGGTATTCTGCTTCACTGACGGAGAATTCAACAAATACCGGATTCGTTGAAGAAATCGTAACTAATGCTGTAGAACCAGCCGTTGCATAGGTGCCGACCGGTACATCATCTACGTTCAATTTGCCGTCAAACGGCGCATACACAATCGTGTCATCGACATTGTCCTGTGCCGCCTGAACCTGTGCGGCCCGTGCTTCCAAGACAGCCTGCTGCTGCTGTGTCGCAGCTTCCTGATTCGTTACGGTCTGTACGGAAACCGCATCCTGATCGGCTAATGCCTGATACCGCTGTAAATTCAGCTGTTCATTGGCAAGGTTGGCAGCTGCCTGGGCCTGTGTAGCCTTGGCTTCCTGCAGTGCAGCATCATAGCTGCGGCTGTCTATACGGAACAATGGCTGTCCTGCTGTAACGCTCTGACCGCCTTGTACGTATTTTTCCACGACGCGGCCGGAAATTTTGGCACGTACCGGTACTTTGTCCGTTGCCGTTACGGTGCCGCTGTATTCCGCCTTAACCGGCGTATCTTCTGCTTCTACTTTATACGTATTAACAGAAACAGCACCTTTTTGTGCCCCCTTCTGTGCACCACAACCGGCCAGCAATGCTGCGACAGTCAATATGGTGACGCCCATGGTAAGAAACTTATGCTTTTTTATCATTCGTTAATTGCCCCCTATCTGTTTTGATTCCATATAGAATGACGCAAATACATCGTTCCATGTATTCTGGAAAAGAGTAATCATGTTTTACTTTATCAAAGTAGTCAATGACATCATCGGCTGCACTGTGCAGCATATGAATCAATAGAAACTTATCAAACGGCTTAAAATCGTCTTCCTGCTGGGCTATATCCAGCAGTTGGCCTAAAATATCCCAATCCGCTTTTCGCGCAATTTCCAATTTTTCACATACATCCGGCATTTTTTTCAGCAGATCTGTCGTTTTCCGCACCGATAATACCGTAATATTGTTAGATTTTACTTTAAAAAAACTAATAATTTTTTCTTCTGTTGTCATATCCGGATCAGTCAGCAGTTTTCGATGTTCTTCTTGAATCTTGTTCATCATAGAAAGAAGGGATTCCTCGATAATGGCCTGCTTGGACGCAAAATGTTCATAGAGCGTCCGCTTGCTGATGCGGAGATTTCGAGCCAAATCATCCATATGAAAGTCCGAACCGCGGCAATTGATTTCGCGCAGGGCTTCCCTAATAATTTTCTCTCGAATATCTTTTGCCATCTCAACACATCCTAAATCAAAATTGATACATTGCGTAGTAAAGAAACTCAAAATGAAAACTCAGTACCAAGATATAGTTTAATATACTGCCTATGAAAAGTCAATAAAGATTCCCTGAGTTATCTCATATTTCTTTACTGCTACGAGCATAGATATACGCTCGTATAACGCGGTTTAGAGGTTATATTTTAATTTTCATGATTACTTTCCGTATGGGGCGGCCGATACCGTCCGGCGCACATAAGCAGCGGTGTCCGTCTGCCGGTGTAAATACCGCAAAGGTACCTTCTCCCATATGAATCTGCGTATCCGCTGCCAGCGATGGATTGTAAAACCACGCATCGGCGGCACTTCGGTCTTCTACTATTTCACCGGCATTCATAATCGGCTGATACCCTATAATTTCATCGCCTTCAATGACCATTTGAATATCAATATATGCCCGATGGGCTTCCATCGTACGCTGGGCTGCCGGAGCTGTTTGGGTAACATCCACGTTCATATAATTGCCGTTTCCCAGTTCATGCCGTCCCGGCGCCAGGGTTTGTACGTCTAACGATGCCAGTTTTTGAATCCACGGCACCAGTTTGGGCGGCAGATATGCTTCTTCGTTTTGCCATTGCTTAATATTTCCTACATACATTGCGGTATTCCCTCCTAATCGTCGTCTTCCTGTTCCCGCTGTTCTACGTTCTTATCAAACAGGGCATCTGCAAACTGGGCTGCATCAAAGGGGCGCAAATCGTCAACGCCTTCTCCCACGCCTACCCAGCGTACGGGCACGCCTAATTCTCGTTTGACAGATAAAATGATGCCGCCTTTGGCCGTGCCGTCCAGTTTAGTCAATACGACACCCGTAAGAGGTACGACATCTCCAAACAGTTTGGCCTGGCTGACAGCGTTTTGTCCTGTCGTCGCATCCAATACCAGCAGCGTTTCATGCGGTGCGCCTTCAATGTTGCGGCCGGCAACGCGGGCCATCTTGCGCAGTTCTTCCATCAAGTTGGATTTGGTCTGCAGCCGTCCTGCCGTATCGACCAGAAGGATATCTATGCCGCGTGCCTTAGCAGATGCCGTCGCATCAAACACGACAGCTGCTGCGTCGGCGCCTTCTTGGTGTTTGACAATCGGTACGCCTGTGCGCTGCGCCCAAATAGTCAGTTGTTCAGAAGCAGCGGCGCGGAAGGTATCACCGGCAGCCAACATGACGGATTTGCCTTGCTGAGTATAATATTTAGCCAGTTTGCCAATCGTCGTCGTTTTGCCGACGCCGTTGACGCCGACAATAAAGATAACTTCTGTAGAACCGGCCCGGTCCGGCACGGGTTCATTGTTTTCTTCCAATAAGGCTACGATACATTTTTCCAAATAGGGAACGACATCATTACCGTCTTCAATTTCTTTGGATTTGACACCTTCACGGATTTTGCCGAGAAGGTAATCGGTCGTTTCAATGCCGATATCTCCAGTCAGCATAATTGCTTCCAAATCCTCGTACATTTCTTCGTCGATCTTGGCATAGCCGCGAACGACGGTTTCAATATTTTGAATCAGTGAATTTTTAGTCTTTTCCAGACCTTTGCGTAATCTTGAAAAAAATCCCATGGTTAAGTTCCTTTCTCTAATAATTCATCTACTTTTACAGTCAGCAGCCGGGATACACCCCGTTCTTCCATTGTCACACCCTGCAGCGTATTGGCGGCTTCCATCGTCTTGCGGCGATGGGTAATGACAATAAACTGCGTATTGCCGCTGTAATTTTTCAAATAGCGTGCCATTCGTTCTACATTGGCTTCATCTAACGCCGCATCGACTTCATCGACCAGACAAAACGGAGCTGGATGATACGCCAAAAACGCCAGCAGCAAAGCAATAACCGTCAGAGCGCGTTCTCCCCCTGACAATAAGGTCAGCTGCTGCTGTTTTTTCCCAGGAGGCTGAATAAAGATGTCAACGCCTGCCGTCAAGACCTCTTTAGTATCGGTGAGCACGACATGGGCCGTGCCGCCACCAAAGAGCCTGCTGAAAATCTGCTGGAAATGTTTGCCGATTTCTTGAAATGCCTGACGAAACTGCTTGGCCATAGCGTCATCAATTTCAGCGACAATGGCTTCCAATTTGGTACGGGATTCCCGCAAATCGTCACATTGGCTGTCATAAAATTGCTGCTGTTTGACAGCTGCTTCATATTCGTCTTCGGCGTTGGGATTGATTTGCCCCAAACTGGCTATCTGCTGTTTCAGCGTCCTTACTTTTTCATGCAGTTCTTTCAGCGAGCCGTCCCGCCGTCTGTCCATGGCTTCCTGGCGTGTCAGCCCCTGCATGGTCAGCAGTTCTTCATTGCGCCGGATTTCTCCATGATATTTTTCCAGCTGCACGTCGGCGTTGTGTACGCGGCTGCCGCACTGCTGCATTTTTTCCCGCAGGTCTTTGCCGGCTGCTTCCAGTTGCTGATTGTGTTTAAAATTGTCTTCTCTGGCTTTGTAAAATGCTTCTTTGGCCGTATCGTGCGTCTGCGTTTCTGTTTCTTTGGCTGTAATTTTAGCCGCCAAATCAAGCAGCATGGCTGCCGTTTCATCCTGCCGCTTTCGCAGTTCCGCTTCCCGCTGTGCCAGTCGGTCGCAATCGGCCTCATGCTGAGCCTGATTTTGTTTGTGCTGTACGCGTTGTTCTTCTATATGGCGCACCTGTTCACGCAGGGTTGCCGTATGAATCTGCCCGTCTGTCAGCATGCGGCGGCATGATTCTGCTTCTTTCAAGGCCTTGCGGCGCGCTTCTTCCAACGCATTCGTATCGGCTGTCGGGCTGGCTTTTACCGCTGCCAACGCCTGTTCCTTTTGCAGCAGTTCTGCCTGCATATCGGCCCGCACCTGCAGCAGCGATTCACACTGCCGATCTGCCGTATGCCAAGCCGCTTCCTGCTGCTGTGCTTCTTTTTGCGCCGTCGTCATTTGCCATGTTCCTTTTTGCAGTTCTACCGTACTATGCTGCTGCTTTTCTTCGGCAGCTTCCATGGCGGCGCGTGCCGCTTCGACTTCCTGTCGTTTCGCAGTTCCTACACGCACGGCTTTTTCCATCTGTGCTTGTTGGGCCGCTGCTTTTTCCTTTAATTCCTGCAGCAGTACACGCC
>CAVKOP010000119.1:0-6385 GCA_963657835.1 Lachnospiraceae bacterium | reverse complement strand
CACAGAGTTATTGTCTGCTACAATGCCATGGTCTTTTGTGCTGTGTGCGGTCAGGAAATCTTGAATAGCTTTTGCCTTTGCTTTTGCCTTTGCCTTATCATCTCCTGTGACCTGTCCTCCAATGTTGGTCAAATCGAGAATGATGTTCTTATTTCCTTTAAAATACAACTTACCTGTATTCGCTTTTTCCGCATGTCCAATGGTATAATCGCTATCCATGTAGATATCGCCATGGTCCGATGTGACAGACAAGTTGCCGCCTACTTCGGTTCTACCATTTTTCTGGTTGCCGTAAAGGATGTTGACATCGCCATCTGCAGTAATTGTCAAATCACCATTTTTCTTGCCATCCTTGTCAATAGCCAAAGAGTACAACTGTCCCAAGCTGGGCAGGCTAGTTAATTTACTATTCTTGTTACTATCCGTAAAAGTAAATTTAGACAGCTTGACATTATCCCAATAATTTGGACTATACTGGCTATCAATGCCACTAATCCCAGGAATGCGGATGGTATCACTATCATCTAGCGTATCTTTGGACGTCTTCACAATACCATAGAGATTGACTTCGCCGCCGGTCAGTGTCACATCTCCCAAATCAGTACCGCTCTTGCCAACGGCATGGATTTCGCCGCTGTCGTCCAATACTTTGCCTCTAGCATCAATAGAAATGGAACCGGCATGTAAGGTCGAACCACCGCCAAACTGCATATCATGGATTCCGTCACCGTTAATAGTCAGTTTCCCAGTAGTATAAATTTCACCGCCAAAAATCCCCGTCGGGTTGGTGATATGCATATCATTCAAGGTTAGATTGGGCGTATGGTCGCTATTTCCGATGACAGCAATAGAGCCATTGTTTTTTAAATCCAAATCTTTCCAGTTAAAAGATAATGTATTATCGCTGTTAGATCGAATAATAGTCAGCAGCGGATTGTATTCCGTACCGTACTGCAGCGTACCATTGACTGTTTTATTCATCAAGTCATTATAGTTTTCATCTTTGTTGAAATAGATTTCAGAGCCAGGTAAAAAAGCATTCAGCATAGGAAGAGTACTGCCTTCTACCATGCGCCATGTGTCGTCCTTACTGTGGCCTTCCCCAAAATCGATTTTACCATTCGTCTGGTTAGAAAAGAGTAAACCTTTATAGGAATCCTGATTTTTGCTTTGATCATTAGAAACGACAGTATATCCATTTACTTTTGATTGCCTATTACGATCAGTTAATTCACCAGTTTTTACAAAGCCTGGTATCGCACTATCATTTTCAACATAATAGATATTGCTCATGTTGACTGAGGAGTTTCTGATAGATATTCCAATAACACCTCCTATGTTTCCCCCATTATCTGTATACAATCGGCCTATAGCATATCCATTTTTTATCGTGACAAATTTACTATTGGTATTATATCCAACTGATTTATCTGATGGTTCATAATAAGTAGTTCCCCCAATGACACCACCTACGGTATTTTTATATTGACTGTTGACTTGATGTGACCTCAGGATTCCTAAATTATAGAAATTATACAATGACATTCCAATATAACTCGTAGGATTTTCTGTGTTGTCACCGCCAGCGGCATTGGCAACTCCAATGATCCCTCCTACCTGACTGAAAAAATCATTTTGATTATATACAGTAATATTGCCTGTATTAAATACATTCCGAATGGCTCCGTTATTCCAGTATCCTACGATGCCGCCTACGACATTGGAGCCATTGTAAATATCGCCTGTGTTATAGGCCTTTTCAATGATACCGGAAAAACGGCCTGCAATACCGCCTACATGGCGTCCATAATACTTAGTATATTCCTGACTGCCAATCTGTCCTTTATTATATACATCATAGAGAACAGCACGACCTATCCCTTGTTCTGTGCTATCACCTAAAATGCCGCCAATATCTACTAATGCAACCGATCCACTCCCTTTTCGAGTAGGTGTAATAGTTCCCAAATTATAGGAAGATGTAATTGAGCCATTAAAAGAAAAACCAACAATACCACCGATATTGACATTTCCTTCTACATTACCATTATTCGCACTACCAGATACGGTTGCAAAAGTTCCATCTTTCTTAATTTCATTTAATCGGTCTTGGGCTGATAGGGATGTGCCATCCGCTTTTTTCATAAATGGTTCATCAATTTTACCGACAATACCACCTACATTGGCCGCTTTCGCTGTATCTGGTGCCGTACCCGTGAATGAAGGTGTATGAACATCGCCCCGATTAACGCTGCCTTCAATATGGATAGATGGTCCATAGAGGATACCTGCGATACCGCCAATATTCCCAATAGTATACATTTCGCTAGTACCAATTACACATTGTTCTTGAGAATATTGACCTCCACTAAGAACACCACCGGTAGCCGAAATATCTCCACCATCATTCTGCCCATTTTTGATTCGATAGGTTTCCTTCCCACTGCTATTTCCATAATAGCCAACAATACCACCTACGTTCATGGCTCCCCGGATATCGGCTTCCTGATTGATCACATTGGTCATATTCGTCATATCCGCTTTACCAGCGATACCGCCTACATTACCAGCTTTACGACGCATGTCTTTATTATAAAGCTCATCCAAAGAGGAAATATCCCCTTTATTGGTCGCATCATTAATATTGCCATTTTGTATATTTCCTACTATCCCACCTGCATTAGCCGCACGCACTTGTATAGACTGCGGAGCTTCTTTATCTTTATGATAGGAGTAAGTATCTTCGACATTTCCCGTAGCTGTAACCGTACTTTCATTACGTACATTCTGAATCGTCGTATTTACCGCACTGCCAACAATACCGCCTACGTTATACGCTCCTTCTACGGCTGAACCATTATAGATGGCTTCGATGTTATTGGTAAATCCGGTGACATTTCCTTTGTCATCTTTCTTCACCCCCTGAATGCCACCGATAATGGCGTTTTCTGCATGGCCTACCAAGCCGCCTACGTCACTACCACTGCCAGTGATTTTCCCTAAGTTGTGCGTTTCTTCATCGTCTACGCTGCCTCGTTCACCGACACCTAGCGTGCCGCCTTTCATGAATCCCACAATGCCGCCTACATACTGGTTGCCCTGAATGGTGCCCGTATTGATGAGGTTATTCAAGATAGACTTTTTCATCTTATCATCATTATTCGTCTGTTCTGCATAACCAATAAGTCCACCGGTATAGTCGTTTCCTTCTACTTTCAAAGTGCTAGTGACATTCCGCACTTGGGTATCTTTAGCATAGCCAATCAAAGCTCCCGTATGATCTTTCCCATAGATAGAGGTGCCATCGGTGCCGGCAATAAGGTTGACATGGCTGATAATAGCCCCATCCGTATATCCGAAAAGACCAGTGTCATCTTTTTTATCATTTTTACTGCCAATGGACAGGCCAAAAATATTATATCCCAAGCCATCAAATTTTCCAGTGAAAGCATTATCTGCTACATTTCCAATAGGTATTTGGTTTCCCCCAGTCAAATCAATGGCATTGCGCAGCGCATAGTGACCGTTCAAAGCATAGTCATTATCTTTGCCAATTTGAGATAATTCATTGCCTGATTTAATCCAGCGATAAGTGAAATACTGGGCCAGCGTTTCATTAGCATTGACCGGCTTCTGAACCTCACTATCTCCTCGTTTGACAGCATCCGTTTTCGTCAAATCCGTTTCTCTGACATTGCGGAAATCGATTTTCTTTTCCCAAGCTGCACTTTTCCCTGTTTCTGTTCCCAGTACCACATCATAGAGCCGGTTATCTGATTTAGTTGATGCATAATCGCCTTCTGTATCATCGCGAATGGATACAACATGAATGTTTGGCGTATCTGTATCGGTTTTCAACGCCGGTGTCTGCAAACGTTCCATATCAAGGATAACGCGTTTACCTTCAAAGGTGACTTTATTGGCCGTCACGTAGCCCAACGACATGAGTTGGGCATTATTTAGCGTGTCAATCTTGCGCAGCGAATCTTCTATATTGGTATTACCATTCCACTTGTCAATATCATCGATTTTCTTGGTCGATACATAGAGACTGCCTACATTAATCTGGGCAGAGTTGCCAATCTGTACACCGTTTGGGTTAACCAAATAGATATTGCCGTTGTTGTTGGCATTCATTTTGCCGTAAATCTGAGACATGTTGCTGCCTGTGACATAGTTTAAGGTATTAAAATGGTCTGTATCCCCTTTGAAATTGACCGCAGCGTTGGCACCAATAGAGAAATCGTTCCATTTAATAATGCCGTTTTTCCCGGTCTGCGTAATATTCATTACATTGTTATTATTGGTATCAAGTCCTGTATGATTATTCGTAATGGATTGTCCGCCTGTTGGCAATGTATTATTAGATACGACTGTGTTTCCTGCCGCTCCGACAGCCATCGGCACAGCCACCAATGATGCCATGAGCCAGAGGGCGATATAGTTGTGTAAGATATTGTTTCGTTTCATATGGCATACCTCGATTTATATAGCGTATTTATTGCAAAAAGATACATAATCATATACTATTTAAAACATTTTATATACTTGCAGCCAAAGTCGGCCGTTGTGATTATCCGGTTCTGTCCGATCGTCGCGGGCATGAATTTTCCAGGCGTAGTCAAGCTGAATGTTCCAGTCGTCGGGCTTTTGATAGCGAAGGCCTACGCCCCAGCCAGACAAATGATCCCACGCCGGGTCACTGCCGCGCAGCTTGGCACCGGCTGTATCGACGAATACGGCTGCTTCTAGGTTTTTGATGCCTGTCTGCCGGCGGATTTCACCGCTTACCAAATAGCCTGCATCGCCGTAGCCGTCACTGGCTCCATAGGCACGTACGCCGTTCATGCCGCCTAAATAAAATTGTTCACTACCGTCGAGAGAACGGTTGGCCAGCTGGCCGCTGGCATTGATGCGATAATTCCAAGGGCCGTCATACCACACGGTAAGCAAATCTCCTGTGAGTTTGTGATAGGTCCCGTCATATGCTGTCGTACTGCTAGTCTGACTATCTGTATGAATACGGCCCAGCCAATAGAGCAAATCATATTGCGTAAATTGGTTGGGGGAGTATTGGCTGCCGCTCAATCCGACATGCCAGACGTTGCTGGTCTTGTCTGTTACGGTTTCTATACCTGAAAAGATATGCAAATGCAGTCTATCCCGAATATTGCGATGGTCATATCCGTACAGCAGGGTCAGTCTGTTCATTCTATCGCGATACAGCGGCGTCAGGCCATACCAGCTGATGCCCCGCGACTGTCCCAATGAATCATATAAGCTGTTGGTATGCAGTTCATAACTCGACTGGTTCCAACCAAGCCCCCAGCGCGTACCGTCGCTGCCTACGGGCAGTTCATAGCGAAGGCTGTAGTTTTTGACATCGTGGCTGGTCAGCATGCCGCTGAGTATCATTTTGTCTCCCATATGGGCCGGATTGTTGATTTCTGTATGAAATCCATAGCGGTATTTACCGGAGTAATAGCCGCCGCCGTTGTCAACGAATACGTAGTTATTCCATACAGGCCGCCGCAGTACTTCAATCCCCAGTTTGGTCGTACCGTTTTGCGTGCCCGGTGCCAGGACAGCCCGCGCCGTAACCGCTGGTAAATCGTTCAGATTGTTCATCGCCAGTTCCAGCGGCTTGTCTTTAATGGTTTCGCCTGTTTTCAGACTGTAAATATACCGTTGGAGTATGCTGTCTTTGACATCGGATTCGTTTTTGACCAACGTAATCGTGTCGTACTTGGCCGTATATACATGGATTTTCAGCACGCCGTTTTCTACTTCCTGCGGCGGAACAACAGCCTGCGGCACCGTGTAGCCCTGCGTGCGGTAGTATTCTGTTATCTTGGCCGTCAATGCAGACAATTCTTCCACAGAAATGCTGCGGTGACTGTACGAATCTAAAATACGCTGCAGCGTCCCGTCGCTGTCCTCTACATTAGGGGCGGTACTATCTATGATAATTTTCTGCACATAAAATGTCGGATGTTCTGCCGTCCCGGTATTCCCCAGTTTGCTGTCATCGATACCCTGTGTATCCAGCGTTTTGTCCTGCTGGCCCGTCCGCTGATACGGATGCACCGTTACGGCTTCTTTGTCAAATGTAGGAATCGGTGACGCTGCCATAGCGACACTCGTATACAGCATTACTACGCTCCAAGCTGCGGCAATTTTATAATTCATTACGCTTCCCCCTCATACCAAATAACACGGCGGCCATACTTTTTTATGTTATGTGGCTGTTACTTATAACTTATACAAAATTTATCCTATATACGATGATGCGTTATTTGTAAATGCATTATAGTTACGCATATTTATATAGATAAGGTATAATATTTTTCGCAAAATAAATAAAGACATGAATCTCGTCTTTTGT
>CAVKOP010000118.1:0-6388 GCA_963657835.1 Lachnospiraceae bacterium | reverse complement strand
TAATTTCACAAATATATGCATATCACGAATGTTGATGGAATTGAGAAATAATGAGAAAGGTGGTAAACAATATGCAAAAATTTTCTGTACCTTTTGGCAAAGAACAAGTTACGTTTGAACTTCCTGAAAACCAGGTAGCTGGTGTGTTGGTGTCTCATGCTCACGAATATAAAGCGCCCAAATCAGAAGCGGAATTAGTAGCCGATGCCTTAGCAAACCCTATTGGCAGCCCTAAATTAAGCGAATTGGCAAAAGGCAAGAAGACATGCACGATTATTTCCAGCGACCATACGCGTCCTGTACCAAGCCACATCATTATGCCGCAGTTGTTGGCTGAACTTCGCAAAGGAAATCCGGATATTGATATTACGATTTTGATAGCAACTGGGATGCATCGTCATACGACTCATGAAGAACTCGTTGCAAAATATGGTAAAGAAATTGCTGAACATGAAAAATTTGTTGTTCATGACAGCCGTAAAGATGAAGATATGATTAGTGTCGGCACGCTGCCGTCTGGCGGAGACTGCCGTCTTAATAAAGTAGCTGTCAATGCAGACTTGCTTATTTCAGAAGGCTTTATTGAACCGCATTTCTTTGCAGGCATGTCCGGCGGCCGTAAATCTGTTTTGCCTGGGATTGCCAGCAAAGTAACCGTTTTAGCTAACCATTGCTCGGAATTTATCAATAGTCCCAATGCTCGTACCGGTATCCTCAAAGGCAATCCGATTCATGAAGATATGCTGTATGCGGCTAAAGCGGCTAAATTGGCATTTATTTGCAACGTCGTTATTGATGCAGATAAAAAAGTTATTGCAGCATTTGCCGGAAATCGTGAAGAAGCCCATTATGCAGGGGTCGATTTTGAATTGAAATTAGCAGGCGTCAAACCGATTCCAGCTGATATTGTCGTTACGACCAACGGCGGCTACCCGCTCGACCAGAATATTTACCAGTCTGTAAAAGGAATGACGGCAGCAGAAGCTACCTGCAAAGACGGTGGCGTTATCATTGATGTATCGGCTTGCTCGGATGGTCACGGCGGCGATGCATTCTACAATACACTGAAAGCTGCTACAGATGTTCAGAAGGCAATGGATGAAATATTAGCCCGCAAACGGGATGAAACTATTTTTGACCAGTGGGAATCGCAAATCCTGCTTCGCATGCTTTTGAAATATACTATTATCATGGTAACGAAAGCACCGCAGCAGATGGTAGAAGATATGCATTTGAAATATGCCAAAGACATTCATGAAGCCTTGGCAATGGCCCAAGACATTATGAAAGCTAAGGGCGTAGCAGAACCTAAAGTTACGGTTATTCCGGACGGCGTGTCTGTTATTGTCAAATAAGTATCACATCGTATTACTATACATTTAAAACTACAAGCAAAAGGGTTTGTCGCTTCGTGCGGCAGACCCTTTTGCTTGTATTACCTATCTTTTTAGCTTATAATAGGGCTAATGTATGAAAAGGAGGATGTATGGTATATTGGAAGCATTAGAAGCGACATTGTTGTTTGATGTTGGTATGATTGCTCAGGTGATATTAATTGATTTGGCATTGGGAGGAGATAATTCCATTGTCATTGGCATGGCAGCCAAAAATTTGCCCAAACATTTGCAAAAAAAGGCTATTTTATATGGGACCGGCGGCGCCATTTTGCTTCGGTTTATTATGGCCTTTATTGTTTCCTGGCTCTTTCACGTACCGTTTTTAAAGACTGTAGGCGGCTTGCTGTTGGTATGTATTGGCATTAAGCTTATTGGGGCACCGGAAGATGAAGAAGACGTCCATGTAGAAGCTAAAGAAACATTGTGGCCGGCTGTCCGGACGATTATGCTGGCTGATGCGCTTATGAGCCTGGATAATGTATTGGCAATCGTCGGTGTCACGGATAACCATTGGGGCCTGCTGATGCTGGGGATGCTCATATCTGTGCCTATTATCGTGTTTGGCAGTACGGTAGTAGCCAAAGTCATGAATAAGTTCCCTATATTGGTCTATGTAGGCGGCGCTATTTTAGGATGGGCTGCCGGCGGCATGGCTGCGTCCGATCATTATTTGGCACAGTATATTACGATTGCAGCAGATAATCCGCAGGAAATTAAAATTGTCTTGCTGTGTATTACCCTGGCAGGTGGATTTATATGGAAACGGATTCATCAGTCCAAAGCCGCATAAGTTATGCAAAAGAAACTGTGACAGCATAGAAAACATACGGCCTTTCATATTGTCAGATTTTCTAATCTAACGTATGAAGGGTCGTTTTGCATGCTGTGACAGGGGTTGGGCCGGAAAAAATAAAAAAAGTTGGATTTTTTTTAAAAAGTTGTAAAAAACTCGTTGACTTTTGGTGGAAATATGGTATCATATAGAAGTCGGTTGACGGGGCGTAGCGCAGTTTGGTAGCGCGCTTGGTTCGGGACTAAGAGGTCGCAGGTTCGAATCCTGTCGCCCCGACCACATTTACACATTGGATGTTCATCCCGAGGACATCAAGAACTGAATAGTGAAACAATGTGTAAGCCATGGAGAGCTGTCCGAGCGGCTGAAGGAGCATGATTGGAAATCATGTATAGGGCTAACGCTCTATCGTGGGTTCAAATCCCACGCTCTCCGCCATAAGATGAAAAAGAACCTACATCGGTAGGTTCTTTTTTTTATATCCCTATGTTTTTCAAAAAACAGTAAATGTCTTTTATCTCTGTATATCGTATGCCGCAAACGCAGTGTGCGGCATTGATGATAAAAGCATTCTGAAGGGGAGATATGCAAAGAAAAAATTATGATTTTTTTGCATCCTTAGAAAGAATATAAAAAATTACGAATACGTTTAAAATTATCTATGTAAATGGTTGACAACATAAAAAAATAATGATAGACTTGTGTTATCAACTTGATAGGATTGCAATGAAGAGAAGAGTAAGCGGAAGGATTTGTAACAGAGAGTTCCTATTTGGTGAAAGGGAATACATTGAGCTTCGTTGAAGATGGACTCTGAGCAGATTGGTCGAATCGTTAGACCGTCCGGGCGTGCCCGTTACAGCACTATGGTATTAAGAGCGTTTTTGCTTGCGTACCTGAAGAGGCTGAATTTGTGAGAATTTGGTAAAATTGGGTGGTATCACGGTGCTTCCGTCCCTTAGATGAGGGGATGGAAGCTTTTTTATTGCAGTAATTTCAAGTACGCCGTTATAGTTTTTGTATTTGCCTGTGTAGGAGGTAATGGTATCATGAGTGATGAAAAAGGGGCTATTCGTTTTCGGGACATACTTATCTTAGGATTTGCATTCTTTGCTACGTATTTTGGAGCTGGTAATTTGATTTTTCCGCCGCAGCTGGGACTTAACAGCGGCAGTGACTTTTTGTCCGGCTTGGCTGGCTTGACGCTTTCTGGCATTTTTCTTCCTATTTTTACATTAATTGTCATTGGGTTAAACGGAGATGTACATGCGATTACGGACCGGGTAGGCAAACATGCATACCAAATCGTATTGGCGGCATTAATGATTGTCTGTACGTTTATATCGATTCCCAGAACCTGCGCTACGGCGATTCAGATGGGGATTCAGGGAAATATTCCGGCAGCACCGTTTATTCCGTTGGTTATTGTATATTTTATTATTTCTTTCTTCTTTGCAGCAGATAAAAACAGTGTCATGGACCGTATGGGAAAATATTTGACGCCGCTCTTGGCTGTGATTTTGGTGGCGATTGCCTTGCTGGGTGTTTTTAATCCGTTAGGTACTCCGGCAGCACCAGCTGTGCCACATGCCTTTGTCCATGCATTTTTGGGTGGCTATAATACAGGTGATGTTTTAGTCAGCTTTATTATGGCAGCCGTCTTTATTTCAGCGATTAACCGCAAAGGGTATGTAGCGCTGCAGCAGCGCAATAAAACATTATTTTATTGTGGTATTGTAGCATTTATACTGCTTTTTGTTATTTACGGCAGCTTGCTTTACATGGGTGCCTGCGTCAGCAGTGAATATCCGCAGACAATGGGCCGGGCCGAATTACTGGTTGCAATTATTCAGCGTGTCGGCGGCGCCGTCATGATTCCGATGGGAATTGCTGTTATTTTGGCTTGCTTGACGACGGCTATTGGTCAGATTACAGCAGTAGGGGAATTTGTTAGTGTAACAACAAAAGGACGCGTGTCTTATAAAATTGCAGCGATTGTATGCTGTGTATTATCTGCTTTGACGGCACTTTTGGGCGTAGACGGCATTGTTACCTATATCGGCTGGGTTTACAGCGTTACGTATCCACCCTGCCTGGCTCTGATGGTTTTAGGAATTATCGGCAAAACCGTTACTACCAATGGTGCTCATAAAGGGTCTGTGTATTTGGTTGTTATTTATGCACTGTTGGAATCTTTCCCGGGATTAAGCAGCTTGCCGTTTGCTAAAGCGATTGTTGCGATGACGCCGCTTTCGACATATGGTTTTGGCTGGGTACCTGTTTTCATCGTCGGTTTTATCGGCGGCCTGATTATTGGTAAAATCTATGACCGCAAACGGGCTGATGTACCGGCATATAAGTAAAGAGAGTACAGGACTGTTGCCATAAAGCGACAAGCTCTGTTTGCTTGCAGTCTTAAGTTTTTAGTTGGTAGTAGTATTGTTATAAAACAAACGTATTTTTTAACTTTCAACATCAAACGTAACACTTTTAGAGAAAAAGGGATGATACATCATAGCGAAATACTTTATGCGATAATCCCATTCAATAATGTTTTCGTAATAGCTTGACATACGGTAATGGAAATGATACAATAATTCACGTTGAAAACAAAGCAGAAGCTATCCGCTTCTCACCTTACATGGCTATTGTGTTACTAAGGTTTATTACGGAAACGTACGAGCGGATAGTGCATGCTATCCGTTCTTTTTTTTGTGGAGGTGAAAGACAATTAGTAAGGAATTACGTGTCAACGATCAAATTAGAGCCCGTGAAGTCCGCGTGGTCAGTGATTCTAATGAACAGCTTGGTGTTATGTCTTTGCGTTCTGCTCGTCAAATTGCAGAAGAACGCCACTTGGATTTGGTAGAAGTAGCACCCAATGGCAAACCGCCCGTATGCCGTATTATGAATTATGGTAAATATCGGTATGAACAACAAAAACGGGAAAAAGAAGCTAAGAAAAAACAAAAAGTCTTGACGCTGAAAGAAGTAAAGCTGCGTCCGAATATTGAAGACCATGACTTCTATGTCAAGATGAAGGCAGCACAACGTTTTTTAGGCGATGGCAGCAAAGTAAAGGTTACCATTATGTTCCGTGGCCGCGAAATGAGCCATCCGGAATTAGGTCGGGACTTGCTGATGCGTTTTGCTGATGAGCTGAAAGAAGCCGCCCATGTAGAAAAAGAACCTAAAATTGAAGGCAGAAACATGACCATGGTCATCGCTGCCAACAAAGCGAAGTAATAGGAGGAATATATATTATGCCGAAATTAAAAACCCGCCGTGCAGCGGCAAAACGTTTCACTACAACTGGTACTGGTAAAATCAAACGTATGAAACCGTATAAATCTCACATTTTGGAATCCAAATCTCCGAAACGTAAACGTAACCTGAGAAAAGCTACGCTCGTTTCCAAAACGATGACGGAATCCGTTCGCAAAATGTGCCCGTTCATCTAATAGCAGTATAGAGTGTTTTTTAGATATAGATTTGGAGGAATTGACTAATGGCTAGAATTAAAGTTGGCGTTACAGCACACGCTCGTCATAAAAAAATCTTAAAAATGGCTAAAGGTTACCGTGGAACTCGTTCCCGCCTCTTCAAAAAGGCTAACGAAAGCGTAATGAAAGCTCTCTATTACGCTCGTCGTGACCGTCGTGCCAAGAAACGCGAATTCCGTAAACTCTGGATTGCTCGTATCAACGCAGCTACCCGCGCCAATGGCATGAGCTACAGCAAGTTCATCTATGGCCTGAACAAAGCCAATGTCATCGTCGACCGCAAGATGCTCGCTGACCTGGCTGTCAACGATGCCGCTGCTTTCGCTAAACTCGTAGAAGTTGCTAAAGCTCAGTAATAGCATACACAGGAAATGAGGGAGACCGTCCGTGGGGCGGTCTCTTTTATTTTATCAGGTACTCTTCGAGGTCCTGCGGCAGGGATACGGAACTGCGGGTGACACAATAGCTGCTGACCCGGGGCGGCGCAAAATCGAGGAGCGGGATAGAGCGCAGTACGCCTTTAGCGAGGTCCTCTTCGACCAGGCTGTGGGGCAGGAAGGAATAGCCCAGGCCCTCTGCCAGATATTGAGGCACTTTGGTGCTGTTGTCGATTTCCATGGGGAAGCGATGGTGCCGCGGGAACAGGTCCTGGATGTAGAGGCCGACGCCCTGGAGTGCGAAATTACAGAAGATAT
>CAVKOP010000117.1:0-6437 GCA_963657835.1 Lachnospiraceae bacterium | reverse complement strand
ACTGCAGGCATTAAAAAAAAGAGCGTATACGGCATTTGCCAACGGACAGCGGCTGGATGTGCCGCAGCAGGATGCATCCCGGCTGGACCCGATTACGCTGGCTTTTGTCGGTGATGCGTACTATTCGCTGCATATGCGCCGCCGTCTGGTAGATACGGCTATTCCAAGCGTTCAGGTACTGCATCTGCTGGCGGCAGAATTTGTATCGGCCAAAGTGCAGGCCTATGTGTACCGGCAGCTCAAAGAGGAATTGGCCGGAGATGAAAAAGCCGTATGCCAACGGGCGCGCAATGCCTATTCACAGGCGCCGAAGAGTGCGTCCGTTGCAGAATATCATGACAGCACGGCCTTGGAAGCCTTGGTAGGCTACTGCGTGATGGCTGACCGCCGCGAACGGTTGGCCGAACTGATGACGCAGATTTATACGTATACGAAGCAGTATTGTGCTGCTAAACATGGGGAAAAGGTGTAAATTATGAGTACGGAAAGCATCATTACAGGCCGTAACAGTGTCACAGAAGCACTGCGGGCAGGCCGGTCTATTACAAAAATCTATCTTGCTGCCGGCAATGACGCTCCGCCGCTGCAGCGCATACAGGACATGGCACGCGAGAAGGACATACTAATTGAATACGTGCCGCCCAAAATTTTAAATCATGTCGCACCGGGTAATCGGCACCAGGGCGTAGTGGCGTTTGCTGCTCCTGTGGCATTTGCTGACTTGACAGACGTGCTGGCTGGTGTGGAAGCAGCGCGGAAGGTACCGTTTTTGGTACTGCTTGACGGCGTTGAAGATGTCCACAATTTGGGAGCTATTGTACGTACGGCAGAATGTGCCGGCGCCGATGCCGTCCTTTTGCCCAAGCGCCGCAGTGCGCCTATCAATGAAACAGTAGGCAAAACATCGGCCGGTGCCATAGAATATATGCCTATCGTGCAGATTGGCAACATTGCCCAGACCCTCAAAAAATTGAAAAAACAGGGCTTTTGGGTTATTGGGGCAGATATGGACGGCGAAACAGACTATTTTCACAGCTCGCTGACGGAACCGGTTGTCCTTGTCATTGGCAGTGAAGGCCGGGGTATTTCCCATTTAGTCAAAGAAACCTGTGATGTTCTCGTACAGATTCCGATGTTTGGGCATGTTAATTCCCTCAATGCGTCTGTTGCAGCAGCTCTTCTGATGTATGAAGTCGTTCGCCAGCGGCAGGCGGTGCAGCCATGAAAGATTTGATGATTGTTGACGGTTACAATATTATCTTTGCTTGGAGCAAGCTAAAAAAATTGGCAGATCAGTCGCTGGAACATGCGCGTGAAAAATTAATTGATACGATGGCAAGCTATGGCAAAGCCAAGGGGTATAAGCTTATTTTGGTGTTTGATGCTATGTACACAGAAGAAACAGAAAAGAGCATGCGCATCGGCAGAGACTGTGAAGTTATTTTTACAGATAAGGAAGAAACGGCAGACAGCCGCATCGAAAGTATTGTATATGCCCATCGGAATGATAAACGCATTGTGTATGTAGCGACTTCAGACGGTGCCGAACAAAACCAGGTTTTGGGTAGCGGTGCTTACCGCATTCCTGCGCGGGAACTGGCTGAAGACGTAGAACGAACCAAAAAAGAAGTGGCTGCGTACGACCATCGCAACGTATTAAAAGAAGGAAACCACCGCAATGAAGTGGTTTACCGCGTGAAAAATGAAGATGTATTGCGAAAACTAGAAAAAATTCGCAGATCAAAATAATAGAGGTATAAACTATGCAGGCAGAAGCACCATGCGCCGTTTCGCCTACGAATCGCTTTGAAACCATGACGGATGAAGAAGTCGTGCGTCTTGCTCAGCAGGAACACGACGAAGAAGCGACAGAATATATTGTCAATAAATACAAAAATTTCGTCAAATCCAAAGCACGAGCATATTTTCTCGTAGGTGCAGACCGCGATGATATTATACAAGAAGGCATGATTGGCCTATACAAAGCGACGCGGGATTTCCGCGGTGACAAATTGTCATCCTTTCGCGCTTTTGCCGAACTCTGCATTACCCGGCAGATTATTACGGCTATCAAAACGGCGACAAGACAAAAGCATATTCCGCTGAATTCGTATGTGTCTCTCAATAAGCCGATTTATGAAACGGAATCCGACCGGACACTCCAGGATATCCTGGCCGGCATTCGTGTCAGCGACCCGGAAGAATTGGTTATCAGCCGTGAAGAATTTGCTGATATAGAATTAAAAATGAATGAAATCCTCAGTGATTTGGAATGGCAGGTCCTGACAGCCTATTTAGACGGCAAATCGTATAATGAAATGTCTAAGGAACTGCATCGGCATGTCAAATCCATCGATAATGCCTTACAGCGGGTCAAACGCAAACTGGAACGGTATCTGGAAACACGGAATGATGAAAATAAGAAAGAACCTATTGATAGAAAAGATAAATAAGTGTACAATAGTACTGTTAAGTGTGTTTTGTGAGGAGGATTAGCGTGATCACTGTATTGGAAATCATAGACGTTATTTTGGCATTGCTGATTATTGGCGTCGTTGTAGCGCAAAAAAGCAAGACCCAAGGCATGGGTGCTGGCTTTGGCGGCGGTGCAGAAGATTTATTTGGCAGCCGTGCCCGCGGCATGGATGCGTTATTATCCAAACTGACTATTGTCTTGTCGATTGTTTTTGCAGTTTTGACACTGATTTTAGGCAGATTGATGCATACGTTTTAATGGAAATGTAGTAGCCTGCGGCATTGTCGCAGGCTTTTTTCATAACTAATACATACACTCTCGTGTTTTTCTTTGGAGGAAACTAATGGATTTACAACTCTCTCATGATATAATAGAACTATGCAGTATAGAATCATCCGGCATTACAGTTGAAGACTGTGCAGAACGACTCTGTCTCACAGGCTCTCGGCTGGCATCATTATTTGAAACCTTTGATGGACTAGTAAGGAGTGGAAAGCTCATGAGAGTAGCAGGAGAACGGTATACAGCACTGAAAAATCCACAGGAAATTATTGGCATATATAAAGGCTATACAGCGACGTTTGGCTTCGTCCTCAGTGAAGATTTGAAAGAAGACGTATATATTGCCGAACAAAATCGCCACACGGCAATGAACAACGATAAAGTCACCGTTCGGATTATCCAAAACGGCAGCGGCCGTCATAAGCAGGAAGGTGAAATTGTCAGCATTGTCGAACGAGCCAATAAAACATTGGTTGGCACGTTTGAAAGAGAAAAGCATTATGGATTTGTTCGCCCTGATGATGAACGAATTCGGGAAGATATATATATTCCGCTGGATAAAACGGCCAATGCGCGCAGCAGTGCCCGTGTTCTCGTTACGATTACCAAATGGCCGACAGACGGACGAAAAGCAGAAGGTGAAATTACAGAAATACTTGGATATGACGGCGACAAAGACTTGGACATCAAAGTCATTATGGCCCGTCACGGCCTGCCCTTTGCTTTTCCGGAAGACGTACAAAAAGCGGCAGAAAAAATCAACATGAATGTGACAATGGAAGCCGGACGCCGTGATTATCGGGACCGCCAGCTCATTACCATTGACAGCGAAGATGCTAAAGATTTGGATGATGCCATTGACGTCGTCAAACTGCCGAACGGCAATTTCCGCTTAGGCGTATATATTGCAGATGTCAGCTATTATGTCAAGCCAAACTCGGTGATTGACCAAGAGGCATATGCTCGCGGTACGAGTGTGTATTTGGTAGATCGGGTTATTCCTATGCTGCCGACGGTGCTTTCCAATGGCATCTGCAGTTTGAATGCTGGAGAAGACCGCTATTCCATGACTTGCGTTATGGAAATTGACAAAGAAGGCCATGTAGTCAAAGCGGATATCGGCCCGGCGGTTATTCAGGTCAAACGGCGCTGCAATTATAAGGAAATTAAAAAAGCACTGCTGGATGATATTATACCGGACGATTTGCAGACCTTTATGCCTATGCTGCGGAATTTGCAGGAACTGGCACAGATTCTCAAACAGATGCGTCTTCGCCGCGGTGCCATTGATTTTGATTTCCCGGAATATAAGATTATTCTCGACCCGGAAGGTACACCGCTGCGTTTGGAAAAACGGGAACGGACGATTGCCGAACAAATCGTAGAAGAATCCATGCTGATTGCCAATGAAACCGTAGCTTCGTATTTGCGGGACAGTGAAAATCCCTCTGTATATCGGATTCATGAAGTTCCCGAACCGGAACGCTTGGAAATGATGCGGACTGTTTTATCGACGTTCTCCCTGCCGATACCGACAGGAGATGAAGTCAAACCAGCTGATTTCCAAAAACTTTTGACACTTTCCAAAGGGACCAATGCAGAAGCAGTCGTTCAGACGATAGCCTTGCGGTCTATGCAGCAGGCACGTTATTCGACCAACAATGCCGGCCATTTTGGCCTGGCATCGGCATGCTACACGCATTTTACTTCGCCAATTCGCCGCTATCCGGATTTGATGGTTCACCGCCTGATTCGCCAGTATCAGCAGAAAGGAAAACTGACTGAGGAAGAAGCGCAAATGTCCCTGTCGTATCATACCATTGCAGCAGACCAGGCCAGCTCGCGTGAACGGATTGCTGTGGAAGCCGAACGGGAAACCGATGATTTGAAGAAAGCCCAGTACATGCTGCCGTTTATCGGTCAGCCTTTCCCGGCCCGCATTACGGGTATTACTTCATTTGGCTTGTTTGTCGGACTCGAAAACGGTATTGAAGGGTTGGTACACATTTCTTTACTTACGGATGATGTATATGCATTCGATGAAGCAACCTATACCCTGCGCGGCCAGCACAGCGGTAAAATATTCCGATTGGGCGATCCCATGGAAGTGACGCTGGCGAAAGTCAATACCGAAAAATGTGAAATTGATTTTGTCCCCGGCGTCGTTGAATCTCTCAGCGATTTGCAGCATATGATGGCTGTCAGTGCAGAACGACGCCATAAAAACGGTAGCAAAAAGGAAGAATCGAAACGGTCTTGGTTTGCTGGTGCTGCCTCTGGTAAAAAGAGCAAGAAAAATAAAAAAGATAAAAAACTGAATAAAAAGGGACGCGGCAAAAAAGGCAAAAGCCGCAAAGGGAGAAAGTCTAAGAAAAAATAGGAGGAATATATAGTGGCAAAGTCACCAAGCGGTGTAAAATATATTACAGATAATCGCAAAGCCCGTCATGATTATTTCATCCATGAATCGTATGAAGCAGGCATTGCCCTGACAGGGACAGAAGTAAAATCACTGCGTCAGGGGAAAGTCAACTTAAAAGATAGTTTCTGCCGCATTGAAAATGGCGAAATCCTGCTCCTGGGCATGCATATCAGCCCATATGACCAGGGCAACCGGTTTAATCATGACCCGCTGCGAACCCGCAAGCTGTTGATGCATCGGTATGAAATCACCAAGCTGCTGGGAAAAATCAAGGAAAAAGGCTACACACTGATACCGTTAAACCTGTATTTCAAAAAAGGTCGAGTTAAAGTGACCGTAGCGCTTGTTACGGGGAAAAAGCTTTACGATAAACGACAGGCATTGGCAGAAAAAGAAGCCAAACGGGATATTGAACGCCGCATGAAAGAAAGAAATTACTAAACTAAAAAAAGGGAGCTGCTGCATGAAGAAGTATTTCTTACATGCACAGTTCCCTTTTTCGTATCCTTGTCACGGCTGTCTGTATACCGCATCTGCCTAGTGCAATGACAGACGTTTGGGTATATAGGCAGTCTTAGTAAATCGTCATGTTTTTTGCTTTATAGGCAGCAAAGATTTTATTGGCTTCCTCACGGTCCATCTGTGTCAAGGAAAGGACGGCCGTATTTTTGCAGCCGTTTTCAATAAATTGGTATATAAAATCATCGCGGAAACCAATGGCTGCCGTATCTTTGGCTGTATTGCCGTAATAGACGGTTTTGATATTTGCCCAAATAATGGCGGATAGACACATCGGGCAAGGCTGGGCAGATGTGTATAAGTCACAGCCGGACAAGTCATACGTGCCTAGGTTTCGGCAGGCGTCACGAATGGCCTGCATTTCGCCGTGACAGGTAGGGTCATTATTTTTAATGACTTCGTTGTGGCCGCGGCCCACGATTTTGCCGTCTTTGACGACAACAGCGCCAAAGGGACCGCCATGCCCCGTTTCCAAATTCTTTGCTGATTCTGTAATGGCTTCTTTCATAAAATCCATCGTATCAAGTCACTCCTTGTCAACCTGTGCGTTTTTGCAGAGGGTAATTTTTGCCGCCTTTTATTATAGGGGAGGGACAGATACAAGTCAATTTTGGGGCAGAACAGCATGCAGCTTTGCCATGGTATGACGAAGAATATACGTAACGGAGCTGTCACACGAAGCGGCAATCCCGTTCTTTTTTGTATATTCACAGAAACGAATATTGACGGTAGGGGCAT
>CAVKOP010000116.1:0-6459 GCA_963657835.1 Lachnospiraceae bacterium | reverse complement strand
CTCGCGACCCCCACCTTGGCAAGGTGATGCTCTACCACTGAGCTACTTCCGCATGTCTTTGGTGTTTCTCATCAGCGACGAGAATTATTTTAGCACATCGTTTGATGTCTGTCAACACTTAATTTTTCGATTTTTTCAAACCGTTTTGCCTGTTCTTTACCTGTCTTGCAAGAACAAGTTAAGTGTTTGCTGTTCCGTCGGAACGCTTAATTATAATACCAATTCTGCCGCCTATTGTCAAGGGATTTTTTGCAATTTTTCCTAGAAATTGTGCAATACATGCAGATATAGTAAAAAGCGGTTGATTTTGTTCTGTCAACCGCCCTTTGCTACGTATTCATAATGTAAATATTATAATATGTCTTTCAATACATTACCATGCATCGGCCTGACCTATAAATCCGCGTACGACATTGGGGATTTCCAAATCCTTGGTCCCTGCGCCATAGGCTACGCTGTCATGAATAAACGTATCCGGACGCGGTCCGACATACGATGCCAGTGTTTTTATCAAAGCCGCACCCGTAGGCGTAACCAATTCTCCCCAAACGTCCGTAGCATAATAGGGGATGCCTGCCAACAGTTCAGCTGTCGCCGGAGCAGGTACAGGCATAACGCCATGTGCACATTTTACAAAGCCGCTTCCCACATGCAGTGCCGAAGAAGCGATTTGTTCAATTCCCAAGTAATCCAGCGCCCAAATCGTACCGACGATATCCAAGATGCAGTCGATAGCTCCTACTTCATGAAAATGAATTTCTTCGACAGGAATGCCGTGTACTTTGGCTTCAGCTTGTGCCAAATTTTGAAAAACCTGCAGGCTCTTCTTTTTTATTTCCTCTTTAAACGGAGATGCTTCTATGATTTTCGTAATTTCCGGCAGTCCTCTATGTTCGTGATGATGGTGATGCCCTGCTGTATCGACAAGGTGTTCATGGGCTTCATGCGTATGGTCATGACGAGCGTGTTTTTCATGATCATGATGATGGTGTTTTTCACTGTCTAATAAGACATTATAATAGATAGATTGAATGCCCAGCTTGGATACGGGCTTGCAAATCAGTGAATATCCCTGCAGCTGCAACGATTCCATTGCCTGCTTAAATGCATCAAAAGGCACACCTGCCTGCAGCAGCATCCCGACGAACATATTGCCGCTGATGCCGGAAAAGCAATCCAAATACAGTGTTTTCATCGTAATATACTCCTCTTTTCTGCTATTTTAATTCTTTATTCATCATATCTACCGAGGCATCCAGCAGCGACAAGCCAATAACAGAACCCATGCCCTGGTCTAAAATATCAGAGGTTTCAAAAAACGCCTTAATATTCATTTTTTTCATCTGCATCTGATGTACCGGTTCTTTATAACGGGCCGAGGGAATAACATAATCATCTACGGCAGGACATAATGCCCGAGCAATTAAAACAGCTGCGCCCGTAACGGCATTATCGAATACAACGAGCAGCTTCCGTTGGCACGCCGCCAAAATAAATCCCGTCATGGCCGCAATATCCGGTGCACCGGCACGGCACAGCAATTCCAATGGCTGCCGCGCATCCAGCTGCAGTTGATTCATCAAAGCCGTCAAATGAGCCAGTTTGTCACCCGATTTCATATGCGCAGGCAAATCATTCAGTTTATCTCTAAAAAACGCTGCCGTGATAATGAAGGCCGTCAAAAGGGCGCGTTCACCAACATTGCCCAGTCCGACAGCCTGATAGCCTTCGTCAGCCAAATTTTCTCCGATCTGCAGACCGCTGAACATAGCATCCAGCATTTCATCTTCTGTCATGGCCGCGCCTTTAGCCCAAAAATGACTACCATGCATTACTTTCAAATCCTGCACGCCCTGCGACTCCGGAATATCTTGTTCCAGTCCCATATCAAGCAGCAGCACGCCGGCACCAATTTGATGAGCAACTTTGTTGATATGTGCCTTTCCTTGGGCAATTTCCAAGGCTTCGGCTTTGCTCAGCTTGCCTTCTGTTTTATTTTCTCCGCCGTCAACAGCATGGTCAGCTGCAAAAATAATAACGGCTTTTTTCAGCACGTCAGGCTGCAGCGTCTGGCACACACCGGCAATTCGTCCTGCCAAGTACGTCAGTTTGCCGTCCTGCTTGATGGGCAGTTCTGATAATTTCTGATAGCACAGCCCGGTTTTCGTAATATCCGCAGGATGTATATTGGCAATGATTTGTTCCAATACAGGATCCATAAAATACCCCCTTGCATCCAAATAATTTTACATCATTATTATATCATAGATAGGCAACGGAAATGGACGCAGGCCGTATTTGCCGTGTTTTCACGCCGGCCAGCTTGTTTTCAATAAAAAAGAACCGGCACTTTGCGCAACGGTTCTCTTTTCATCAGATTCTGTTTTATAATGTTTGGCCGTAAGCATCCGTATCAATGATAGCTTGTTTAAAAGCTTCTTTGGTAAGCGGCTGCGGTACACAATTCCATTCCGTTATAGACGGTGCTTTATCAACAATCGCATCTAACTCACTAGCCTGAATATCGAGATCTGCCAACGTTGTTGGATACCCTGTTTTCTTATAAAATGCTGCAATACGATCCCGTAATTCAAACTGTTTATCATATGTTAAAAGAACTAATACACCAAACGATACAATTTCACCATGTAAATGACCTTCTACAACCTGTGGGAGTATCGTTGAAGAATTATAGAACAAATGAGCAACAGAAGAATTGTAGTAATAAATAGCTTGATCACCGGTTGTACAGTTGGATACCAATCCTGTGCTAATGATAATATCCAGTACAACTTCCTGCAGTTCATGAGAAATTTCTTTTTTCTTAAAATCAGCCAATGCTTTTTCGCCAAAATCAAGAAGCGGTGATGTGCAAACTTGTCCCAATACGCGTCCGACTAAAACCGTATGAAATAATTCAGCTTCACGGCTTGCCAATTCAGATTCGCATTCTTTACTCATCGCATCGCCAATCCCTGCCCAGAATAAATTAAACGGTGAATCTACGATAATATTCATATTAATAAACGTATGAATTGGCGGCTGCGGTAAATAGTAGTACCCTGCCAGCGATTTATCTTCTTTATATATAACAGCAATCGCTGTAGACGGTGCGCAGTTGGAAGCGACTGTCGGGAAAGCAAAGTATGCTTTTCCTGATTTATCCGCTACTACTTTACATGTATCAATAGCACGGCCGCCGCCGACACCAAAAATCAAATCCGCGTTTTGCACGGCTTCTTCTGCCAACAGTGCATCTATACGTTCATACGTAGCATCGTCGCCGTACCACAAGACATCTAATACTTCCAAGTCTGTTTTAGCAATCGCGTCCAAAAGGGGTTGTTTCGCTTTGGAAAGGGCCGTCTTGCCCCCAATAATAACTACTTTTTTGCCAAAATGCTTAGTAACGCGGCCAATCGCATCGTAGGCATTGGCACCAATTGTAAATGCCGGCAAAACTAATGTGTAATCAGAATACAACATAAAAATTCACTCCTATATCAAAGTTATTACGACACATAAGATTTTTCCCATTATCAAAATCACATGTATTGTTTACTAAAATATTATATCACTGATGATTTTTTTTTACTACAAAGGTTAAACGTGTGCGTTTCTATTATACATGAATAATTCATATGCCTTTTATTCCTACTATTCCTTTTTTGCACATTATGCTATATGGAGTATATAATTCATGTGCTCGTACACCATTTTGTATCTTCTTTGTTATCTTGATTATTTATCATCATTTAATTCTCTTTTTCGCATCATTTTGATTACCATTTTGAGAAAATGCATCTTGAATTTTGCTTTTTTTGCTTTATAATAGAATCGCAATGCAGGATATGTATCATTAAATGGAATTATAATTCATTTGCGTGCTTATGCACAATCCCAAGACATATCCTGTATAAATTTCATATAGGAGGTCTTAGTATGAACGGTTTGTATTTAGTTATTATTTCTGCTCTCGTGTTCGTGCTGGCATACCGTTTTTACGGCGCATTTATTGCTGCTAAAGTATTAACACTCAACCAGTACAAAGTCACTCCGGCTTTCCGTTTTGAAGATGGACACGACTATGTTCCTACGAACAAATACGTCGTATTCGGTCATCATTTCGCAGCTATTGCCGGTGCAGGTCCTTTGGTTGGCCCTGTAATTGCTGCACAGTTTGGGTATTTACCCGGTGCATTATGGATTTTAATCGGCGGTGTTCTCGCCGGCGCTGTCCATGATATGGTTATCCTTTTCTGCTCCATGCGGTATGACGGCAAATCCATTGCCGAAATCGCAAAAGCACAGATTGGTGACAAAACAGGCTTGGCAACATCCTTTGCCGTACTGTTCCTGAATATCCTCTGCATGGCCGGCATGGCCGTTGTTATTGCCAATGCACTGCATGACAGCCCATGGGGTACATTCACCATTGGTTCTACGATTCCTATCGCTATTTTCATCGGGATTTATATGCAGTTCCTTCGTCCGGGCAAAATCAAAGAAGGTACTATCATCGGTGTTGTCTTAACACTACTTGCCGTTGTTGTCGGTCCTGTTGTCGCAGCATCCCCCACATTGGCTCCTATCTTCACGATTAGCTCCCGCGGTATTTCGTATGCTCTTATTATTTATGGCTTTGTTGCCGCTGCTCTTCCGGTTTGGCTGCTCTTGGCTCCGCGTGATTACCTCTCCACATACATGAAGATTGGTACTATCGGCGCATTGGCTATTGGCATTATCGTCGTTGGCCCAACCATCCAGATGCCGGCTACTACACAGTTCTGTGCCGGCGGCGGCCCGGTTATTACAGGCCAGGTTATCCCGTATATCTTCGTTACTATCGCCTGCGGTGCTATCTCCGGGTTCCACTGCATGATTTCTACCGGTACTACACCAAAAATGCTGATGAATGAACGTTCCATTCTTCCAGTCGGCTATGGTGCTATGGTTACGGAATCCTTCGTTGCTATGATGGCATTGATTGCTGCTTGTGCTCTTGTTCCTAACGATTACTTCGCTATCAACTCTTCGGCAGAACATTTCCAAGCTTTGGGTCTGCAGGTCGTTGAACTGCCGCACTTAAGCGAAATGGTTGGTGAAAATGTTGCTCATCGTCCGGGCGGCGCTGTTTCTTTGGCCGTCGGCATGGCTCACATCTTCTCCAGACTTCCGGGTCTTGATCACCTCATGAACTACTGGTATCATTTCTGCATCATGTTTGAAGCTCTCTTCATCATGACCATTATCGATGCCGGCACACGTGTTGGCCGTTATATGCTCCAAGAATTAGTCGGCCGTGTATGGCCTAAATTCGGTGACCCGCAGTGGAAACCGGGTGCTATCATCGCATCGGCTCTTATCTGCGCTGCATGGGGCTACCTCGTATTAAACGGCAACTTGTCTACGATTTGGCCGATTTTCGGTGTATCCAACCAGTTGCTCGCTATCATTTCCTTAGCTATTTCCACTGTTGTTATCTGCAGCATGGGCAAAGCTCGGTATGCCTGGGTTACAATTATTCCGTGGGCATTCCTCATGGTTATGATTTTCTGGGCTGATTACCTGAACATCTTTGAAATTTACCTGCCTAAAGGTGAATGGACCATGTTCATCGTATCCATCATTATGGCTGTTCTCGTTATCATTGTTACGATTAACGCTATTCGTAAATGCTTGTATCTCGTCAAAACAGTTCCTGCAAGCTATGATACTACAGAAACTGTAGAAGCCGAAGAAATCAAACACCTCGATCAGCTCGTTGCTCAACAAGACGACGAAGGCGCTCGTGCAAGACGCTTCAAAGAATTGACCATTTCCAATCACTAATCACTAATCACTGATTAGCGTATTTAAGGCTGTAACATAATAGTCTCATGAAAAAAACGGATTCAGATAACTGAGTCCGTTTTTTTCATAGCAAAAGAGGCCTCAAAGGAGCCTCTTAGCTGGTATAATTATTGTATGCTAGATAAAATCAGCCATAAAGTATACTAAAATTAACACGTCATGTTGCTTGTTAAACAGCAAAACTTATAAGTGCGCCTAACACAATAGCGGGCATTTTTCACGAAAACGAAAAATGCCCGCTATTGTGTTCGTTATGAGAAAGGGAAAGGGCTGCAACAAAATGAAAATTTTGAGCTAACCCCCAATTGTTAGGTCAAAAATCTAACGATTAGAAGTTTTTTATGATGAAATACAGCTACGAATTTAAGAAAATAATGGTATTAGACTATTTGAACACTCCCGAGGGATATGACTCCATTTCATGCAAGTATGGAATGTTGCGTAGCAGCCAACTAAAAAAGGGGATTGCTGCTTAGCAAAAAACGTTATGTTACAACTCCCTGCTCGTATTTACACGCTAGGCATCCATATATAACCGTCGCCACAGTATATTTCATCACTCGTAAAGGCGTTTTCTGCTTTGGCTACGTCCTTCATGACTGTATT
>CAVKOP010000115.1:0-6465 GCA_963657835.1 Lachnospiraceae bacterium | reverse complement strand
TCCACTGCGGTACCGTCGAGGCAATACCCCGTTTTTCATATTTAGTAGAGCTAAGCGGATACGAGCCGTCTGCATAGGGTACAAATTCACTGACCGGAATCATATCGCCGAGCTGTGCATTGGCTGGTTGTACAATTTTCTGAATAAAGTTCGGTACGGATTTCTCCGTTTTCGGTGCATCATCCGGGAGATTTTTCCAGGAAATAGGTACATCGATAGCAGTAACGCCCTTAATGCCTTCATCGACAGCCGCTTGGTTCATGGCAATGACTTGTTCGCCTTTGGCGAGGTAGGTTTTGGCAATGGCGTTTTTCATATAGTTGACAGCATGGTCAATGGGCAGTATATGCGTCAGTTGGAAAAAGGCTGCCTGCAGCACTGTATTGGTCCGATTGCTGCCCAAGCCGATTTCTTCCGCAATTTTAGTTGCATCAATCGTATAAAAACGAATTTTCTTTTCTGCCAGCTGCCGTTTTACTTTATTACTCAAATGCCGTTCCAATTCTTCACCGCTCCAGCTGCAGTTGAGGAGGAAAATGCCTCCTTCTTTGACTTCACTGACAATATCGTACGAGTCCATATAGGCTTGTTTGTGACATGCCAGGAAATCCGCTTCTTTAATATAATACGTAGCCCGAATTGGGTGTTTGCCAAACCGCAGATGCGATTTTGTTACCCCGCCGGATTTTTTCGTATCATATTCAAAATAGGCCTGTACATACATGTCCGTATTGTCACCAATAATCTTGATAGAGTTTTTATTGGCGCCTACCGTACCATCTGAGCCAAATCCCCAGAATTTACAATTGACAGTGCCTTCTGTATCGACAGCAATGGGAACATCGGGAATCGAAAGATGCGTAACATCGTCGATAATGCCCAACGTAAAGTGATTTTTCGGCTGCAGGGATATCATATTTCTAAAGACAGCGTGAATAGAAGCAGGCGGTACGTCTTTGGAGGACAAGCCGTAGCGGCAGGCCAATACGGCTACTTTTTTATCGGCATGCTGCATAGCTGCACAAATATCTTCATACAACGGTTCACCTAATGCCCCTGGTTCTTTGGTCCGGTCCATAACGGTAATGCATTTAACCGTGTTTGGCAGCGATTGGAAGAAATGATGCAGCGAAAATGGCCTGTACAGATGTACCTGTATATAACCGACTTTCCTGCCGGCTTTGGTCAGTGCATCAATGGTTTCTTCAATCGCACCTGTGACGGATCCCATAGCGACAATGACATATTCTGCATCTTCTGCACCGTAATAATTAAAGAGCTTATAGGTACGTCCTGTCCGTTCACTGATTTTATCCATATATTCTTCTACAATATACGGCAGTCGGTCATACCAACTATTACTTGCTTCACGAGACTGGAAAAACATGTCGGGATTGGTAACAGTACTGCGCATAACAGGGTGTTCCGGATTCAGTCCATAATGTTTGAAATCATATAAAGCATCCCGGTCTATCAGTTTGCCAAGTTCTTCTTCCGGCAGCATGTGAATTTTTTGGATTTCATGAGAAGTACGGAACCCGTCGAAGAAATGCATAAAGGGCACATGCCCTTTGATCGTCGATAAATGCGCTACAGCCGCCAAATCAGCACATTCCTGTACGCTGGCACTGCAAAGCATGGCAAACCCGGTATTGCGACAGCCCATGACGTCCGAATGGTCACCAAAGATAGACATGGTATGCGTCCCAACAGTACGCGCCGCAATATGAAGAACTACCGGCTTGAGTTCACCGGCCAGTCGGTGCATAACCGGAATCATCAGCATCAATCCCTGTGAAGCCGTAAATGAAGAACACAGGCTTCCTGCTTCGGCAGCGCCGTGGACAGCGCCAATGGCACCGGCTTCTGACTGCATTTCGACCAGTTTTACTGGCTGGCCAAAAAGATTTTTACGGCCGTTGGCGGCCCATACATCAACATGTTCTGCCATAGGTGACGATGGAGTAATAGGATAAATAGTAGCAACTTCTGTAAAAGCATACGCCACCTGAGCAGCTGCTTCGTTGCCGTCTAACGTTCTCGTAATTTGTTTAATCATAGTAAAACACTCCTTTATTATGACATAGGCAAACATAGACAAAAACGATATAAAGATGCATGCGCTTTTTCGTATAACGTTTAACGTTTTTCTTTATCTTAAGTATATTCCCATTTATCATAAATGTCAAGAATAGTTAATATGCTTTTTTATCATGAATTTTCCCTATAAAAAAACACAGCGGCATATATCTTCTGCTGCTGTACCTTTTATATTACTGCATCATTACTTATAAAAAAATGACATCCAAATGCATGGATGCCATTCTTTTTATTTTTGCAATTTGTTTTTCTTCATACACCGCCGCCGCCACCAAATAATACCATAGACACTGGATACACATATCACTAAAATGAGGAGCCTTCCCCAATGTTCCTGAATGCGCAGTAAATCATGGCCCAGCCAGACTTCAACAATAACAGCGGGTATTTTGCCAAGAGCATTCGCAATAAAATGATCTTTGTAGGAAATATGGCTCAAGGCACTGAATGCCGTCACTACGACATTCGGTGAATACGGGATAGCCCGGCCAAACATAATCGTGCGGATGCAGCTGTAAGAATCCAGTTTTTCCAGCATATTACTGCGGCTAATAACTTTTTTAGCCTGATTGCGCAGCAATGTCCGTGTCAAATGAAAGCTGATTTCAATGCCTAGGACTTCCCCTATCCAGGAAATAATAATCCCCGGTATCAACCCAAAAATAATCCCATTCACTGTCAAAAAAGGAATGGATGGCAGGCCGATTGCATTGACAAACGCAATCATAAAAATACTGACACCAATGGCAGCTATGCCAAAAGAAGAAATATATTCCGTCAGTCCATCCAAATCACCTTGAATGGTGAGATGCCACATGGTGGAATAAAACTCCGGCAGCATTAGCTGAATAAACCATAATATAAGGATGACTCCCAGAACCCCGCAAATTCGTAAAGTCCATCCCAACGTTTTATCCGTCATACAAATGTTGTCCTCATGAAAAAATTTAATATACCGTACCCTTTATTATACCATATCTATGTCATCTTGGTAGGTAGCAATTTTTACTTTTTCTATTTTTCCCATATTTTGGCTCATCACGATAAAATCTTCTAATTTTTCTAAGGCTATGCCGCTGTCTATCAGCTGTCTGGCTCGCTTAACGCCGGCAGCCAATGTCAACGAAGCCCCGCCGATGTATAATCCGGCTCCAGCATTCAACAAAATAGCCGTGCGGCACGGACCTTTTTCTCCATGGAGGACACGCCGTGTAATGGCTGCGTTTTCTTTGGGCGTTCCGCCCTGCAGTTCCCGTACGTCACAACGCTGCAGTGAAAATTGTTCCGGGCAGATTTCATACGTCTTATATTGTCCGTCAGAAAATTCACATATAAGCGTATTTGCTGCAGCAGACAGTTCATCCGTTCCATCACGTCCATGTACGACCATTCCTTTTCGGATGCCTAGGCGGGACAGCACATGAGCCATCGGCTCAACCCAGGCCGCCTGGCTGACACCCAGCACTTGCCGGGTAATGGAAGCCGGATTGCTGATAGGACGCAGCCTGTCCCATACCGTTTCTATGCCCAATTGTCTTTGCAGTTTATCGACTTGCTTCATTGTATAATAATAATACCGGGTATAAAAGTAACAAAGCCCAATTTGACGCACCATATCACAGCAGCTTTCCGGACTGAGAAATATATTGGCTCCCAATGCTTCCAACACATCGGCAGAGCCGCTGCGGGAGGCTTTGGCCCGTGTACCGTGTTTGGCCACAGCTACACCACCGGCAGCAATGACAAACGCCGCTGTCGTCGAAATGTTGAATGTTCTTACACTGCCTCCGCCTGTGCCGACAATATCAAACATTTCCCGCTGGCTATGTACAGGTTTGCTGTACTGCCTCATCGCTACTGCCAAGGCATACAGCTCATTTTCCTTTACTCCTTTGGTTGTCAGTGCGGCTAATAACGCACTCATCTGAACATCTTCCGTACGTCCTTTCATGATGTGTTCTACGATGTAGGCACAATCCCGTTCCGACAAATCCTGTTGTTTGGTAACCTTTTGCAAAATACACCGCAGCATAGTCCTCACCTCCTGTACATATCTCATGCGTTCGTGTATCTAATATATTCATACCTATTATATCATAATTGCTGCTTTACAGCTACTGTTCACCAAACTCCTATATCATAGTCCCGGTCGGCATATAAAAATCTTTCTTGCTGCTGTGCGGCATCAACAAGAGAAACTGCCTATTCTCTCTGGTCATTTTCTACAAACAGTTTCATTTCTAAGGCATCTCCCAAAACCATGCAAAAAAAGCTGCGCATATAGGAAAATCCGTAATGCAGCAGCTTCTTTCTTCGTATTCAGCGAATCGTTTATTTACTTAAAATCTTTTCAACAGCTTGCGGTTTATGTTCCATCATGTTGGTGTAGCCAGGACGAATATCTGCTTTTAAAACAACTTCCATCCGTATGCCTTTTTCGGCAAAATAAAATGTTGCTTTTTTGACGGCTGCCATGACGTCGTCCCATTCGCCTTCAATTTCTGTAAACATGGAATTAGTCCGGCACGGCAGACCTGATTCACGAATAATACGAACAATTTCAGCTACATACGGGGCAAATTCATCGCCAGTGCCGCATGGAGCTATGGCTACAGCTACTAATGTATTCATCGTTATTCCTCCTCTATCGTAAAGGGATTCATACTAATATCTTCGGCAGTTGCTTTATATAATTCATCTAAAAAATATTGCTGGAATGAGCCTGTTCCTTCAGCGTGAGCAGCTGCCCGTTTTCCAGCCAAATTATACACAGCTGCGCCGGTTGCTGCGGCAATAAACGGATCTGCTGCCGCTGCATAGACGGCCATGACACCGCCTAAAGAACAGCCGGAACCAGTAACACACGTCATCATTGGCGAACCGCCATAAGAAATAAGCGTCTGCGTACCATCTGTAATGAGGTCTTCCGGCCCGGAAACCGCAACAGCACCGCCAGTCCATTTTGCCAACGCTTTCGCCGCCGCTTTAGCAGTCATGACTGTATCCGTCGAATCTACACCGCGTACATTTGAATTATGCTGTCCTCCATCAAGTTCCCACAGCCCTGCCAACGCAATAATTTCTGACGCATTGCCGCGAATAATAGATGGTTTCGTTTCTTTGCACTGCAAAAGCAATTGAGTTCGCAACTCACCTACACCGATAGCGACCGGATCTAAAACCCACGGTTTCTTCAATTCATGAAGTACGTTTGCCGTAGCTGGTACGGTTTCTTCATAAATAGGAAGCAAGGTCCCTACATTAATGTACATGGAGCCGCCTATTTTTGCCATGCTCACGCCTTCATCTGGCAGATATACCATAGCCGCCGAACCACCAACGGCCAACTGTGCATTGGCTACAAAGTTAATTGTTACGGTATTGGTAATAGACGGCGACAACGGTGTTGTTTTTTTTACCTGCTTTACAGCAGCTGCTATCTTTTCTTGTATATCTTTCGAATTCATCTGTAAATCACCTCTTTTATGTTATATTTATTATAGACCTTCTGATTCCATGACTCAACTAAATTACTAGGTTTCATGCATCATATCGTATAAAGATGTTTTTTCTAAAAGAAAAAACATCTTTTTATCACCTGCTCGATGGATAAAAAGATGTTTTCGTAAGGTAATTTATTCTTGAATATGGTCCGTTTCTTCTATATGGATATCTTGGACCGTATCATTATCGGCAGCAAAGAGAACCATTCCCTGAATTTTTTTGCCCTGCAAAATCATAGGTATCCAAACTCTATCGCCTTTCCACATTTCATCATACGGAAGCGTATGGATGCCAAACCAAGCAGGCTGCATTTCTTCTGTTTCTTTAGGTACTCCGTCATAGCGATGAACAAAATACACATAACCCAAATGATTCCATTCCGGCTGAGCCGCAAATTGGAAATCTAACAGACCTACGAGTTCCAAATCACATTCGTTTGCCCGCAGCCCCGTTTCTTCCCAAAGTTCCCGCACGGCACATTGGCGAAAGGTTTCGCCCTTTTCTATTTTACCGCCAAATCCATTCCATTTTGTTACACCAAAGCCGCGTTTTTTTCGTCCCAACAAGATGTTTCCATCTGCATTGACGGGAAAGCATAATGTCGTATCCCTCATTGTTTTTTGCCTTTTTTATGGAAATATTCGTGTTCTTTAGACAATTCCTGTAAAATAGTATCTACTGTCCAAGAAATATTATTCGGCGTCAACATCGCTTTCAATGGTACGTTCTTAAGACGTCCGCGCCGAATGGCATCCAACAGTAAATTCACTGCAGGATGGTCAAAACCGCATAAAATAATAGCTTCTTTGGTAACAGGCTGCAATTCACAATCCTCTTCTATATTGGTATGTACTTTAGTCG
>CAVKOP010000114.1:0-6474 GCA_963657835.1 Lachnospiraceae bacterium | reverse complement strand
TATTGGAAGCTTTGGAAGCGGGAGCCGATGTGATTAAGATATTCCCGGGAGAAATTTTGGGCATGAAGGCCATCAAAGCGATTCACGGCCCGATTCCGCAGGCACCGCTGATGCCGACAGGCGGCGTAAACGCAGACAATGCAGGCGACTGGATTAAAGCCGGCTGCGTAGCCGTAGGAGCCGGCGGTGCTTTGACAGGAGGCGGTAAGACGGCGGCAGAAATTACAGAAGCAGCTAAGAAGTTTATTGCTTCTGTCAAAGCGGCAAGAGAATAGCGAGATTACGATAAAAAAAGCTGTACGCAAATGAGGACATTAATCCATCATTGTGTACAGCTTTTTGCATATTTTTAGTAGATAAATCCATGTCGGTATACTAAAATATATTGTAAAGTATAGGTTGAAGAGGGTGTTTTGGTGAATTCGTTTTATATTATTGCCAACCAGTTGTTTCAATTTTTTGTGATGATGTTTTGCGGCTATATGGGGGCCCGGGCAGGCATCATTCCCAAAGCGTTTCTCGGTGGGCTGGCTAAATTGATTATGGGATTGCTTATGCCGATTTTGATTTTTGCCAATGTGTTGGATGGGACAACGCGGCAAATATTGCTGGATTGTTATCCTGTACTGCTGCTTTCGTTGGGAATCTATATTGGGTTAATTATTACACAAGCTGCGCTGGCATATATCATGGGATTGAAGGGCAGCCACAGCCATGTATATCAAGCAACGATGATTTTTGGCAATGCCGGGTTTATTGGGATTCCGCTGTTGTCGACTGCATTTCCAGGACAGGGCGGCATATATATTGCCTTATTGAGTATTGTGGATCAGATTGCGTTGTGGACCTATGGCATATATCTTACTTCGCCGGTCAAATCTGATTCGTCTTTTCATATCAAAAGCTTTATCAATCCTGCTGTGATTGCAATTGCGTTGGCATTGGGGCTGCTTTTGTTGGGAGTACCGGTTCCGGGGTCCTTGGAACATTCGCTGTTGACAGTCGGACGGGCGGCAACGCCGCTGGCACTTATTTATGTGGGTGCCCTGTTGTACTATTCGCATTGGAATTTAGCGGCTAAAACCAAAGAATTGTATGTGGGTATTCTTTCCAAAATGCTTATTTTTCCAATTGTTTTTTTCGTTATTGCCAGCCGGTTTTGCCATGATGCATCTATGGTACAGGCCATGACACTGGTTGCCGGTTTGCCTACGATGACAGCGATTGCTATGTTTGCTCAATCTAAAAACAATCACGGCGAATATGCGTTGAGTATTGTTTTGCTGACGACAATTGCCAGTTTGTTTACGATGACGATTGTTTCGTATATTGTTTTTAGTGGTCTATGATTTAATTTTCTTTTAATTTATTAAATAAGGTTTGACGGCTGATATTTAATGTTTTAGCAATTTGATTTTTGGTAAATCCTTGAGCCAGTAAATCTTGAATAATAAGATGTTCGACAGTGTGATGAAGTTGTTTCATATCGATACGCAGAGAGTCTTTGTTAAGTAAAGACTCTCTATTTTTTTGCGGCTGGTCAAACAGATAGCTGTAGGATACATCGCTGGTTTCACCAAAAATATGATAGCGAAAAGCGGCACTATACAGCTCGCGGATATTTCCCCACCAATGGTGATTTAGTAAAGCCGTTTTTAATTCGGGAGAAAGGGTGATTTTTTTGCCTATTTCTTGTTTTATAAAATAGTTGAACAAATATAAAATGTCGTCCGGCCGATCATTCAGTGCAGGCAGCGTTAACGTCAAGGCATTCAGGCGGAAAAATAAGTCGCGGCGGAATTGTCCGTCTTGGACTGCTTGCAGGAGATTGGCATTGCTGGCTGAAATAATGCGCAAATCCAACGGAATGACATAATCAGAACCAATCCGCATGATTTGTTTTGTTTCCAGGACACGAAGCAGTTTGGATTGAATATTGGGTGACATGCTGTTGATTTCGTCGAGAAAAATAGTACCTGTATGTGCCAGTTCAAAATATCCGGCCTTGCCTTCTTTGCGCGCGCCTGTAAAAGAGCCGCCTACGTAGCCGAAAAGCTCGCTTTCTAATAATTCCGGCGGCAGGGCCGCACAGTTTACAGCTACGAAGGGGCCATTGCGACGGGAGCTGGCGTTGTGTATGCTTTGGGCAAATAATTCTTTACCAGTACCGCTTTCCCCCTGGATGAGAACGGGCGCGTTGTGTGCAGCCATAATTTGAGCCGTATGAATGACAGAACGCATTTCGGCATTTACGGTAAGAATATCATCGAAATGATGTTTGGCAGTTAGTCCTGTTTTTGCCAATTTATAACGGACATTTTTTTCTAATCGCTGCAGCTCCGTCACGTCGCGCAGAATTAATATATGGTGTTTGGTGTTATCCAACTGAAAAGGTGCAGAGTTTGCAACTAAGGTATACGGCGGCCGCTGCAGAATTTTTTCTTTAAGAGGACACAGAAGATTTGATTTTTTTTTCATACTAGGGAAAATATCTTGAATCGTTTTGGGAGTTTCTGATGCGTTTAAAAACGTTTGGGCCAACGAGTTGATATGTGAAATAGCCCCTTTATCATCGTAAAGAATGATGCCTTCATCTACATGGGATAAAATTGACGTGAGAATACTGAGCTGCTTGCGTTCTTTTTTATTAAAATCAATGAGCTCATTGGCGTATTGATAGGCCGATAAAATAGCGGATTCACTGGGGCGAATGGGATAAATCGGCATGGAAAGCTGGGGAGCGACTTGCGGCAGCAGTGTACAACCGACAATGGCGGCATCACTGGCGGCTGGAATTTTATGGACGAGCTGCAGCAGCATATCCGGCGTATCATCAATACTATAAGGCGGATACAATACTAGTTTTTGACGAATATCTTCGGGACAGGCACTGCTGTTAAACATAAAATGCTTATTCAAAAGCAGATGGATTTTTTTGTATTTCTCATCTACTTGACGGATAGTATACAGCGCATCGTTGGTTGAACTGTATAGACATAGAATAGGTATGATGTCAATTCTGTGGGCATCCTGTGCGTGAGAAAGAATTTGATGAGAACCGCTGTTTGTAATGATGATTTTGGTGCCTTCGTGAATCATTGTTTGGGTTTGTTCGATTATATGAGGAAAGTCGATAATGGCAATTTCTGTAACTAAGGAACGATGGGAGAAGTTATCTCGGTACGTCCACAATGTACGTTCGATAGATTGTTTAATCATCTCATCTGCAACAAGAAATGTGATTTTATCCATAGAGGCCTCCTGACAAATATAAAATAAACCTTTTACGTAAAGAAGTGTAACAGATTTTTTACATAAAGAAAAGGAATATGAAACATGATTTTTATAGAATGGCGTATTTATGCCATTCTTAAATTTGGCATGGATATTACATATATATTTTTGAACGCAGCTGGAAGGTACGTGCACACCTAATAATACCAGTAAGAGTGGACATATTGTAAGTATATGGGAGGTTATGGATATGAAAGTGTTAATGACTGGCAATGAAGCTGTAGCAAGAGGCCTATATGAAGCAGGTGTTTCTTTTGCTTCAGCCTATCCAGGTACACCGAGTACAGAAATATTGGAAAATGTTTCCCAATATAGTGAAGTTTTTTCTGAATGGGCACCGAATGAAAAAGTAGCCATGGAAGCAGCTATTGGCGCATCTATTTCCGGTGTTCGTTCGTTTGCTGCCATGAAAATGGTTGGCCTAAATGTTGCTGCTGACCCGATTTATACGTTTGCATATTTGGGTGTCAATGGCGGCATGGTATTTGTGTCTGCTGATGACCCGGGCATGCATTCTTCACAAAACGAACAAGACAACCGGAATTACGCTAAAAATATGAAGATAGCGATGTTTGAACCGTCAGATTCCCAAGAAAGTTTGGATATGGTCAAAGAAGCCTATCGTGTCAGCGAGGAATATACAGTTCCCGTTATGCTGCGCATGACGACCCGCGTTTGTCATTCCAAGAGTTTGGTGGCAGAAGGGACACGCCAGGAAATCAAAGCCAAACCGTATGTGAAAGAACGGGATAAAATGGATGCAGTTCCGGCTGTTTCCAAAGTCCGCCGGTATTTTGTCGAAGAACGGGAACAAAAATTGAAAGCGTATTCGGAAGTATGTCCGTTTAACGTAGAAGAAATGCATGATACGAAAATTGGCATTATTGCTGCCGGAGCTGCGTATACGTATGCTAAAGAAGCGTTGGGAGATTCGGCTTCCTATTTGAAATTAGGATTTACATATCCCATGCCGATTGAAAAAATCAAAGCATTTGCAGCGAAAGTAGACACATTGTATGTCGTAGAAGAACTCGATCCGTTTATGGAAGAAATTATTCATGAAGCAGGGATTCCCTGTCACGGCAAAGATGTGATTCCAAAAATCGATGAATTAAACCCGAATATCGTATCTGCCGGGATTTTAAAGCAAAAGGCAGAAGGCGTACAGGTGCCGGATACATTATTTGTTCCGCGTCCTCCTGCATTATGTGCCGGCTGTCCGCACCGCGGCTTCTTCTATGAATTGGCCAAATGGAAAGATACGGTAATGGTTGGCGACATTGGCTGTTATGCCTTAGGCGGAGCTGCGCCTCTCAGTGCCAAAGATATGGCAGTTTGTATGGGCAGTGCCTTTGCTGTCAGTCACGGCTTGTGTCATGGTTTTGCCATGAGCGGCCAGAAAAAACGCGTTGTTGGCGTTATGGGCGATTCGACATTTTTCCATACAGGTATCAACTCGCTGACAGAAGTAGCATATAATCAGTCGCCTTCTATCTGTGTTATTTTGGATAACCGGATTACCGGCATGACGGGACATCAGGAAAATCCGGGAACGGGCTATACGATTAAAGGCGAACCGACGACGATGATTGACATTGAAACGGTTGTCCGGGCATTGGGAATTACCAACGTTCGTACGGTAAATCCGCTCGATTTGAAAGCCATGAAAGAAACATTGGATTGGGCGTTTGCCATTGAAGATGCACCGAGTGTCATTATTACAAAATGGCCGTGCGTGCTGAAGAAATTCTCGAAAGAAGATAAAGAAGAATTTGATCTTAATCGCACACCTTGTGTGGTAGATGAAGAAGCGTGCATTGGCTGTAAAAAATGTCTTACGACAGGATGCCCGGCACTGCGGTTTGACAAGGAAACGAAAAAATCGAGTATTGCGCAGGCAGACTGCGTAGGCTGTACGGTATGCATGCAGGTTTGCCCAGTGCAGGCCATTGCCAGAAAGGGGGACAAATAAATGTCAGACGTAAAAAGCGTATTATTTGTCGGTGTAGGCGGACAAGGAACTATATTAGCAAGTAAAATCCTTACGATTGGATTAATTGAAAATGGGTATGATGTCAAAATGTCGGAAGTACATGGCATGAGCCAGCGCGGCGGCAGTGTCAGCACGCAGGTACGGTTTGGCTCCAAAGTATATTCGCCTATTATTGGAGAAGGTTCAGCGGATATTCTCGTATCCTTTGAAGAAATGGAAGCGGCACGGTACGCGAAATTCCTCAAAAAAGACGGCAAAATCGTCGTCAATACCAGCCGTATTCCATCGATGCCGATTTTGTCCGGTGCTTGTCAATATCCGGAAGGTGTTTTGGATGCACTGAAAGAAAAAGTGCCTGTTATGGCATTGGACGCGACTCAGATTGCTTCGGATTTGGGTAATCCGAAGAGTGCCAATGTAGTTTTGCTTGGTGCATTGATTCAAGCGATGGAACTGCATGATATAGATTGGAAGTCCATTATTGCCAAAACGGTAAAGAAAAACTTTGTAGATATTAATTTGCAGGCTTTTGAAGCAGGGATGGCTGCCATATAAGTAGTAAACAACGCTCTATCACTTTATATATACCTTTTGTGGAAGCTGCTGCCGGGTTTATAAACACGGCCCGGCAGTTCCTTTCCGCAAAATTATGACATGTTGCTGCCGGATATATAGAGCCAGCCTCTATGCGGGGGAATGCGGTAGTTACCACACAAAGGAGGCACGTATTATGTCATCATCAACATCGTTTCTGGGAGGCATTTTAGGCAGAAGCTCTCACTATGCAGATTTAGCCGGCATGACAGTTGAAGAATGGAAACAAGCTACTCGATTCAGCGGCATTGATTTAGGCTGGGTTATCATGTGTGTTGGCATGTCCCTGGGAGCAGGCATTGTTTTTCTGCCGATTCAGGTGGGGCTGTCGGGACTGATTATCTTTTTGCTGGTAGCCGTTGTCGGCTATCCGATTGCGTATCAACATCAAAAACTGTATTTGAATGTGTTGGCAGAAGCACCGATATGTGAAGACTTTGCCGGCATTATTTCGGGATATTTGGGAAAGAACTGGGGATTTTTGCTGGGCATTCTGTATTTTGTGTTTACCACGATTTTGATTTTCCTCTATTCGACGGCGCTTACCAATGACAGTGCTTCTTTTCTTGTCACGTTTGGCGTAACAGAAACGC
>CAVKOP010000113.1:0-6488 GCA_963657835.1 Lachnospiraceae bacterium | reverse complement strand
GTAGACAGCAATGGTAATCCGATTCCTGTGTATGAAAAAAATGCAGATGGTTCGCCCAAAAAAGATGCAGACGATAATCCGATTCAAGCAGTAGAAATAGAAAACAAAACCATTACGAAGCCGCTGTATGAAAAAGATGCACAGGGAAATAATAAATTAGATTCGCCTATCTATGAATACGTAAACACAAAAATTTCCAATGAAGGAACCGTCATTGCCACCAAAGGCGGTGCTGGCGGTATCATCGGTACCAACGCGGCTAATTTGATACAAGTCACAATGATAAACCATGGCGATGTCCATGGTAATGATACAACTTCTGCAGATGGTACGGGTGGTTTGATTGGCACGAATGAGGGAGCCATTCGGTATTCCTCGCTCATCAACAGCTTAAATGGACATGTAACGGGCATTTCCAATGTAGGCGGCTTGATTGGTATTAATACAGGAATCATTGAAGGCGGCCGTAAGCAGGATACAGACCATGACTTAAGCCGTGATGGCAGTCATGCTGTGGATACGGGCTACTATGCTAATACTGTTTACAACAACGGCACGATTCAGGTCGGCTTCTATAAAGAAGTAACGGATACTGATGGTCAAACACAGTATCAATTGAATACTACTGATACAACCAATAGCCAAAATATCGGCGGCCTCGTTGGTGATAACCAAGGAACACTTATGGCAGGCTACAACACGGGCGTCATCGAAGCTGGTAACAGCACCAACGTCGGCGGTATTGCAGGTACTAACAGCGGTCATATCGACCAAATATTCACCAACGTCATGACCAAAGATGGACAGGGACAGACTATCACTGGCAAATCTAACATAGGCGGTATCGTAGGAAACAACGAAACAAGTGGAACGATTTCCAATGCCTATACAGGAAAAGATACGACAGTCACTGGTACAACGTTTGGCTTGATTGCAGGAATCAATACTGGCACGATTTCGAATGTGTATGGAGTTGACACCAACAAACTAGTGGGACATGGGACGCAGGCAACCAATGGATACGGTATGTCTAATAAAGAAGCAGATTATAAAAAATTTGATTTTACTGGAAGCAATGATAAATCTGCCATTTGGAAAATCTATGAAGGCCATACGAATCCCTTGCTGAAAGTATTCCTTACCAAAGCTAATATCAATGATGATGTGTTAAACAATGTAACGTATAATGGTAAAAATCAACTGGATGTCAATCAACTCATTAAAAACAGCATGACGAATCAGAAAGATGATAAAACATTTGCTGATTACAATAAAAATAAAGACCTGATTCAAGGCAGCGAAATGAAAGATGCCAGTACGTATAAAAACTGGCTCTGGTCTGGCCAGATTGGCAAAAGTTCAGATGATAACGGGTTCGATCCCAACAACTTAGGCTATGATTTTGATGTACAGGATAAGACCATTGCTCAAAAAAGATTGACTGTTACCTTGGGAGATATCAGCCGCGTATATGGCAATCGTACTATTGCAAATAATGGTATGTACCATTTCGAAGTGAGCGGCTGGATTGCTGGCGACGAACATCTTAAAGACGGGCTATTCCTTTATGTAACGAAAGATGGAGCGTTAAAAAATTTAGGTGGCAAAGCGGATGCGGACGGTAAAGTGACAAATGATGTAGGCGAGTATGGATGGAATGGAACGATTTCTGGTTTGAATTCTAACTATACTGTAGATCCGATAATGGATGGCAAGTCTAACGTAACCCAAGCTAATTTGGAAATCAGCTTAAAGGACATCAGTCGAGTATATGGAGATCTGACAAGCAAAGACTACAGCCATGAATGGGAATATAAGAACGGTACCAAACTGGTCAATGGAGACAGTGGGTTAATTGTGTCTGCAACGAACGATGGAGCTATTAAAGCAGGGATCCTTACAGACATAAAGAAAACATCGGACGCAAACGACTATACGTGGGAAGGCACCTTGGGTGGTGTAGCGAACCTAAATAAAAACTATAAAGTGAAGGTCAATGATCAAGAAGGATTTACAGGTAGTGCAACATCAAAGGTAACAAAGGCGAACTTAGTTATTAATCTAAAAGACATCAGCCGGATATACGGCAATCTTGATGCAAAAGATTATAGCAATGAATATACCTATGGCGATAATACAAATCTAGTCAATGGAGATACCGGATTGGTTGTTTCAGCAACGAAAGACGAAGCCATTGCGGAAGGTACTCTGAAAGATGTTAGAAAGACGAAAAATGTAAGTGACAGCTATAGTTGGAGTGGGGTACTGGATGGAGTCACGAATCTGTATACGAATTATAATGTGACAGTACATGACGGTAAATCTGCTGTAACAAAAGCGAAACTGATCGTAGGACTGAATGAAGTACATCGTACCTATGGAGACATGGACTTGAAAGATGGGTATAGCTATGGTGCTTCTTCTGTTACAGGAAATGTCAATGGGGATAACTACAACATTGCAGATCTGATAGTCACTAAAGACAGTGACAATGCATTGACGGGCAACGGCACAGGCAGAGTGACGGAAAATGCAGGCAGCTACACATGGACAGGCAAAGTATCCAGCGCAAATGAACTATTAAATAAGAATTATGATATAGGAGCAGGGGCTGGCTCATCTGTCATAGACAAAGCCAAACTAAACCTTGCTGTAGGAGATGCAAGAACTACCTATGGTACAGCCTTTGATAAAATCAAGTATAGCTATACGGTGAGTGGCAATACCAATGGCGATAATAGTGAATACATCAAGGGCTTGATTGGTAAAATAGATTATACTAACAGTGCCGCTAAAGATGGAATTAACGGTAAGTTGACAGCTGATGCAGGCCAGTATGCCGGTGCTATTGATCTGAATAAGAAGGCAGATCAGATTAATATGAAGAACTATGAAGTAGGAGAAATCGTTAAAGGTACAGCAAACGTCGATAAAGCAACATTGCACCTTACTGTAGGAGATGTGAATACTACTTATGGCGCAAAGTTTGATGAAAGTCAGTATGGATATAGACTTAGCGGTAATACAAATGGAGACAGCGAAGAATTTATCAAAAATCTGATTGGCAATGTTGATTATACCAATAGTGCGGCAAAAGATGGCACAAACGGCGCATGGACAGACAATGCAGGTACGTATGACGGTGCTGTCGGATTAGGAAAGACGAAAGACAAAATAAACCTAAATAACTATGAAGTAGACAGCATTATCAACGGCACGGCGACGATAGGCAAGGCCAAACTAACCGTAGGACTGAATGAAGTACATCGTACCTATGGGGATGCAAATTTAAAACCCGAATACAGCTATGGAATAACTTCTGTCCTAGGAAATGTCAATGGAGACAGCTACGGCTTGTCAGATATGACAGTCACGAAAAACAGTGACAATGCGTTGACAGGAAATCTGACCGGTAAGGTTACCAATGATGTTGGGAACTATACATGGACGGGTAGAGTGTCCGGCATAAATGAACAGTTGAATCAGAATTATGAGATTGAAGTAGGAACCGGCGTATCTGTCATAGATAAAGCGAAGTTAACCGTGGGGCTGAATGAAGTACATCATACCTATGGGGATGCGAACTTAAAATCCGGATACAGTTATGGTGTTTCGTCTGTCACAGGAAATGTCAACGGAGATAACTACAGTGTCGCCGATATGGCAGTCACGAAAGATAGTGACAATGCATTGACAGGAAGCTCGAGCGGTAAGATTACCCATGATGCCGGCAGCTACATGTGGAATGGCAATGTATCCAGCCAAAATGAAGGATTAAACAAGAATTATGAGATAGAAGCAGGAACGGGCGTATCCTTTATAGATAAGGCGCAGCTTCATGTTCGTACAGATGACCAGACAATTACTGTTGGTCAAAAGCCGAATTATACAGGGACGCTTTCGGGATTGGTCAATGGTGATTCAGAGGAAGTATTAGGAAAATTAGTATACGGGATTGATGATGCGCAGTATGAACAGACCGCAGGCACGTATATCAGTGTGATTCGGACTGTCAATGATGAAATGTATGGCAAGTTACCGTCAGCGTATAGCAAAAATTATGAGTTTATACCTGAATGGGGAAATTTGATTGTACAGCAGAATGCACGACCACCTATTCCTGACGTACCCCATGTAACGGATTACTCATGGTATCATACGCCGTGGGATAGACAGTATCATTTCCGTGAACGCCGGGCAGAGTTGTATTTTGCAGATGGCGGTGTAAATGTACTGGAAGAATGAGTTATGTTGTATATGTTGGCAAGTCCTGCATGGACATGATGTTGTTCATGCAGGTGCTTGGCCCTGTATGTAGTGAGAAAGGATTTTTTTACAATGAATTATAAAGTATGCAGCATCGCGATGGTGATGGCCTGTCTGGGGGCGGCGTGTCAAGGGGCGTCACCTATTCCGACGTTTGATAAGGAAGCGGTAACGACGCAGCCGTACCAGAGAACAGGGCAGCAAGAGCGCTTGGTTGATACGAGCCAAATTGGGTCGCCAAGCGGCAACACCGGTACGGCAGAGCATCCGGCGTTTTATATCCGAAAAATCGTTTTGGAGGGGACGCAGCTTCCGGTGGATGAACAGGAAGGACTGCAACAGATTTTGCGCGCTTACAGCCAGCGAAGTGTTGCAGTCAGTGAATTATCTGTACTGACGCGTAAAATTACGGAATATTACCGTACGAAAGGATATACAATTCCACAGGCGGTTTTGCCGCCGCAGGAAGTAGACCGCGGTGTGTTGACGATTCATGTCTATACGGCTGCCTATGATTCTATTACGGTATTAAAAAATGAATCAGATGTATCAAACTCGGTTATTCAACGGTATGTCAAAAATCTTCAGCCAGGTGATGTCATCAAAGACAATGCTGTCGAAATGGTTATGAACAATCTGAATGATTTGCCGGCTGTGACGGCGCGTGCCGTGTTGATGCCTGGTGACAAGACGGGTACGACCAAGATGGGTATCGAAGTCCTGCGGCGGCCTGTTTGGAATAACTACATCTTTTTTGACAACGGCGGCGGCTATTATTCGGGTAAATATCGCTATGGGTTTCATACGGAAATCAACAATCCCAGTCATGGCGGGGATAAAGTGATTCTGAGCGGTATGTTGACGAATCATGACGTGAAAAACTATGGCGTTCGCTATGAAATGCCTGTAGGAGATGACGGCACGCGTTGGGGTATTGGCTGGAGCCAGTCGAGTTATGAATTGAAAACCAACAATTTCTATACGTCGTTGGGACAATCCAGAGGTATCAGTTTTTACGGTTTGACGCCATTGTACCGCAGCCGTATGCAGCGGCTTACGTTGATTTACGGGTATGACCATCGGAATATTAAAGACCGCAATCGATTTCGCTTCGAATTGCTGCCGGGTATACCGATTGCCGGAGAAATTTTTACGGAAAAGACAAGCAATGTATTTCATGCGGGATTAAGCGGCAGCCAGTATTATCCCAACCAGTTTACACAGTACAGCCTTATGTATTGGAATGGGCATATTCGTACGAACACGGGAAGCGGCAGTTCGATGTATTATGATGGAACCTATCATAAGCTGACCGGTGATTTGCTGAACATATGGTATGACGGCCCATGGAATTACCGCATCAGCGCAAGCGGCCAGCTTGCCAATCGTGCGTTGGATAGCAGTGAGCAGTTTTTCCTTGGCGGCATGAATGGTGTGCGTGCCTATGGAGCCAGTGACGGGTATGGCGATGCCGGGTATTTGTTCACTGGAGAAATCCGTCGTCAAACGGGGATACCCCATTTGGAAGCGGCTGTCTTTATTGATACAGCTGGAGCTAAACTGCGTGAAAACGGGGAACGAGCATGGGATCATCTGTCCGGCTGGGGTGTTGGATTACGGTATCAAAAGCCGACAGATTGGAATGTACAGCTTGATTATGCTTGGAAAATTCACGGGCGTACAGACCGTACGGAGCCGGAAGACCATCATGGCAGATGGTGGCTGCAAGTATATAAGATGTTTTAAGCAATAAGATAAGCCAAGAAGGCTTGCCGCACGGAGCGGCAAACCCTCTTGGCTTACAGTTTTTAGTTTATAGTTTGCAGTAAATGAAAGAATTTTGTTTAAACTTTTTGCAGCAAATTTAAAACGTTGTAAAAAGAGAATGTTGCATGATGATGAAAAATTTCATGCGACATTCTCTTTTTTATATGCCAGTAGTTATTTTTCTACGGTACTCGTGTGGAGCAATTCTCCGGAAGGGAGATAACTGCTAAAGGACAGGGTATCCTCGGTGGCCTGCATAACTAAATAGTTGTCTGTTTCTGGTTGGGGAGCCACGTATTCATCCAGGGCATGTTGTTTCCAAAGGCCGGGATATTGTACGTTGCCGGCAACACCGGTGATGATGTACAGGGGACCTTGGGGATTGCGTTTAAAATCGGCAATATGGCCGCGGTCGCGATAGGTATGCAGATGGGCGGAAAGGACGACATCGACGC
>CAVKOP010000112.1:0-6527 GCA_963657835.1 Lachnospiraceae bacterium | reverse complement strand
GGCGGTAGCAGCTTTTGAGTCGCACCCCGTGTGGGTGCGTGGATTGAAATATTGCCACAAAAGCACGTATCAAACAAACACATATGTCGCACCCCGTGTGGGTGCGTGGATTGAAATACTAGAAATATAGATATTAAATCAGCTGTATTAGTTGTCGCACCCCGTGTGGGTGCGTGGATTGAAATGATAATGCACAGGCATTTCTGCTCCTGGTCGTAGGCATGTGGATTAAAATACCACTAATTATCATGATAGAAACCACTTTACTGTGTTGCACCTTATAAATATTAATATAAACGGAAAGGAGTGTTATTAGTGGAATATAATGAAGATGATTTTTTAATGATTTCAGGGATACAACACTTTTCCTTTTGTCCAAGGCAATGGGCATTGATTCACATAGAACAGGTTTGGGCGGAAAATATCAAGACGGTAGAAGGAAATATTGTCCATGAACACTGTCATGATACGGATTTTATCGAAAAACGCGGTGACCTTCTTATATCACGGGGCATGTGGGTATCTTCACGTCTTTTAGGTGTAACAGGGCAGTGTGATGTTGTGGAATTTCATCAGACTGAGGATGGTTGTTGCCTGTATGGCCGTGATGGGGTGTGGAAACCGTTTCCGATTGAATATAAACGGGGAAAATCCAAACAGATTGATGCAGATCGCCTTCAGCTATGTTGTCAGGCTATGTGTTTGGAGGAGATGTTGGGAGTTCCGATTTTAGAAGGCGCGTTGTATTATCATGAAACGCATCGCAGGGAACCCGTTGAATTAACCCAGACGCTGCGTAAAGAAGTGACGGATATGATTAGAAAAATGCATGATTATTTTCAACGTGGTCATATTCCAAAGGTACGCCCTAAAAGAGGCTGTGCGAGTTGTTCATTAAAAGACTTATGCTTACCTGTTATTTGTAAAAGAAAATCAGCACAGCCGTATTATGATGAGTTTTTGGGAGAGAAGTTGTTATGAGAAAATTATTAAATACATTATACGTAATGACACCGGAAACATATTTAGCTTTAGACAATGAAAATGTGGCAGTTTGGATGGATGAAACCATGTTGGGAAGGTTTCCTTTACATACATTAGAACAAATTATTTATTTTGGCTATAAAGGTGTTTCTCCCGCTTTGATTGGCGAATGTTCCCGAAGAAATATAGGCCTTTGCTTTTATCGTTCAAACGGCAGATTTTTAGGACGTGTTGTTGGGATGACGCGAGGAAATGTTTTGTTGCGTAAAGAGCAATACCGTTGTTCAGATAATGAGAATATGAGCTGTAAAATCGCGAAATACTTTATCGTAGGGAAACTGTTCAATGCGCGAAGTGTACTTGAACGAGCAAAGCGCGATCACACGATGAATGTGGATGTGGACACAATCAAAGAAATCAGTACGGCACTTTTGCATTTGGCTAAGCAAGCTCGGAATTGCAATGATTTAGATAGTTTGCGTGGCTGTGAAGGGGAAGCGGCCAGCTTATATTTTTCGGCATTTGATATGTTAATTTTGCAAAATAAAAAAACATTTCACTTTCAAAAACGAGTAAAGCGACCACCCAAAGATCCCGTCAACGCGTTGTTGTCTTTCTGCTATACTGTATTAGCAAATGATTGTGCAGCAGCATTAGAGTCTGTGGGATTGGATGCGTATGTAGGTTTTTTGCATCGTGACCGCCCAGGAAGAATTTCTTTAGCGTTGGATTTAATGGAAGAATTGCGTTGTATTTATGCTGACCGTTTTATTTTGACATTAATCAATAATCGAAAGATTACGGATACGTCTTTTGAACATCAAGAAAACGGAGCAGTGCTCTTGAATGATAAAGGCAGAAAAATTTTCTTTACGGAGTGGCAAAATCGAAAGAAAGACATGATCAAGCATCCTTTTTTGGACGAAAAAATCCCCTGGGGGCTGGTCCCTTTTGTTCAAGCACAATTATTGGCTAATGTTTTACGCGGCGGATTGGATATATATCCTGCCTTTTTGTGGAAATGAGATGAAGAGATGTTAGTATTAATTACTTATGATGTCTGCACTCAGGATAATGCAGGTAAGAAACGGCTGCATCAAGTGGCTAAACAATGTGAAAAGTACGGACAGCGTGTTCAAAATTCAGTGTTTGAATGTTTGCTTCAGACCGATGAATTAGCTTTGCTGAAACATCGGCTGTTGAGTATCATCAATCAGGAAAGTGACAGTATTCGTTTTTATAATCTTGGTAAAAAGTACCAGTCGAAAATAGAGCATTATGGGGCCAAGCCGACATATGATCCGGAAGAAACATTAATTTTATAAAATATTTTTTGATAAACTGTAAGGAAACATGCAGCTTAATTTAGTAGTATACAAATTCCTGACTGAAAAGTTGGGAATTTTTTATTTACAACTGCAGAGATAGATAGTTCATGTATGGACATATTAGATGAACAAAAAAGTGATGCAATGGCCACGGCAAAAGTTAGCGCTTAGCGAGTGAAATGATATAATATATCATTATTATGCAAAAGAGAGGGTAAAAGATGGTAAGCGTTGTGAAATCATTGTTTTATTTTATCTTGGCCGGCGTTTTTGAAATTGGCGGTGGCTATATGATTTGGCTTTGGCTGCGGGATGGAAAGGCTTGGTGGTACGGTGTACTCGGTGCTGTTATTTTAATTTTTTATGGAATCATACCTACGCTGCAGCCGGAAAGTGCTGATTTTGGCAAAGTATATGCGGCATACGGCGGTATTTTTATTGTTTTATCGATTCTTTGGGGATGGAAAATCGACCATGTTGTACCAGATTTTTATGACATAGTTGGCGGCATAGTGGCATTAGTCGGTGTAGCGATTATCATGTATGCACCGCGGAACTGATTGTGAAATACACCGCATAGGGTCGTAAAAAAATGAGAATTTTTAGTCCATTTTGTCCCACCCTTTTACTATACAATTTTAAATGCATAGCTTACAGCATTACGATTCATTTTTTTCAAACTTAAAACTCAAAGCTAAAAATTTTTAAAGAAAGAACATGATAGTAAAACGTATTATGTTACAGTCTCTGTTTTGACTGCGTGAAAGAATAGGGCGCATGTATTTTAACAACGCTTTATTTTTGTTATAATAGAACAGTCTTTATATAGTATAGTTTTAGTTTGAAATGAGGTGTTTTTGTGTCTGAAAAAAATATTGCTACGAAAGCGTTCAGCTCCCGTTTGGGATTTATCCTAGTCAGTGCCGGCTGTGCTATTGGTATCGGGAATGTTTGGAAGTTTCCGTATCTCTGCGGCCAGTTTGGCGGGGCTGCTTTTATTTTGATTTATTTGCTGTTCCTCTTGATTATGGGGATTCCTGTCATGGTCTGTGAATTTGCTATCGGCAGAGGCAGCCGCTGCAGTGCGGCCAAAAGTTTTGATGTCCTCGAACCGGCCGGCAGCCGCTGGCATCGCTTCAAGGGAATCAGTATAGTAGGCTGTTATATGCTGATGATGTATTATACGACAGTTACGGGCTGGATGCTTTATTATTGCTGGCTTCATTTGAATGGAACATTTGTCGAAGCATCCACCCAGTTTATTGGTACAACATTTAGTACGATGCTGAAAGAGCCGACGACGATGCTTTTCTGGACAGTCGTTACTTGTATTCTTGGTTTTGGTGTCTGTTATTTTGGCATTCAAAAAGGCGTCGAACGGATTACGAAATGGATGATGACAGCCTTGCTGTTTTTGATGATTATTTTGGCTGTCCATTCCTTGTTCTTGGATGGCGCTGAAAAGGGGATTGCTTTCTACTTGGTTCCCAATTGGGAAATGATAAACACACTGGGCTGGGGCAATGTTATTTACGCTGCCATGAGCCAGGCTTTCTTCACGTTGTCCATTGGGATTGGGGCTATGTTGATTTTTGGAGCGTATTTGCCGCATGGCCGCAGTCTTTTCGGTGAAGCGACGACCATTACGGCACTGGATACGTTTGTAGCGCTGATGGCGGGCTTCATTATTATTCCGGCCTGCTTTGCCTATGGTATTCAGCCCGATGCCGGCCCGTCCTTGATTTTCCTGACGATTCCGAATCTGTTCACGATGATGCCCGGCGGCCGTTTTTGGGGCATGCTCTTCTTTATTTTTCTGTCCTTCGCCGCCTTGTCTACCGTTATTGCTGTTTTTGAAAATATCCTCGCTTTCGGCATGGATCTCTATGGATGGAGCCGCAAGCGGAGTGTTGTTATCAATGGCGTCCTCATCGTTATCTTGAGCATTCCCTGCGTGCTGGGCTTCAATCTGTGGAGTGCTTTTCAGCCTTTGGGTCCGGGAAGCGGCGTACTGGATTTGGAAGATTTCATCGTTTCCAACAATCTGTTGCCGTTGGGTAGTTTGGCCTTTGTTCTGTTTTGTGTCAAGAAAAACGGCTGGGGCTGGCAGCATTTCCTGAGCGAAGCCAATGATGGGAAAGGACGAAACCTGCCGTCGTCCCTGCGCAGTTATTTGCTTTATATACTGCCGCTGTTGATTATTACTATTTACATCAAAGGCTATTATGATATGTTCGTTAAACAAGGGACGACGATGCTGACCATTTGGTTCTGTCTGGCCGGTATTTTCTTGGCATTTATCTTCTATACGGCTGCCGGCGGAAAAAATCACTTGAAGTAATTTATAACAGTATTCAATACTATACAAAGAAAAAGTGCCTCCTCTTCGTTGGATTTTTCAATCTGACGGATGGGAGGCATTGTACTTCTTTTTTTAGACAAACTCGTTTATAATAAAAATGATTTGGATAGATGCGGGGAGGATATGGTATGGTTAAGGCATTGTTGCTATTATACGTACTTTGGGGATTCAACTGGGTTGTCATGAAAGAGGCCAATCTCTTTTTTCCGCCGATTGCATTTTCTTGCTATCGGTTTTTGCTGGGAGCGGCCGTGTTGTTGGCCTTTACGGCATGGTGCCGTATTCCGCTGCCGCCGCGGCGGTACTGGCCGTGGATTATTATTACAGGTATTCTGCAGATTGCCGTCAATAATGCGGCTATTCAAGTCGGCATGCAGTCACTAGGGGCCGGCCTGGCGGCTGTTGTCAACTACAGCATGCCTGTATGGATGAGTGTAATGGCTTATTTCTTTTTGCATGAAAAACTGACGAGGCGCAAAATCATCGGCATTGCCCTCAGCATGCTGGGCATGTGCGTGTTGATGAAAGTGGATATTGTCGGCGATGTTACGGGAATTTTGCTGACTGCCGGCGGGGCCGCCGCCTGGGCAGCGGCCGGCATCATTGTCAAGCGGCAGAATGCAGTCATGCAGCGGCAGGGACAGGAAAATGACTGCACGATGATTCAGTATACGACTTGGCAGATTACGGCGGGAGCGGTTTTCTTACTGCTGTACATGCTGTGTTTTGAACAAGGGACGATTGTTTGGAATACGATGTCTGTTGCCTGCTGGGTGTACAGCGGCGTACTGGCATCTGCTGTTTCCTTTTTCTTGTGGAACTATATTTTGACGCATATGGAAGCGAGCAAAGCCGGTGTGGCGTCCCTGGGTGTGCCGGTTGTCGGCGTCATTTGCGGGATTTTGTGCATGGGTGAGAAGATGTATTGGCATACCACGTTGGGCATGGTTTTGATTTTGGCAGGTATTTTGCTGATTGTGGCGCAGGGCGCCGTGTGGAAGAAAAAATGAAATCGTACCCCAGGTTGTAAACGTCCTGGGGTGTTGTTATAATAAGGGCAATTCGAGGGAATGAACTAAAAAGAAGGGTGGAATTATACATGGAATGTGTTGTATTGCTTAGCGGCGGTGTCGATTCGACGACATGCCTGGCAATGGCTGTCGAAAAATACGGTAAAGAAAATGTCTTGGCACTGACGGCATATTATGGGCAGAAGCATGCCAAAGAATTGGAAGCAGCCCGCAAGGTAGCGGCGTTTTATGGTGTTGCGCATCAGGAAACGAATTTATCGCAGGCTTTTGCGTTAAGTGACTGCCCGCTGCTGCAGGGAAGCACGCAGCAGATTGAGCATGAATCCTATGCCAAGCAGCTGGCTGAAATAGGCGGCCAGGGAACGATTGCTACATACGTGCCGTTTCGCAACGGGCTGTTTTTGTCGTATGCTGCGGCTATAGCTATCAGCGTAGGTGCCAGCGTTATTTATTATGGAGCCCATGCAGATGATGCGGCCGGCAGAGCCTATCCGGACTGTACGCCGGAGTTTGAAAACGCAATGAACACAGCCATTTATGAAGGATCTGGCAGAACCTGCCATTTGGAAGCACCGCTGCTGGCTTGGAATAAAGCCGGTGTAGTCAAAGAGGGACTGCGGCTGCATGTGCCGTATGAATTGACGTGGAGCTGCTATGAAGGCGGCGATACACCTTGCGGTACATGCGGTACCTGCATTGACAGGGCTAAAGCGTTTGCTGCCAATGGCGTCAAAGATCCGGCATTATAACATATTAGTTTTGTGAGGTGATGCAGGTGAAAAAATCGATTCGTGCTCGCTTGGCGGTCTTGGCGATGACAGC
>CAVKOP010000111.1:1302-6633 GCA_963657835.1 Lachnospiraceae bacterium | reverse complement strand
GTCCTTACGCTGCTTGAGCCGTTCGTTTTCATCCCGCAGGCTCTGTTCCTGCTGCAGCGTATGCCGCATTTCCTCATGAAGCTGGTATAAACTGTAGCCCTTTTCCCCTAAAATGAGGGTACCCAAAATCAAAACGATGATTACGGCAATTTTATATTTAGAAAGAGAGGTATTTCGTTTTGCCTTTCTACGCCGACGCAGCCGTCTTCGTTCCAGGCTCGTCATTCGTTTTTCTGCCATACCTTTACTCCTTTACGTACTTTCATTCCATTCTTATTCTATAGTATACCTTGATTCGTCTTTAAGTTAAAGACTTTTTCAGATTTTACTCCTAAATAAGTCTTTAAAAATCTACATCACTTCTATATAATAGTACTAATAAAATTTTTTCTTATGTTTTAATAGTACCTTATGTTTATTTTATTTGGCAAAAGAGGGATTGAATTATGTCATATACTAAAATTTCAGAAGAAATACTTTCAAAATTACGTGCTGTTGCAGGCGATAAAAATGTGCTCACAGATGCAGAACTCATGCAGCCCTATTCACACGACGAAGTAACGGATCCGGCATATCATCACATGCCGGAAGCTGTCGTTTTCGTCGAATCGGCGGCGCAAACAGCGGCTATTGTAAAACTGGCCAATGCGTATCATTTTCCTATTGTCCCCCGCGGTGCCGGCACGGGGCTAGCCTGCGGTGCCGTGCCTACCTACGGCGGCATCGTCTTGTCTACAGAAAAAATGAACCATATTTTGGAAATCAATGAAACAGCGCTGTATGCTGTCGTTGAACCAGGCGTCCGTACTTCGGATTTACAAAAAGCAGCCGAAGCAAAAGGGCTTTTTTATGCCGGCGACCCCTGCAGCGGTGATTCCTGTTTTATTGGCGGCAACATTGCTACCAATGCCGGCGGCAACCGGGCAGTCAAATACGGCACGACGCGGCATCAAGTGTATGCCGTCGAAATCGTCAATCCTATCGGAAAAATCGTCACACTCGGCGCCCGTCTGCAAAAGCAATCGACCGGCTATTGCCTGGACCAGCTGATTATCGGCTCCGAAGGCACGCTGGGCATTATTACCAAGGCAACCGTCAAACTCCTGCCCAAACCGCAGCATACATTGGATTTGCTGACCATTTACGAAAATCCGGACCAAGCAATCGGCACGGTTAATAAAATCATTAAAAGCGGCATCATTCCGACGTGCGTCGAATACATGGACAACATCACCATCAAATCGGTAGAACACTATTTGGGAGAAACACTCCAGGGAAGTGACACAGGCTGTTATCTTATCGTCGAAGTCGAAGGCGTTAGTGACGATGACCTGGATGATAAAGCAGTCACGCTGGATGAACTTTGCACGGCCAACGGCGCCTCATCTGTACTGGTCGCTGACCACAACAAAATCTGGCAGGCACGCAAGGCCTTTGCAGAAGCAGTTCGTGCAGAAAGCCTCATCGTCAGCAAAGAAGATGTCGTCGTTCCCGTAGACCAGGAACCGCTTCTGCTCGATGAAATTCTCCGTTTGGCCAAAAAATACAACCTCATCACCCGTATTGCCAGCCACGCCGGTGACGGCAACATCCATTTGAATATTTTAAAAAATGAAGACGCCTCCTATGAAGATTGGGACCAGCGCGTCAAAGCCAATCAGCAGGAATTATATACATTCATTTATGCGCACGGCGGCCGTCTTTCCGGCGAACACGGCATTGGCTTCAAACGCAAACACCTGATGGAAGAATTCACCAACCCGGATGAACTGGCGATGATGAAGGCTGTCAAAAAGGCGCTGGACCCCAACAATATTCTCAATCCCGGCAAAATTTTTGATGTAGAATAGTCTGCGATTCCCGTTAGCAAACGCTGTGTTCGCTGCGTCTCTTGCAATCTATGCAGGGACCGTGTATAATGAAGTACGTAAAAAGCATATCTTCAGGGCAGGGTGAAATTCCCGATCGGCGGTATAGTCCGCGAACGCTTCGGCGTAGGAGCATAGGCTCAGGATTTGGTGTAATTCCAAAACCGACAGTATAGTCTGGATGGAAGAAGATACGGTACGCTGTGTTCAAGCAGCGTTATTGCATATGACTAAAAGGCCCTGACATCCCTGTGATGGTCAGGGCTTTATATATTCAGGAGGTTTTACTAGTGGAAAACGAAAAGAGAAAATTCAACACCATTGAAGAAGCCATTGAGGCACTGCAGGCCGGGCATATTATTATCGTTACTGACGATCCGGACCGGGAAAACGAAGGCGATTTTATTTGCGCTGCACAATACTGCACAACAGAAAACATGAATTTCATGGCTATGCACGGCAAAGGACTTATCTGCATGCCCATGAGCATCGAATACGCTCATAAATTAGGACTACCGCCTATGGTCAGTGAAAATACAGATAATCACGAAACAGCTTTTACCGTATCCATCGACCATGTCGATACTACGACAGGTATTTCTGCCGTAGAACGCGCGCTTACAGCCCGCAAATGCACGGAAGAATCGGCTAAACCGGAAGACTTCCGCCGTCCAGGACACAATTTCCCGCTGATTGCCAAACGAGGCGGCGTACTGACCCGCAACGGCCATACGGAAGCAACCGTAGACCTGATGCGCCTGGCAGGACTCAAACAAGTCGGCCTCTGCTGCGAAATCATGGCTGACGACGGTACGATGATGCGCACGCCGCAGCTTTGGGATATTGCCGACCAATACGGTCTCAAATTTATTACGATTCATGACCTGCAAAATTACTGCCGCCGTCATGACAAACACGTTGTCCGCGAAGCGGTCGCAAAAATGCCGACCAAATACGGCGAATTCAAAATTTATGGATATATCAATGATTTGACGGGAGAACATCACGTCGCACTCGTCAAAGGCGACATCGGCGACGGCAAAAACCTTCTCTGCCGTGTTCATTCCGAATGCCTGACAGGCGACGTTTTCGGCTCACGCCGCTGTGACTGCGGTGAACAGCTGGCAGCTGCCATGACACAGATTAACAAAGAAGGCCGCGGCGTTCTTCTCTATATGCGACAAGAAGGACGCGGCATAGGCTTAATCAATAAACTGAAAGCCTATGTGCTGCAGGAACAAGGCTATGATACGGTCGAAGCCAATGAAAAACTCGGCTTTGCACCGGACTTGCGGGAATATTGGATTGGCGCGCAAATTCTTCAGGACCTCGGTGCCAAAGAACTTCGCCTGCTGACCAATAATCCGGAAAAAATCTACGGCTTAGAAGGCTTCGGCGTAGAAATCGTAGAACGTGTCCCCATTGAAATGAAAGCACAAAAATTTGATGAATTTTACTTGGAAACCAAGAAAAACAAAATGGGCCACATTCTTCCTCATTTGCACTAACATTTAAAAACTGTATTCCCATTTCGTTCAGGGTCAAAAGGGCTTGCCAATCATGCAAGCCCTTTTCTTTCATGTACTTGTTTCAGCACAAATTGGTCTTTATAATAATCAATCAGGCCGTCCCGCTTCATTTTACTCAGTTCTGCTGACATGGCGCTCCTGTCTACAGAAAGAAAATCTGCCAGCTGCTGCCGATTAAACGGCAGGGTAAAGGAATGAGAATGCTGCCTAAGCGCTTCGTCAGAGAGATAAAACATAATCTTCTTTCGCGTCGAACGCTGCGTAATATACCGTATTTTTTCAGTCAGCTGCCGATTGCGCCGCGCCATAACAGACAGCAAATTCATCACAAATTTCCCCTGCGGCACCGTCAGTACACGGGAAGCCAAAAGGAACTGACTCACATCGATGCAAAGGACGTCTGTATCTTCCATGGCAATCACACTGACCGTTGCTACCGAATCGGGAAGACAGGCAAAGGCTTCTCCAAACATGCCGCCTGGGCGAACCTGCGTCAAGATGTTGCGGTTTCCCCAATAATCCTCTTGTACGATATGAACGACACCTGTTAAAACAATATGAATATAACGCACAGCATCGCCGGCATAAAAAATAAAGTTTCCCTTGCTGTATGTCTGCCGCTTAACAGGCATTTCTTCTAAGAGTGAACCGATTTCTTCACCGGATATGCCACTAAAAAGCTCGGAATTGCGAATAATAAGCAAATGTTTTTTCATTTCGTTCCCCCTATCTGTCAGCATATTCAAAAAAATGATGCTGCTGTTGCAAATACAACAGCATTTCTATTCTCATTATAATATACTTTTCACGTAAGATAAATCTAAAACCCTTATATAACACAACGAATATACGGAGGTATACCTACTATGATTCGAAGAATTATTCATATTGATAAAGAAAAATGCAATGGCTGCGGTGCGTGTGCCGCTGCCTGTCATGAAGGCGCCATCGCTATGGTAAACGGCAAAGCCCAGCTCATGCGCGATGATTACTGCGACGGCCTCGGCGACTGTCTGCCGCATTGCCCAACAGATGCAATTTCTTTTATTGAAAAAGATACGGTCGCCTATGACGAAGAAGCCGTCAAAGCTAATATGAAAGCCCAAGGCAGAGAATACAAAAAAGGCGGCTGTCCCGGCAGCCAAGCCCGCACGATTTCTCATACCTGTCCCGGCCAGCTGGCGCAGATGATTTCATCAACAGTCTCTTCTGCTCCGACCTCACCGCTGGCACAATCATCCCAGCTCCGTCAATGGCCTGTACAAATCAAACTGGCACCGGTAAACGCTGCATATTTTGACGGCGCGCATCTTCTCATTGCGGCAGACTGCACGGCCTATGCCTATGCCAGCTTCCATCAAGATTTCATTCGCAATAAAGTGACGCTCATCGGCTGCCCCAAACTGGACAATATCGATTATTCTGAAAAACTCACAGAAATTATCAAAGGAAATGACATCAAATCCGTAACAATTGTCCGTATGGAAGTTCCCTGCTGCGGCGGACTGGAAGTGGCAGCCAAGAAAGCCCTGCAGCAAAGCGGCAAATATATCCCTTGGCAGGTAACAACGATAACCATCGACGGCCATATCAAAGAAGATTAAGCATATACGATTTACGATAATGTAAAAAAATCATATGTATTGCCAACGAAGGCCCTACTTTCTAATATGGCAATGATAAAGACCCGGCAGCACGCAGACGTTTTATATTCTGCGAGTGTACGGGTCTTTTTACTTTTTCTCAAAGTATGTTGTTTTATGCATAAGTATAGTATAGTAATAGTATGAGGAGGTATTACACATATGAAAATTACTAAAATCCGTTTAGGACGCATTTCTGTTCCCCTGCGGGTTCCATTTAAAACAGCACTGCGGCAAGTAAACAGTGTAGAAGACATTATCGTGGAAATTCACACCGATACAGGCGCTGTC
>CAVKOP010000111.1:0-1292 GCA_963657835.1 Lachnospiraceae bacterium | reverse complement strand
GGCGCTGTCGGATATGGTGAAGCACCACCAACAGGTGCCGTAACCGGCGATACAACAGGCTCTATTATCGGCGCCTTCCAAGACCATATCATTAAAACTTTAATCGGTCGTGACATAGATGATTTTGAAACGCTGACCCGGGATGTACAGCACTGCATTGTCAAAAACAATTCTGCCAAAGCGGCTGCTGATATGGCGCTGTGGGATTTATACGGCAAAAAATATGGTATTCCCGTCTACAAAATGTGGGGAGCCGGCCGCAGCAAACTCATTACAGATATTACCATCAGCGTCAACGCACCGGAAGAAATGGCCAAAGATGCCCTGGCAGCTGTGCAGCGGGGCTACGATACGCTGAAAGTTAAAGTCGGCATAGACCCTTCACTGGACATTATGCGTCTAGAAGCCATTCGCAACGCAGTTGGCCCGCATATTCGCATTCGCATCGATGCCAACCAAGCCTGGAAACCAAAGCAGGCCGTCATGCTTCTCCAGCAAATGCAGGACAAAGGCCTCGATATCGAACTCGTAGAACAGCCGGTACCGGCTCATGACATAAACGGACTAAAGTACGTTACAGCGCATTCTTACGTTCCCGTTCTCGCCGACGAAAGCGTCTTTTCCGTAGAAGATGCATTAAAAATCCTGCAAATGCAGGCTGCCGATTTAATCAATATCAAACTCATGAAATGCGGCGGCTTGACGAATGCATTAAAAATCGCTACCTTGGCAGAAGTCTACGGCGTAGAATGTATGATTGGCTGCATGCTGGAAGCAAAAGTAAGCGTCAATGCCGCTGTCCACCTAGCGTGTGCCAAACACATCATTACCCGTATCGATTTAGACGGCCCGGTCCTCTGCTCGCAAGATCCTATCTTGGGTGGTGCTGTTTTCCAAGAAAAAGAAATTACTGTCTCCGACGCACCCGGACTTGGGATTACGGGAATTCAACACGTGCAGTATTTAGATGATTGACCATAACAAAATCCGCATCAATAAAAGGGGCTGCCGCACAACGCGACAGCCCCTTTGGCTGTTATACTATACGTTCCATTCTTCTTTTAATGTCGATAAACACATAAATGTCTGCGATGAGGAAACCGTCGGGATTTCATTGAGTTCTTCCATGAGGAATTGTTCCAAATCATCCGGAGTTTTGACAAGTACTTTCAGCAAGTAGTCAAAAGCGCCAACGACATGATGGCATTCCAATACTTGCGGGAATTGGACGATTCTTTGGCGAAATTCATCGACATCACCGGAGCGTTCCAAATTGACCATAATAAAAGCTG
>CAVKOP010000110.1:0-6696 GCA_963657835.1 Lachnospiraceae bacterium | reverse complement strand
TTATAACACAGACTTTTTTTTTGTAAACATGAACCTGCAGAAGTAAAACGTTTATTGTCATCGAGCTAAAAAACTTTAGGCAGATTGTATTGACAAGATACAGGCGAAAGGTATACAATGACACCAACGAATTTTTGAAATTGCACAAAGGGAGTTATCCAAATGAAAAATATCTCATTCATACATGATGCAATTGAATACGTCTTTACATACTTTAGCTGGGGCTATCTTTATTTTAGCGCTGGCTATTTTTGCTACGACAAATTCTATAAGCAGCATGTACACATGAGAAAACTTCAACCGATAGCATCGCTTAGTTCTTTAGCAGGATAAGAGAACAGCTGTAATTCACTTTTGATTGAAAGCAACCAGGCAGGCTCATGTGAGTCTGCTTTTTTTATTATGAAGGGATGAGGAAAAATGATTATTGTACTAAAACCAAACGCACCGAAAGAATTCACAGACAAATTGACGGCCATGATTCGCGCTAAGGGCCTGCAGATAGATATCAGTAAAGGCGCCCGCAAGACACTGCTGGGACTCGTCGGCAACACGGCGGCTATTGATGAAGACCAGATTCGCGGCTATGAATATGTAGAAAATGTCATCCGCGTAGAAGAACCGTACAAACGGGCCAGCCGGGCATTCCATCCGGAAGACACGGTCATTCAAGTCGGCAATACGCAAATCGGCGGCAAAAAACTCGCCATCATGGCAGGTCCCTGCTCTGTCGAATCGCCGGAACAAATTGAAGGCATTGCCAGAGATATCAAAGCATCGGGAGCGACTATGCTTCGCGGCGGCGCCTTCAAACCTCGTACTTCGCCGTACTCCTTCCAGGGGCTGCGGGACAAAGGCTTGGATATGCTGTGCCAAGCCGGCAAAAAAGCAGGCCTGCCCGTCGTTACGGAAATTATGTCGGCCGACAAGCTCGACCTCTTTTTGGATGACAACGTAGATATTATCCAAATTGGTGCCCGCAACATGCAGAATTTTGATTTGCTGAAAGCTGTCGGCAAAATCAATAAGCCGGTCCTCCTCAAACGAGGATTGTGCGCAACCATTGAAGAATGGCTCATGTCGGCAGAATACATTATGGCCGGCGGCAACCACAATGTCATTTTATGCGAACGCGGCATTCGTACCTTTGAAACGTACACGAGAAATACCCTGGATTTGAGCGCTGTTTTAGCAGTTAAGCATCAAAGCCATTTACCGGTCATCGTAGACCCCAGTCATGCAACGGGAAAACGCTGGATGGTAGAAGCCCTGGCCAAAGCGGCTGTGGCAGCCGGTGCTGACGGCATTATGGTAGAAGTACACAATGACCCGGCAAATGCTTGGTGTGACGGTGCACAGTCGATTACGCCGCAGATGTTTGATCATTTGATGCAATCCTTGCGGCAGATTGCGCCGATTGTAGGCAGAGAAGTATAATAAGTAAAGACGCAGAAGTGATACATAACGGGGGTAGACCATGGAAAATGGAGACAGCAGTTTTTTTATAAATCAAACGATAGGAATTATAGGACTGGGCCTAATTGGCGGCTCGTATGCCAAGGGGCTGCGGCGGCTGGGCGTGCAGCATATTCTGGCTGTTGATATCGATGAAGCGGCACTGGCACAGGCAAAGGCAGACGGCGTGATTGATGAAGGGTATACTGCAGGAACTGATGCGTTGCAGAAAGCGGATATACTGATTTTCTGCATGGCAGCGGATGCGATGATAGCTTTTATTGCAGACAACGTTATTCATTTTAAAGAAGACGTACTGCTGACCGATGTGGCCGGCATCAAGGGAAATACGGCAGAACAAATACGCAGCCTTTTGCCGGACCGTATGGATTTCGTGCCCGGTCATCCGATGGCAGGCCGGGAAGGCCGGGGCTATGGCATGGCCCAGGCAGAAATTTTCCACAAGGCCAACTATATTATTGTGCCGACGCCAGGCAATACACCGGTCCATATCCAAATCATTCGGGATATGGCCAAAGCCTTGGGATGTTCGCACGTCGTGACTGTGAATCCGCAGGAACACGACCAGTTCATTGCGTATACGAGCAGCCTGCCGCACGTTTTGGCTACAGCGCTTGTCAACAGTGACGCCATGAATCCGTTGACAAAATTTTTTGTTGCCGGCAGTTTTCGAGACGGAACACGCGTTGCAGACATTAACGCCCCCTTATGGACGCAGTTGTTTTTGTCCAACAAGGACAATCTTTTATATGAAATCCGCCGCTTCAGCGATTCACTGCGTGCTTTTTCGATTATGCTGGAGCAGGAAGACGCTAAAAATATGACCCAGTATTTGCAGCAAGCCGCTATGCGGAGAAGGGAATTAGTTCATGAAACAAATATACGTTGATTTAGGAAAAGATTCCTATACGATTACCATAGAAAACGGGCTGTTGGACCGTGCCGGCAAGTATGTGCGGAACCTGACCAAGGCGCAGCACGTCGCTGTTATTAGTGATGATACCGTAGACGGATTATACGGCAGCCGGCTGGAAAAGACGCTGCAGGACGAAGGATTCTGCGTGCATCGGCTTATTTTTCCGGCAGGAGAAAAAAGCAAAAACAGCAGTGAATTATTAACATTATATAAAAAGCTGTCTGACGCAGGCATTACGCGCAGTGACTGCATTATTACCTTTGGCGGCGGCGTGGTCGGCGACTTGGGTGGTTTTGCGGCAGCGACATTTTTGCGAGGCATTCCGTTTATCCAAATACCGACGACGATTATTTCTCAAGTAGACAGCAGTGTCGGCGGCAAAGTAGGCATTGACCTGCCGAGCGGCAAAAACCAGGCAGGCAGCTTTTATCAGCCGAAAGGCGTCCTCATCGACCCGAACTTGCTGCAGACTTTGCCCAAACGGTTTATTCACGACGGACTGGGCGAAGTGATTAAATACGGCTGCATTCAAGATGCCAAGCTGTTTGAACTGCTGGAACAAGCAAATGACGACACGATTTCAGCGCATTGGGAAGAAATGATTGAATGCTGCTGCGCCATCAAAGCGCGCATCGTGGAACGGGATGTACTGGATTTGGGAGAACGGATGCTCCTCAACTTTGGGCATACCATTGGTCATGCCATTGAACGCTGTTACGGCTATGGTTACTACACGCACGGTGAAGGCGTAGCGGCCGGCATGGTCATGCTTACGGCCGTAACGGAACAGATGGGGATTACCCAGGCCGGGACGACAGCACGGCTTGTCCGGGTTGTCAAACAATATGGCCTGCCTGTCCAAGTAGCAGCCGCGGCAGACGACTTGCTGCAGTATATCAGCAACGATAAGAAAAAAAGAGGCAGTCAAATCACCTTGATTGTTCTGCAGGAAATTGGCAAAAGCAAACTCCTTCCTATACAGGCAGAAGAATTGCCGAAATATATACGAAAGGCAGATATAGAATAAATGGATATATGTATTACACCCAAAGCACTTAGCGGCACGGTGTCTATTCCGTCTTCCAAAAGCATCGGCCATCGGGATTTAATTTGCGCGGCCCTGGCTGCCGGAGAAAGTATCGTCGAAAACATTTCTGTTTCTCAGGATATAGAAGCAACATGCCGCGTACTGCAGGCCTTGGGAGCCAAGATAGAAGAAATCCCGTCTGCCTATCCGGGGCGTACGGCGTATCGCGTGCAGGGCGGTGTGCGGCAGCAGAAAAAAGCCGTCACGGCAGACTGCTGTGAGTCCGGCTCGACGCTGCGCTTTCTCATTCCAGTCAGTCTGCTCCATAATCAGACGGTTACGTTTATCGGTCAGGGAAAACTGCCCAAGCGGCCTCTGGACCCGTATTATCAAATCTTTGCAGACCATCAGATTGCTTATACACTGACGGACGGCGGCCTGCCCTTGACGATTCAGGGAAAGCTGCAGCCAGGCTGCTATGCCTTGGCAGGCAATGTCAGCTCTCAATTTTTTACAGGACTGTTGCTGACCCTGCCGCTGCTGGACGGCGATTCGGTATTGGAAAGCACAACCGCATTGGAATCTCTCAGCTATGTCACAATGACCTTGGACTGCATGGCCCGCCACGGCGTGCAGGTACAGTGGGATGGCAAAAACACGTTCCGTATTCCGGGAAACCAGTCCTATCGGCCAGGGGCGTATACCGTTGAGGGCGATTATTCACAGGCCGCGTTTTGGTTGTCTGCCGGACTTCTTGGCAGGCCTGTTACCTGTACGGGACTGCGGCAGCATTCGTCACAGGGCGATGAAGCCATTGTTTCCATGTTGCAGGATATGGGTGGTGCCGTTATATATGCAGCCGAAGGGGTACAGGCAGTACCTAGCCAAACGGCAGGCAGAACTATTGATGTAGAAGATTGCCCCGATTTGGTGCCCGTACTGGCAGTGGTTGCTTCTTGCAGCAGCGGGGTGACGCATATTACTCATGCGGCAAGAGTGCGGCTGAAAGAATGCGACCGCCTGCACGCCATGGCCGTCGAGCTGAACAAAATCGGCGCGCATATAGAAGAAGAACCGGAAGGCCTGCTCATTCACGGCGTATCCGGCTTTACCGGCGGTACAGTCGATGGTTGGAACGACCATCGCATAGCAATGGCACTAGCAGTCGCTTCACAGCGCTGTCAGCAGCCGCTGACGATTACTGGCGCGTCTTGCGTTCGCAAATCCTATCCTGCGTTTTGGGAAGATTTTGCAGCGCTGGGCGGCGAATACGAACAGAAAGGATAGCAGATGAATACATTTGGCAAGTATACGACAGTGACTATTTTCGGTGAATCTCATGGTACGGCTATCGGTGCCGTCTTAGACGGCCTGCCGGCAGGAGAAGTCATCGACTGGGATGCTGTCCGCACGGAAATGGCACGGCGCGCGCCGGGAAAAAACGCCCTCTCTACGGCGCGGTCAGAAAAAGATGCCTTTACCATAGACAGCGGCTATTTTAACGGCCATACGACAGGAACGCCGCTTTGCATGCGCATCGTCAACGGCGACCATCATTCGAAGGATTATGACCAGTTGCGCCATGTGATGCGGCCCGGTCATGCCGATTACAGCGGTAAAATCCGCTATGGCGGCTATAATGATTATCGCGGCGGCGGCCATTTTTCCGGCCGGCTGACGGCACCGCTTGTATTTGCCGGTGCTGTTGCTTCACAGATTTTAGCCCGGCACGGCGTGGTGATTGGCGCGCATATTTTACAAATTGGCAGTGTATGCGACAGAAATTTTTCCCCGCTGGGAGAAAAAACAACGCTCTTGCAGGACTTGAAAGCCCATACGCTGCCTGTACTGGATACTGATAAAGCGGCAGCCATGGAAGCCGAAATCCTGGCAGCAAAACAGGACCAGGATTCAGTCGGCGGTATCATCGAATGCATCATACAGGGACTGCCGGCAGGCATGGGAGATCCTTTTTTTGATTCTGTAGAAAGTCAGCTCAGTCAAATGATGTTTTCTATTCCGGCTGTCAAGGGTATAGCATTTGGCGACGGCTTTGCATTGGCTTCGATGCGGGCATCGCAGGCCAATGATGCCTTTTATTACGACCAGCATGTTGTCAAAACCCGGACAAATCACAACGGCGGCATCAACGGCGGCATTACCAACGGCATGCCTGTCTTATTTCGGCTGGCGGTCAAGCCGACTCCATCTATCAGTCAGCCCCAGCAGACAATCGATACAGATACCCAAAAAAACTGCACGCTGGAAATTACAGGCCGGCATGACCCCTGCATTGTGCAGCGGGCTGTACCTGTCGTAGAAGCGGCAGCCGCATGGACACTGCTGGATATGTATATCGGAGCGAAAAGGATGTGAAACTATGTCCGTTGATGAGTATAGCATGCCTGTAGGGTGTTTTGGCACGCCTGGTTCCTACAGTTATCGGGCCATGAAAGAGCATTTTGCAGGGAAATCCATAGAGCCGTCCTATTATGGACAATTTGCCGATTTGGTGCAGACCGTAGCCGACGGCACAGTCCGCTATGGCGTACTTCCTATTGAAAATTCCACAACAGGCGGCATTACGGAAGTGTACGATTTGATACACCGGCTGAACTGTCATATTGTCGGCGAAAAATATGTTAAAGTTGAACATCATTTGCTGACCATACCGGGTACCCGGCTGGAAGATATTTATACCGTATATTCACATCCCCAGGGATTAGCGCAGTGCCGCAATTATTTCAATACCCATCCGGATTGGAAACTGCAGCCGTATTTCAGTACATCGCAAAGCGCGCAGCTGGTGCAGAAAGAACAGCGCCATGATATCGCTGCGGTTGCCAATAGTACGGCTGCAGAAATGTACGGCCTTACAATGCTGGAACGCAATATCAATGACAACCATACGAATTTTACCCGCTTTTTTGTCATTGCGCCGCAGGCTGAAGACATCGAAGGCGCCGATAAAATCACGCTGGTTTTGACGGTACATCATGCTCCCGGTGCTCTGTACCATGTCCTGGGTCACTTCTTTTATAATGATATGAATATGACCCATTTGGAATCTCGACCCATCGAAGGGCATCCCTTTGAATATTTTTTCCATATCGATGTCATGGGGAGCCTCCAAGATCCAGGCGTAGTACGTACGCTGCGTGCATTGGAGCGGACTTGCAAGTATTTCAAAATATTGGGAAATTACCCGGCTGACACAGAAGGGATGATGCAAAATGAAATTAGGCTTAATCGGTGAAAAATTAGGACACAGCCAGTC